>JAAYPO010000081.1 GCA_012519745.1 Clostridiaceae bacterium | reverse complement strand
TCCATCAAATAGCCCATGTCTGTGAGGTCCCGGTCAAGATGACATATGATGATGGACTCGACAGGCACCTTGCGGTCTGTAAAAAATCTGATCTGTTCCAATGCACCCTTTCCCATTTCAGTATGGCTGAGTATAGGGACACCGGTTACAGCAGAGGCCTGGGCTGCGGCTGAGAACAATCTCTTATAATCTCCCGCGGGACCTTCCGGGTCCGATGCTGTTTTTATGATGCCGGCCCTGGCATTTATACTGCGCTCTGGCTTTGATATATCACAGTCGATATACATGCCGTTGCTTATCTCATCGATAAAAAGCTCAGCCAGTTCATCACTGTCAATAGTTTTCAGCCAATGGCCGCCGGGATAGAAAATCAGCTTGTGAAACCCTGTGGAAGCCAGTATATTCACACCTGTCCTCTCGGAGGCTTCAAGCTGCATATCAGCCATCCTTCCACAGCCGACAGGCTGGGCATCTGCTATGCTGACACCACCATGCCTTTTGTACAGCTCCAGCTCGGAGCAGGTGGCATCCAGGTCATCGAGAAGCAATGAGGGTACCTGCTTTGCTGAGTGCCCGTCTGCTATGAAAAGGTGTTCGTGGCTCTGGCAATATCCCAGCAGTTCAGGTTTGATGTCGCCTGTCACCGTGCGGATATATCCCGTTGATTTATCCATGGTCCTCACTCCTTGTGCCCGAGCATTTCAAGAAGATTGTTTGTGGAGACCAGCGCCATTTTTTCTACTGCCTCACCGGTAAATGCTCCAAGATGGGGTGTGAGTATGAAGTTGTCCAGCTGCAGCAGCTTTTCATCCTTTGCAGGCGGCTCACTGGAGAAGACATCCTGTGCGGCGCCGGCGATCCTGCCGGAGCTCAGGGCTTCATACAATGCCTCCTCATCGACGAGCTCGCCTCTTGAGGTGTTGATCAGTACGGCATTTGGCTTCATTAAATCAAGAGTCGCGCTGTTGATCATCTGCCTGGTTTCGGAGGTGGCAGGGAGGTGGAGGGATATAATGTCACTTTGTGAGAGCAATTCTTCAAGCTTGTCAGTCTTGCCGACCTGATACCTGACAAGGAAATCCTCTTCACTGAAGTATGGGTCATATATGGTCACATCCATACCAAGTCCCCGTGCTCTTTTTGCAACCTCGCGTCCTATCTGGCCGCCGCCAACAAGACCCAGCTTTTTTCCTGTCAGCTCGAAGCCTATACTGCGGTCCCATCCACCGGCCTTGACTGCTGCGGAATGCACGGGTATTTTGCGGGACATGGTAAACATTAGGGCGACAGCCAGCTCGGCAACTGAGACACTGTTTGTTCCCACTGCATTTTTTACCTTGATGCCAAGCTCAGCTGCACGGCTCAGGTCAATGTTGTCCATGCCCACACCGTATTTGGATATGGCCCTCAGATCTCTGAGCTGCTCCAAAACATTTGCAGGTAATGGGTCAACTCCTATGATGATGCCTTCAACGCCTTCGCCGGCAAGCCGGACTATTTCATTTTCGGTCATAGTCCTGCCAAAATCGTTTTCGATGATCTCATAGCCCTTTTCTTCAAGCAGGGGATAGGCCTTGTGCTTGTAATTCCTGAAGGATTTTGGTGTTATCAGTATTTTCATTTTCATATGATCCGTCCTTTCATTGTTTAGTCTATCTTTTTTGCAGGGTTTTAATTATATATGGATCAATATAATTATCTGTTGAATGTATTTATGTAATTATGTATTTACATTAGCGCGTAAAAAATATTTGCGTTCACTTAAGAGCTAGCGTCTTCTCAGCTCAAATGTGAATTTACTCCGGTCACTTCTGTATTTTGCCAAAGAATATTCTATGGGAGTCCCGTCTTCAAGACGAACGATGCTCTCGAAATACTGGACAGGCGCACCCTTTTCGATGTTCAGGAGCTTTGCTTCAAACTCTCCCGCAATGATGCACTCCAGCGATCTTGTGGCCGTGGCTATCAGCTTTCCGCTTTCCCTTTCTATGATCTCGTACAGAGATTCATTCTTAAGGTCTGATTCCATTAGCAATGGACAGACCATGTAGGGGACATATGTGATGACAAATACCATGGGCTCGTTATTTGCCGAACGAAGCCTGGTAAGCTTTATTACATCTGAACCGGGTTCCAGCTTCAGGATATTTGCTATTTTTTCGTCGCATTTTTCCACTTCCCGCTGAAGGATCTTCGTGGAGGGTACAAGCCCCTTTTTTCTCATTTCATTATTGAAGCTGTCCAGGGTGAGTAAAAAGTCCTGGGTGATTTTAGGCTTTGCCAAAAATGTGCCCTTTGCCTTTATCCTGTACAGATAACCTTCAACTACGAGCTCATTGATAGCCTGGCGCACCGTGGGCCTGCTGATGCCGAAGTATTCACTGATCTCGACCTCCGTAGGAATGGGCTCATCCACATCCGGATGCTGCTCCCTTATATATTCCAGCAGGATCGTTTTCAGCTGATAATACAGCGGGATCGGTATATTCTTATTCAGTGACCTGTTACTTCCTAACAGCATTTTTACCTCGATTCAGCATAAAAAATATTTTGTTAATATGTAATTACATTGTGCATACAAATTGATTATATACCCACTTTGTTAAAATGTCCATATATATTTTTATTAGAATCAATGCTTTTACGTTTGGCATATTATAAACCAGATGCTGTATTTTCAGGAGGAGATATAATGCAGGCAGGCAGGGTAAGACATATGTTTCCGGGAGGTAATACCTCAAAAGGCTTTTTCAGCTTCTTTGATTACATACTGGACCAGGATAGGGCAGCAAGGATATATATTTTCAAAGGCGGTCCCGGTACGGGCAAGAGCACTCTTATGAAGAAGATCTCACAGGCTGTGACAGGACGCGGACATGATGTGGAGCATATGCATTGCTCCAGCGATCCCGAAAGCCTGGACGCATTGGTGATCCCGGCTGCAGGGGTTGCGCTGCTGGATGGGACAGCTCCCCATATAACGGATCCAAAGACGCCGGGAGCGGTTGAGGAGATCATCAACCTTGGTGAGTACTGGAATGAGAAGGGAATTTCAGCCAACAAGAGGAAAATCATAGAGGTGAGAAATGAAATCAGCAATTGCTTTGTCAGAGCGTACCGGTATCTCGGTGCGGCCCTGAAAATATATGAAGATACCGAGGCAATTTATGCAGCTGCCATGAATAATGCCGACCTGAACAGCATATCATGGGAGTTTTCAGGCATTCTTTTCGATCTGATGCCCCCAGCTGATGCTCCGGGCCGTGAGAGACGCCTGTTTGCCAGTGCCATAACCCCCGATGGTCTTGTGAATTTTTTGGATGATCTGATGACCCTCGATAACATATATGTGTTTGAAGGATTTCCGGGTACAGGTACCGAAAGGGTGCTGGAGAGGATAAAATCAGGGGCGCTGGAAAGAGGGTTCGATGCCGAGGCATACTATTGCGCCTTCAGGCCCGATAAGCTGGAGCATCTGATATTGCCGGGACTGAACGCCGCATTTGCCACGGTCAACAGCTATCATGTCACAGATGCATGTGCCGTAAGGAAGGTCGATTTCAGACAAATGCTCAGCAGCGGAATGCTCGCAGTTCATCAGTCGGAACTGGAATATAACCGGATCGAATTCGACAGACTCCTTGATAAAGCTCTGGACTTGCTACACAGGGAGAAGCAGCTGCATGACGAATTGGAGTCATATTATATCCCCCATATGGATTTTGAGGCCATAAGCAAAAAGCAACAGGAGATCATCAATAGAATCCTTGACTATTCGACTCTGTAATATATACTATTATTGTAAACTTTTATATTTCAGGCAATGCCTGAGCGAGGGGGGAATGTCTAATGTGGAAACTCAGTGTAAAAACAGTGGTGGCAATTGGAATCGGTGCAGCATTATTCATTGTATTGGGCATGTTCGGATCTATACCGACCGGTATACCCAATACCAGCCTTGAAACTTCCTATGGTCTTCTCTCAATGATGGCAGCGGTGTTTGGTCCTTTTGCCGGCTTGCTGATCGGTCTGATAGGACATGCTCTAAAGGACACATTCATGTACGGATCTCTCTGGTGGAGCTGGATCATATGCTCGGCCATCGTGGGCTTCCTGATCGGATTGTTTGTGAAGAAATTCGGTGTTGAAGACGGAAAGTTCGGACTGAAGCAGGCTATATTGTTCAATGTGGTACAGATCGTCTCAAATGCGATCTGCTGGTTCGGCCTTGCTCCGGCACTGGATATACTGATTACAGTGAACCGGCCAACAAGGTGTTCACACAGGGGCTGGTAGCCGGCTCTGTAAACATGGCAGTAATGCTGGTACTTGGAACAGCGCTCATGTTTGGATACTCCGCTACGAGGCAAAAGGCTTCGAGCCTGGCAAAAGAGGAATAATCCATTTTGGATCAAGCTGGGGATGGTCTTCGGCACATGGTGCATGAGGATCGTCCCCTTGTCATACAAAACGGTACAGAGGTCATAATGGGAAACATAGAGAAAGCTTCAGCTTCAGACAATATTGCAGTCAAATTCAAGGATTTTTCATTCAGATACAACAGTCAGAAGGAGCCGACCCTCAAAAACATCAGCCTGACCATAAATAAAGGCGAAAAGGTACTGGTGATCGGTCCGTCCGGCTCCGGTAAATCGACCTTTGGACATTGTATAAACGGGCTTGCTCCTCACTCATATAAGGGGGAGGTAACAGGAACCCTTGAGGTGATGGGTAAGGAAGCATCAGAGCTCGGCATCTTTGGAGCGTCCGAATATGTGGGAACGGTTTTGCAGGATTCCGACTGTCAGTTTATAGGACTAACTGCCGGTGAGGATATTGCATTTGCAATGGAAAATGAGTGTGTGGAAACAGGCACGATGAGGCAGAGGGTGCTTGCCGCCGCGATTTCCGTCGATATGGACAAGTTCCTTGCATCCAATCCATTCCAGCTTTCAGGGGGCCAAAAGCAAAGAGTGTCCCTTGCCGGCGTCATGGTCAACGAGGTGGATATCCTGTTGTTTGATGAGCCGCTGGCCAACCTGGATCCCGCTACAGGAAAATATGCCATAGAATTGATAGATGATCTTCAGAAACAGAGCGGAAAGACCGTCATTATAATAGAGCACAGGCTTGAGGATGCGCTGCACAGAGGAGCCGACAGGGTCATTCTGTTTGACGACGGCAGGATAGTCGCTGATCTTCCGCCTTCGGAGCTGCTGGCAGGCAGCCTGTTGGAAAAACACGGCATAAGGGAGCCTCTTTTTATTTCGGCGCTCAAGATGGCAGGATGCGGCGTAAGAGCGGAGGATAACCTGCAGAATATCGCATCGCTGAGTATCGAAGCACATAAGGAGAAGCTGCTCGGATGGGCAGGCAGAGGCACAGGCCGCACAAAGCAAGCCGCAGAACAGGATCTGCTGGAGGTCAGGGACCTGGCTTTCAAATACAAATCAGGGACAAGGGCAATAAAAGACATTTCATTTTCTGTAAAGAAGGGTGAAATGCTTGCTGTCATAGGGAAGAACGGAGCCGGAAAATCAACGCTGTCGAAGCTGATCTGCGGTATGGAGAGGCCGGATTCAGGCAGTATTATTTTTGAAGGCCGGGATATAACCCGTGACACTATAAAGGAGCGTTCATTAAGAATTGGCTTTGCGATGCAGAACCCAAATCACATGATCTGTAAGACAATGATAATGGATGAGGTCTCTCTGGGACTCAAGGCCAGGAAAATCGCTGACGATATCATCAAGGACAGAGTGGAGGAAACCCTGAGGATCTGCGGGCTTTATCCATTTAGAAACTGGCCTGTTGCCGCTCTTAGCTACGGACAGAAAAAACGTGTCACGATAGCTTCCATACTGGTACTGGAACCGAAGATGCTGATACTTGACGAACCCACTGCCGGCCAGGATCACAAGCATTATACGGAGATAATGGAGTTTCTGAAGGAGCTGAATGAAAGAAGCGGTATAACCATTATGATGATCACTCACGATATGCACCTTGCGATAGAGTATACAAACAGGGCTATTGTATTGTCAGACGGGATCAAAATAGCAGATGATACAGTGGCCGCTATTTTATCAAATGAAGAAGCAATAAATTCCGCCAACCTCAAGAAGACTTCACTCTATGATCTTGCAATAAGACTGGAATTGGAGCCGGAGCTCTTGATACAGAGGTTTATCGAGGACGAAGGGGTGAAGTTTCACTTATGAGCGCACTGCTGTCATATATAAGGGTCGATTCTCCCATCCACAGACTGAACGGCGCAACCAAGCTGATAATATTCCTGGTATGGTCGCTGACAGGCATGATCAGCCTTGATGCGAGAGTGCTGGTGATCATGCTCATTACAGGCATAACTGCCTTCAGGATATCCAGGATCAAGTTCCGTGATATAGCTTTTGTTTTCACATTTATTTCGATGTTCCTGCTGCTTAATTTTATTACTATATATCTGTTTTCTCCAGAAGAGGGGGTGCAGATATATGGCACAAGGCATGTGTTGTTCAGTATTTCGCAGCGCTACACTGTTACTCTGGAGCAGCTTTTTTATGAACTTACAGTTACTTTGAAGTACTATACAGTTGTTCCTGTAGCACTGCTTTTTGTGCTTACTACGGATCCAAGTGAATTCGCATCTTCACTGAACAGGCTTGGGATCTCCTACAAGGTCTCATACGCAGTAGCGCTGGCTCTGCGCTACATACCTGATATACAGACTGAGTTCAAAAATATTTCCCATGCTCAGCAGGCAAGGGGCATCGACCTTTCCCGAAAGGCAAAGCCGTGGACCAGGCTGAAAAACATGCTTGCGATCCTGATGCCTTTGATCTTCTCAAGCCTCGACAGGATAACGGTTATTGCCAATGCTATGGAGTTGAGGAATTTCGGCAAGAAGAAGAAACGCACCTGGTATTCCGCAAGGCCCTTCGGACGGAATGATGCAGGAGCGCTTATTTTTGTACTGCTGCTTTCTGCCGCAGTCATTATATTCACATTCTATGATGGTACCAGACATTACAACCCGTTTTTGTGAGTCCCTGTTATCAGCTCTACTGCGACTCTTGCATTTTCTCTGGCCTTTTCCTTCAGTAATGGGATGCGTTGGGAGATCTGATCTCTGATCTGTTCTCTGTTTTCCCACACCTTGTCGGCCAGCTCTGTCAGCCTGCCGTATTCAAGCTCAAGCACATCGCCTGCCGAGGGCTGCTGTATGCAATCCAGGAAGCCCTGTATCTTGGGGTCATATACCAGCCCTATCATGGGTACAGCTGCTACCGCCGAGAAAATAAGGGCGTGCAGTCTCATACCGATCAGCATCGTGAAGGAGGATATCATCTCATACGTTTCCTGGATATCAAGCTTATCCCTTACTATATAGCTTTCATTGTGCATCTTGGCCGCTACATTTTCCAGGATCGGCACGTCTTCCGGATGCTGCATCGGGAAAAAGACGGGATATATACCATACTTGTCCGCCATATAATCGATGGCCTGAGCTATGACAGACTCATATTTCTCGTGTTCTATTTTTTCGTGGCCGGGATATTTACGCAGTGATATGCCCAGCAGTGGCTTTTTGTTATCCAGCCTCATTCTATCGACGATATTGGTGTGGGTACTGCCATATCCATCCATCACAGTGAGTGCGGCGTCTGCAGTGAGCAGTATCCTTGGCTTGCTGATCTCCAGATGCTTTAGCTCGTCAAATGACAGGGCTTCTCTTAAGGTGATCACATCCACCTTGTTTATGATCTTTTTTGTTAAAAGCCTGTTGAGGCTTTTTTTCAAAGGACCGATGCCGTTGGCATAGAACATGACCTTCAGATCCAGCTTCTTTGCAAGCCATACCATGCTCAGATAGAAGAACAGGGACCTGGTGCTGGTATTGTCCTGAAGCAGATTGCCCCCGCCATATATAAAGGCCTTGGATTTTCGCATCGCCTGCCATATGCGAAGGATATTGGCCCTGTTTATCGAGGGGACCTGAAAATCCATAGCTGTTCCGGAGGGTATTCGTGAAAGGACCATGAGCCTTATGTCGGGCTTGAAGCTTTTCAGGTCCTTGAGGATGGACTTGAGCAGCGCGTCATCACCGATATTCCTGAAACCATAGTAGCCGGAAATGATGGCATCATAGGGCTTTTGCCCATTGGCATCGGCAGCCTTTTTCTCAAGGATGCCCTTATATATGCCCATCTGTGTCCTGCCCATACTCTCCACTGAAAATTGAGCCAGTGCCTTTTCATACAATTGCAGGCCCATTTCCGTCCGTTTTTCTTCATCCGCTGCCAGCTCCAGTATAAGCTCCGAAAACCTGTCAACATCGCCGGGCTCGAACAGGAAGCCATTTTTTCCGTTTTCTATGAGGTCAGGTATTCCTCCTACCCGTGTGCTGATGGTGGCTTTTTTGAACCTGGCTCCCTCGAGTATGGAATAGGAGAAGCTTTCACTGATGGATGTCAGTACGCTTATATCGATGCTGCTCATTATCTCATTGGGGTCGTCCTGCCAGCCGAGGAAAAACACCGTATCCTCAAGCTTCAGCTCGGCGGTAAGTGACTCGAGCATTTTTCTGTCTTCACCGTCGCCGCCGATGAGGAATTTCACCTTTGAGTTTTTGGCCTTTACAATATGTGCGGCCTTTACTATGGTCTCTATGCTTTTGACTGGATAGAGCCTGGCTGCGATACCCACAATGACGTTGTCGTCTGGGATGTCCAGCTTGTATTTCTCCAGGAGCTTCTTCCTTGAATATTCAACACTTGGCGGCGAAAAATCCATGCCGTTGTAAAGCACATAGATATCGAGGGGATTGAAGTTTCTGCTGATGAGCATCTCCTTGAAATTGTTGGATACCGCTATGTGGTTTTTGATATACCGAAGAGCAATGGAGTTGACCAGGCCTATGGTCATCCTTTTGGGCAGGCTGTGCATGTAATCGAGACGGTAGTCACTGTGGACTGTGGTCACAGTGGGCAAACCGTCTCTGCGGCTTGCGGCCAGAGAAAATATATTGGCCTTTGCTCCATGGGAGTGTACTATGTCGTATTTGCCGTCACTGATTATTTTTTTGACCTTTTTGATGTCTGAAAAAATGTTTGCCGATTTGACCACTGAAACATCAATGCCCAAAGAGGCAGCATCATCTGCAAATACACCTGGGCGGAGGCTGATAAGCTTGACTTCCATATGGCGGGACAGCTCCCTGAGCAGATAGAGCATGTGTGTTTTTGCTCCTCCCACATCACCGCCGCCTATAATGTGTACTATTCTCATCCCAATACCTCCTTGTATATACAAACTGCCGTTTTTCTACGGCAGTCTTCAGCTTTCACTCATCGTTGTTTTTGCTAAGTTTTCTTGCTGCAATGACCCTGCAAGCCTTTTCAAACTGTTCTGTCAATTCCTGTACATGACCGTTGGGAACGCAGCATATTTCTGTCTGCTCTCCGGCATTGCCCCGACTTTTGTTCAAAACATCGCCAAGGGCAGGATCCCCGGTGATTATACAGTCCGCTCCGTCCATTACCGAGTCTACCAGATTATTTACATATTGTTCCCTGATTTTCTTCAGCCCGCCTCCCTTTGTGTCGGCAGCCATATAAAAGTCCGCTACCCAAGGGATATCCGGGTTCTTCCTCTTCAGCCTCATCCCGATGAGATGGGCACTCGACGGCGGGGACAGTGTGTAAATCAGGTCAGCACCTGCTGACCTTGCCAGCCGGACCGCCTTTCTGATGCTGGACAGCTCCCAGAGCCTTTCCCTGTCAGGCATAAGCAGCGACGAGAAAAATCCCGCCACTTGTCTGAAGGGTGTCGGCAGATTTTCGGCCCGCCATGGGGCTGTCCTTACTATCTCCATGCCCTCGGGTGCCGCCGTACCGGCAGCTCCGGCCGGGGCTGGCACAGATTTTATCTTGACATTGCCGGCCAGTATCAGCGGTTCCCATCCATATTTGTTCAACTGCTTCACAAAGCTGTCGGCTCTCTTGGCACATGCGCTTTCGGCAGGGGGGAAGGAATATGTCACTATCAATACTTTTTTCATGATTTTTAGCTATTGTCCTCTTCCGGCTTATAAGGGAACAGCCTTGAAAAACCCTTTATAACGAAATAAAACAGTATCAGTACGATAAAAACTCCTGTCATTCCTACTAAAGTGACAAACAGTCCTTTTTCCATAATAGTTCCATTGATCAATGATTCCAGCATTACTGTTTCCTCCTGTTCTTTTTATCAGCGGACAAGCATCGGTACGAGGGCAAGTATGAGTCCGCCTGCTATGATGGATCCCAGCTGTCCGGATACGTTTGCACTTACTGCCTGCATTAGTACGAAGTTTGTCGGGTCTTCCTTCTGGGCCATCTTCTGTATTACTCTCGCTGACATGGGGAATGCAGATATCCCGGCAGCTCCGATCATAGGATTGAACTTGTTGTCCTTCTTTCTGAACAGATTCAGCAGCTTTGCAAACATGACGCCTCCTGCGGTATCGAATACGAATGCCACAAGACCCATTGCCAATATGATTATTGTTTCCTTCTTGAGGAAATTCTCTGCCAGCATCGTTGAGCCTATGGTGATACCCAGAAGCAGAGTCACAAGATTTGAAAGCTCATTTTGAGCCGACTGTGAGAGCCTCTCCAGTACGCCGCTCACCCGGATCAGATTACCGAACATAAGCGAGCCGACCAGCGGGACGCTGATAGGAGCTACAATACCGGCTATCAGGGTAACAGCTATGGGGAATGCGATAAGTACGAACTTGGATACCTTTTCCTCGCGGTATTCCATTCTGATCAAGCGTTCTTTTTTTGTAGTGAGAAGCTTTATGACAGGAGGCTGTATGATGGGCACCAGCGACATATACGAATAGGCCGCCACTGATATCGGCCCCAGATACTCCCTTGTAAACTGGTTTGCTACATAAATTGCCGTCGGTCCGTCTGCTGCGCCTATGATGCCGATGGCAGAGGCCGTCTTGAGGTCAAATCCAATGGCTATGGCAACCAGCATCGTTGCAAATATTCCAAACTGAGCTGCAGCTCCGAAGAAAATCATGACCGGGTTTTTGAAAAGAGGGGTGAAATCGATCATTGCCCCGATCCCTATAAAAATCAAAATAGGGAATAATTCTGTGAGTATACCCGACCGATACAGTATTTCCAGGAATCCGGGCTCATAATGAAAGGCCTGACCATCCCTGAAAATGAAGCTGTCTTCGAAAAGCTTCTGGGATCCCGGGTTGTTCATCACGAAATTTGTCACGAACGCATTTGGCTCGGCATCTATCGATGCATATTTCACTACTGCCTGGGGCAGGTTGACCAGTATTGCTCCAAAGCCGATAGGCAAAAGCAGCATAGGCTCGTAATTCTTCTTGATGGCAAGGATGATCAATACCAATCCTATCACAAACATAATAACATTGAGATAGCTGATATTTGTAAAGCCAGCTAGTAGTTCTTCCATAATATCTCTCCTGTTAAGTGTAATGTAGAAATAATGCAGTACAAGCACTATTTCCATTGAATAGTATAACGAATGATGAAATATTAATCAATTAAAAAAGAAATATGGCGATAAAAAAATTACAGTAAGATGAAGATCAGAAGGAAATGCTGCATTTTCTGTTGAATAATTAAGAGATATGACTCCCGCCATAGAGGAGGGAGATCCCAGTGCTTTGTTATTAACCTCGGTGAAGGGAGAAGCATAGTATGATAAAGGTAGGTACCGCAGGATATTCATATGCCGACTGGGTCGGGCCGTTCTATCCGCAGGGCACAAAGCCTGCGGAGATGCTCGAATACTATTCTCTGTATTTCAGCTTTGTCGAAGTGAATTCTACATATTACCATATGCCCGGTCTGAAATTATTTGAGGGGCTGAACAGGAAGACCCCGGATGATTTTCAGTTTGCCGTCAAGCTGTTTGGCGGGTTTACACATGAAAGGAATTGTGGAAGGGAGGAAGCTGAAAAATTCAAGTATTCCCTTTCACCCATCATTCAAAGCGGAAAACTGTCATGCATCCTTGCTCAGTTTCCATACTCATTCCATTGCAACAGTGCCGGTTATGACTATCTTAAGAGGCTGAGGGAGCATTTTCCGGAGCAGGAGCTCTGTATAGAGTTCAGGAACCGTGAATGGATACGAAAGGAAGTATTCGATCTGCTCCGGAAAGAGGATATGGGATATGTATGCGTTGATGAACCCGGCATACGGGGCCTGATCGGCAATGTGACGGCAGTGACATCAAGGATGGCATATCTGCGCCTGCATGGCAGGAACGGCGAGAAATGGTACTCGGGAGAGGGAGCTGAGAGATATGATTACCTCTACAGCGGCAGTGAGCTGCTGGAGTGGGTCAACAGGCTGAGAGAAATGGACGACGAATCGGGAATAACTCTGGTATCCTTCAACAACCATCCAAAGGGAAAGGCCATAGAAAATGCCAAGGCCCTCATGGGTTATCTGGGACAGGTGTAACGATGGGTTTAAAAAAGGCGTAAGACCGGCTCCCTTATTAGCTGGGAAATGTATTGTGCCGGGAGTGCGTCACATTATGAAATCAGAGAGGTGGCTATTTGATAGCGATATACGCTCAAGACAGCATGACAGCTATAATGCCTCTAGGTCACAGCAGCCTTGCAGATGCCGCCAGGGTATACAACTGCGGTGATGACAGCCGCTATGCGACCGGACAGGAGGGTGTTTTTTCGGTCCATGAACTGTCCTCTCTCCTAGAGCGCATAAAAGCCAGCGATAATGAGTTCATCACGGGGATCTATATCAAAGCTCCATGTAGAGGAGCCAATACCGTAATGCGGTTTGCAGGCCTGTGCTCAGGTATGCTGCATACAAACACGCTGTGGATCAAGCAGTTGAATATTTTGCCTGAATATCGCAGAAGGGGCATCGGTACAAGGGCAGTGGACATTTTGCTGGACTATGCGGTACGTTCTCATAATGTCCGGGATGTCTATCTGTCGGCAGTGGAAAAAAACACAGTGGGACTGTATTTCTGGAAAAAGCTCGGCTTTTGTGAATCACGCAGGATCGAGAAGGCAGTGTTTGGTGAAAAACTGCCATCGAATATCATAATCATGCAAAAAACCTGCTCTCATAGTATGTCCAAAGAAGGTTGACAAAACATTGCAGTGCGGTATAATATTCTTGTGCAGGCATATTATGCCGAAAAAACGCTGAATCTTCTTTATAATAAGAAGTACGGAGGAACCAAGACAGGGGTTAATCTGTTCCGGACGGAACAGTAGGGAGTCCTATTACCCGAACCCGGCAGCTAACTTCGGAAGCAAAAATAGGAGCAGCTTATGGCTATTTCCCAAAAAGTTTTGATGTCATTATCAACTGCTGCGATAGCGGTTTTAGTATTAAGTGTCCCGATCTCTGCAAATGCGAAGAAGACAGGTGTAGTGACCGGGAATGTCGTCAATTTCAGGCAGAGTCCCAATCTGTCGTCGAAGGTGCTCAACAAGCTCACAGAAGGAACAAAGGTCAATATCATAGATAGTGAGGGCGATTGGTACAAGGTCTCCTACAATGATGCCACAGGATGGATGTCCGGTGACTGGCTGCTGGTACGGGATGAAAAGATCGCCTCAGGCGTGGTTTCCGGATCGGTGGTAAATGTCAGGAGCAAGCCAAATACTGACTCGGAGGTCCTTGCAAAGTTCAGCAGAGGGACAAAGGTAGACATATACGAGGATTCCGACAACTGGTACAGGGTGTCTATCGGGGAAGATAGATTCGGCTGGATGAGCGGTGATTATGTCACCGTCAGGGACGAAGCAGCTTCCAAGAGCACTGCCGCTGTCAAGGCTGCGGCAAAGGATGCGGAAAAGACCCCGTCCGCCGTGCAAGAAGCAGAGGATGCGGATGATGCCGGTGAGACACCGGATGCCGCCGGAGAAGAGCTCACTGTAGAGGTAGATGCCGGAGCAGCAGATGGATCGGAGGGCAAGTCGGAAAAGTCCGATCCGGTCAGCAGGGGAGCGGATGATCTAAGCAGCGATGCCCGCAAGGAAGCCCTTTTGAGGCAGCAGATAGTAGATTATGCAAAGACGCTGATCGGCATCAAATATGTTTATGGCGGAGAGTCAAAGAAGGGCTTTGACTGTTCCGGTTTTGTCAAATATGTGTACAACAATTTTGATATGAGCATTGCCAGAAAGTCAAGCGATCAGGGCAAGGGCGGAAAGGCTGTCAAAAAGGCTGATCTCCAGCCTGGAGATCTGGTGTTCTTTGATACTGACGGCGGTCTTAACAATATTACTCATGTCGGCATCTATATCGGAGACGGTAAATTCATACATGCCTCCACTTACTTAAAGAAAGCGATAACCATTGAAAGCTTGAGCAGCAGCTATTACAGCAAAAGATATATGAGGGCCAGAGACTATATCTCAAAGTGATGAAGAAAACCATCGATACCCGGGCATTCATCAACAGTTCGGGAAATATATAAATCGATAAAGGAGGGCCTGCCTGTAGAAATAAATAAGGGCAGGTTTATTTTTTGCCCAGGCATGGAAATATTTTACAATAGGCAGATGACGAAATATAATAAATGCAAAAAGGTGTCGTTATGGGAATTATTTATAGACGACCGGTGGTATCCTTTTGCATTATGATGATCATGGGAATAGCAGCAGCTTTCCTGTCGGATTCCGTTTTTTTGGTCATCTGCCTGTTTACATTATTTACAGTCATATTATTCACTTCCCGTACAGTAAAAGACAGCGGGAGGCTCATTGCAGTCATCATGCTTGGTTTTTTTCTCCTGGGAGCTGCAGAAGCCTTCCTTTCAGAAAAGCTTCAGCTCGGCAGATTCGATGACTTCGGCGGAGATGAGGTCTGGGTCAGGGGATTCATCGCCTCTGCTCCCGAGATCAAAGGCGGCAAGGTATCATATACAGTTCGGGTCTCCGGCATCAAGAGATTTTATGAGAGCAAGTTTGAAAATGTCGGCGGAAAGCTCCTTCTGAGGACTCTCCCGGACGGCAGCGAAGGCTTTCTTGATTATGGAGCCGAGGTGACATTCAGCGGCATACTGTCACTGCCGGACGGCGCAAGGAACCCCGGCGGGTTCGATTACAGGATGTACCTTGCTCAGAAGGGTGTAGGGGCGACCATGTTCGCATACCCTTATTTGATAAAAAGGGGGGACGGAGTCAAGGGCAATTTCCTCATCAAAGCAGGTCTCAGCATACGCGCAAGGATAGTGGATGTTGTTGAAAGAAGCTTGCCCAGGCAGCAGGCGGGACTTCTGAACGGCATGCTGATAGGCTGCAGGGAAGGACTGTCCGATGAGGTCCGTGAGGCATTCAGTGACGCCGGACTGATGCATATCATGGCCGTTTCAGGTGCCAATGTGGCCTTTCTGGTGCTCCCTGTCTCTCTTGTGCTGAAGGCGCTGAGAGTCAGGAGAAAGGCTGCAAATATCCTGATCATGGCATTCCTGACCCTGTTTGTATGTGTGACAGGCTTTGAACCGTCTGTTCTCAGAGCAGTGTTCATGACATGTGTACTGCTTGTGTCCGTACTTATTTATCGTGATCCGGATGTATATTCCGCTATAGCGGTCTCCTGCATAATAATGCTGGCTGTTAATCCGGCCATGCTCTTTAACATAGGGTTTCAGCTGTCATTTGCAGCAACGCTTGGGATCGTCATGCTGTATCCCAATATCAGCAAGCTCATATCCTGCCGGTTCATCCCCAAAAAGGCTTCCGATGTGCTTGGTGCTACCATTGGCGCACAGGCGGGCGTCCTGCCGATCACCATGATGCACTTTAACAAGATATCACTCATTTCTGTCCTGTCCAACATACTAGCTGCGCCTCTGCTTGAGATGATCACGGTTTTGGGAGCGATCATGGCTGTGGTTGGCCAGTTTAGTATTTTCCTGTCAAGGCTTATCGGGCATTTGAATAATATATTTCTGACTGCTGTACTTTATATCACTAAATGGTCTGCCGCCGCTCCATATGCTTCGGTCACGACCACTACTCCGTCACTTGCAGCGGCAGCACTGTACTATACTGTGGTATGGTTCCTGTTGTGGTATAAGCCGCTGAAAGGGTTGAGATTGAATATAAGGCATGTCTCTATTGTGTTGTCACTGGCGGCTGTGCTGTGCCTGACCAGCAGCATAAGGCCCGGCAGCCTTGAGATAGTGTTTCTGGATGTGGGTCAGGGGGACAGCACTTTTATCAGGACCTGCGCCGGCAAGACCATACTTATCGACGCAGGGGGAAGCTCAAACCCGGCTATAGCATCAAGGGTCGGTGAGCTGACAGTGGTCCCGTTTCTGCTGGATCACGGCGCCGGCACTCTGGATGCAGTTGTCGCGACCCATGCCCATGCGGACCATATCCAGGGGCTGGTGGATGTGCTGGAAATGATCAGGGTAAAGCGCCTTATCATACCGTCCCTTAGTGATGAGGAGTGTTTTGGTGAGCTTCTGGCAGCGGCCCGGGATAATGCCGTACCCGTATCAAGGTGTTCCGGCGCAGAGACCATAAGGATCGATAGCCGTACTGTCGTACATGTCTTGAGTCCTGATGCAGAATGTCCTGTGGATATGGAGAAGCTGAACAATACATCATTGGTATTGAAACTGTGCTATGGGGAGACATCCGTTCTGTTTACAGGTGATGCGGAAAGAGAGGTAGAGGAAAGACTTGTGGCAGTATCCATGCCGCCATTGGCACTTACATCACCTACAACTGCTGCAGCACTTGAAATGCTTGAAGCTGACGTTATAAAGATAGGTCATCACGGCTCCGATACCTCTACCAGTGAGGCTTTTTTGGCGGCAGTGGATCCTGTTGCCGCAGTGATCAGCACAGGGAAGAACAATTTCGGCCACCCGTCAAACAGGGTACTGGAACTGCTGTTTCAATACGGCGTGGACTATTACCGCACAGATGAGTGCGGCGCTGTCGTGCTAAACAGCGATGGAAGAAAAATAGTGATAAAAAGGACCGTGTATTGAAAAACTGCAGCCGTATTGATAGAATCAACTAAAGATCAAATAGAAGCGAGTTGAAATATATTGGCAGCAAAGGATGCATATGCAGGCAATGAGAAAATACTCTGGAAGCTGATAAAAAGCAATGAAATAGGGAAGCTGTACCTTTTTTACGGTATAGAGGAGTACCTTATAAGAAATTATTGCCGGCAGATCGAAAAAACAATAATTTCTGAAGAGTTCAAGCTGCTAAATAAGGTTGTTTTGAATGGCCGGATATCGCCGGCGCAAATAATCGAAAATTGCCGGACTGCGCCTGTTTTTTCAGACAGGAGACTTGTGATCGTAAGGGATTCGGGACTTTTCAAGGGCGGCAAAAAGGCTGCCGGCCGGGAACAGACCGGAGGTCGGGCAAAGAAGGGAAAGGGTGCTTCCGGCAGGGGAAAAGGCGGGGACGAGCTGGCTGACTTCCTGCAGGATATGCCGGAGCATGTGTGCCTGATCTTTGTCGAGGAGGAGATCGATAAGAGGGTGAAGTATGTCGATCTGATAGAGAAAAACGGTATGATAGTGAATTTTGAATATAAAAAGCCCGATGATATGGCCGGCTGGGTAATAAAGCGGCTGAGAGAAATGGATCATGATGCCGATATGCGGACCGCCTCAATGATTGTGGATTACTGTGAGCAGGGGATGGATGATGTTTTGAATGAGCTTAAAAAGCTTTGTGCATATGCGGGAGAGCGCTCGCTGATAACAGAAGACGATGTTGCGAAGGTTTGTACCAGGTCGGTCAAGAGCCGGATATTCGATCTTACAGATGCCATCGCTGCCAAACGCACATCAGCTGCCATTTCTATCTTAAATGACATGGCAGTGCTCAGAGAGCCCATGCCAAGAGTATTGTTCATGATCACAAGACAATTCAGGCAGCTTATACAGGCAAAGCTGATGCTGGGGGATGGAGCCGGCAGAGGTGAGATCGCCTCATTTTTTAAGATACCTCCCTTTATTGCCGATAAAGTGATCAGACAGGCAAAAAGCTTTGACATGAAGAGCCTGGAAGAAGCCGCTGCCAGGGGCCTTGAGCTGGATGTCGCCATGAAGACCGGCAATCTGGACGACAGGACTGCAGTTGAGCTTATGATAATAGGCTCTGTGGGTAAAAGCAGGGCAGCAAAATAGTATACCGGCAAAAATGCAAAATAAAAAAGCCCGGGCTCCTGGAGATAATCAACCGATGCTCGCGCTTTTTACTTTTTGACATGAAGATCACTTGCTGGCAGTGTTAAGGGCCTTGGCCAGTTTTGATTTCTTTCTCGCAGCGGTGTTTTTATGAAGGACGTTCTTTGCTGCCGCTTTGTCAATAGCTTTCACTGTATTGTTCAATACTGCAGATGCTGACTCATCATTTGATGTGATAGCCTCATTGCATTTCTTGATAGCAGTCTTGAGAGCGGATTTTCTCATAGTGTTCTTGAGAGTCTTCGCTTTTGCGACCTTTACTCTTTTAATAGCGGATTTGATATTTGGCAAACTTTTCACCTCCTGCGATAATATTGTTTATTGACATCAGATATTCTAACACGAACATTTTAAAAATGCAAGGCAAATGAAGCAGGTTGTTGATAACTGAGTAATTTTTTAGCAGTGTTTGTGAGAAACTAATGAAAAATATATGTTCTGAGAAATGAGAGGATACCATATGGCAGGTTTGAGAAATGTCAGGACGGACCTGACACTGGAAGCGCATGAGCTGCTTCGTGAAAAGGCGGTAAGAGAGAGGGAGGAGCAGCAGGACATACCAGGTGTGGAGCTGGAAAATGCAGGTGACGACAGGATCAGGGTCACAAGAGTAAGGGTTACTTCACCCACCGGTGAGGCCGCTGTCGGCAAGCCTATGGGCAATTACATCACACTGGAGATACCGGGGCTCAGGGACAATGACCAGGAGCTTTATGAGGAGACCTGCAGGGCGCTGGCAAAGGAGCTTACCGGAATACTCCATCTGAATGAAAAAACGCTGACGCTGGTGGTGGGTCTGGGAAACTGGAATGTCACACCTGATGCCCTTGGTCCCAAAGTGGTATCAAGCATGATGGTGACAAGACATCTTCTGGAGTACCTTCCTGAGCAGGTGGATGAGGGGGTGCGGCCGGTCTGTGCAGTGGCGCCGGGAGTCCTGGGCATTACAGGCATTGAGACAGGCGAGATAATAAGAGGCATTGTGGACAGGATCAGACCGGATTATGTTATAGCCATCGATGCTTTGGCCTCAAGAAAGATGGAGAGAGTCAACACTACAATACAGATCGCAGATACGGGGATATCGCCCGGTTCAGGGGTAGGCAACAAGAGGATGGAGCTGTCCAGGGATACGCTGGGGATACCTGTCCTGGCAATAGGCGTTCCCACTGTGGTGGATGCTGCGACCATGGCTAACGACACCATCGATCTTGTCCTTGACAGCATGATAGACCAGGCACCCGAGGGCACCGAATTTTTCAGCATGTTGAAGAGTATCGACCGGGAGGAGAAATACGCCATGATCCGGGAGGTACTGGAGCCATATGTGGGGAACCTGATAGTTACTCCAAAGGAAATCGATGATGTGGTAAGGAAGATATCAAAGGTAATAGCAAACGGGTTGAACATAGCGCTGCATCAGGGCATAACCCTCTCAGATGTCAACCGATATGTGAACTGAGCAATACCGGAGTGCCCACTTTCATTTTCTCATGAAATAACGTATAATTTACAGGTACAGTTTGTGAGGATGATCTGATTGGGGGCAGGCATGAAGCAAAAGGGCAGATATGTAATAATTCTTATAGTGGTGATATTGCTTTGGAACACTATCGTTATAAAGCCGCTGAAAATATTCACCGTGTTTTTGCATGAGCTGGGACATTCGCTCATGGCTGTTATATTTGGAAACGGTATAAAGGGCTTCAGGATAAACCTTGATGAAAGCGGCTATGCAATTACAATGCCCAAGAATGAATTGTCCGCATTCATTATTGCTAACGGAGGTTATCTGGGCAGTGTTTTTTTTGCTCTGCTGATACTGAAGCTTAAAAACACCTTTGTTAAAAAATATATCCTTGGTGCTTCTGCCATACTATTATTGGGAGTGTCGATAGCTTACGGCAAATCGGTATTCACCATCATTTACGCAGCGATCTTTGCAGGCTTTATATTATTGCTTTACATGCTGAAAAACGAAAAGCTGAACGACTGGGTCATAGATATACTGGGTGTATCCAGCGCAGCATATGCGATATACGATACCTTTGTGGACACCATCCTTTTGCAGATTAATCACAAGCTTGGTCTGATTGCCGGCTGGGGAGGCCAACAGCCTGTGACTGATGCAGTGATAATAGAAAGGATGACCCATGTGCCCGCTGTCGTATGGGGGATGCTCTGGCTTATCATAGCTTGTGTTGCGGTATATACGACTATATCGGGAAAAAAACGGCAGGCAGCCTCATCCAGAGGTAAAAGGAAGACAATGTGAGAGGCGGCGGAAATGTACTTGATGGAGGGCTTTATATGGATAAGATACAGCTGATGAAGAGCAGGATCGAACTGCTGAACAAGGCAGCCAAAGCATATTACCAGGAAAACAGGGAGATCATGTCCAACTACGAATACGATAAGCTGTATGATGAACTGGAGGCTCTGGAAAAGGAGACAGGCACCGTGCTGTCAAACAGTCCAACCATACGTGTCGGCTATGAGCTGCTGACAGGGCTGCCCAAGGAAAGGCATGAAAAACCCATGCTGTCACTGGACAAGACAAAGGATGTGTCGGTGCTCAGGGAATGGCTGGGCAGCCGGCAGGGCCTGCTTTCCTGGAAGCTGGACGGCCTTACCATAGTGCTTACATATCAGGAGGGAAGGCTGACAAAGGCTGTGACAAGGGGCACCGGCGAAGAGGGCGAGGTCGTGACCAACAATGTAAAGGTCTTTAAAAACATACCATTGAGTATTCCATATAAAGGCTCCCTTGTTTTGAGGGGAGAGGCTGTGATCAGCTACTCGGACTTTAGAAGGATAAATGATGAGATAGCCGATGCAGATTTGAAGTATAAAAACCCAAGAAACCTCTGCAGTGGTTCTGTCAGACAGTTGAGCAACAAGGTGACATCCCAAAGAAATGTGAATTTTTTTGCTTTTTCCATCGTGAAGGCTGAGGAAGCCGGGATCTCGAATTCAAGGGCTGCACAGATGGAGTGGCTCTCAGGACAGGGCTTTGATGTCGTCGGATACAAAACTGTGGATGCAGAGAGCATTGAGGAGGCGGTCAACTGGTTTGCCGGACAGATCGAAAAGAATGATATACCGTCGGACGGACTTGTTTTGTCATTGGACGACATAAAATACGGAGAATCGCTGGGGTCCACCTCAAAGTTTCCAAGGGATTCAATTGCGTTCAAATGGCGTGACGAGATAAAGGAAACAACCCTCAGGGAAATAGAATGGAGTGCGTCCCGCACAGGGCTCATCAATCCTATTGCCATATTTGAGCCGGTGGAGCTGGAGGGCACTACCGTCAGCCGCGCAAGTCTGCATAATCTGAGCATTATGGAGGAGCTGCAGATAGGCATTGGGGACACGGTGTGTGTCTACAAGGCCAACATGATAATACCCCAGATCTCTGAAAACCTGACCAGAAGCGGCAATGTGACGATACCGGAGCTATGCCCCGTGTGCGGAGGAAGGACCGAAATAAGACAGAATAATGATGTCAGGTATCTGTGCTGCATCAACGATGGGTGTGCAGCCAAACAGATAAAGAGGTTCAATCATTTTGTCAGCAGGGATGCCATGAATATTGAAGGCTTGTCGGAGGCTACCCTTGAAAAGTTCATTTCTGCAGGTCTGCTGAAAGGGTTTGCCGACCTGTATCATCTGGACAGGCACAAGGATAGGATCGTCGAAATGGAGGGCTTTGGTGAGAAATCCTTCGGCAACCTGATCCAGGCTGTGGAAAGATCAAGAAAAACTACATCAGTAAGACTGCTTTATGGCCTGGGGATTCCAAATGTCGGCCTGTCCAATGCCAAGCTTATATGCAGGAATTTTGATTATGACTGGCATGCCATTGAGAATGCAGCATTTGAGCAGCTGATGGGTATAAACGGGATCGGTGAGGTCATGGCGGAGGCATATGTGCGCTTTTTCGGTGATGAGCGGAACAGGGCGGAGGTCAGGGCCATCCTTCAGGAGGTCGAATTGGAAGAGGTATCTGCGGCTGCCGACGATCAGGTGCTTGCAAACAAGATATTTGTTATCACAGGCTCCCTGGTGCAGTTCAAAAACAGGGAGGAGCTGACGGCTCTCATCGAGGAAAAGGGCGGGAAGGTTTCCGGCTCGGTGTCTGCCAAAACCAGCTATCTTATAAATAATGACAATACTTCGACTTCCACAAAGAACAAAAAGGCCAATGAGCTTGGCGTCAGCATAATCACCGAGGAACAGTTCCTGGACATGATCAGATAACGGAGCAGTTCGCTTACAGAGTTAAAGAAAGGCGGGGCATCAGCCCCGCCTTTTATATGTGTTTCCTTCTATAGGCTCAATTTGTCTATGCCGGCTGCTATCCTCCTGAGGGATTCGGCCCGGCCCAGTATCTCAGCCAGCTCAGTCGCTCCTCCTGGCGTCACATCCTTGCCTGATAGCGCAGTGCGGATGGGCCAGAGTATCTGGCTGTTTTTTATCCCCAGACCGGCGGCCAGCTCTATGAGAGCATTGTATATAGTGTCATTTTCCCATGTGTCCAAAGCCTCAAGGGCCGGAAGCGCAGCTTTGAGGCTCGCCAGTGAATTGACTGTGTCCGTCTTGCTCTTCTTGTGGATATACAGCCCGATGTCGTATTCAGGCAGCTTTTCCAGAAAATCGATCCTGCCGGGTATTTCAGAGAGGACCTCCGTCCTTGGCTGCAGCAGCCTGCTGACCTTGCGCAGATCTATACCGGTATCCGCCAGCGCCTGGCTGTAGTATGGCCTTGCAGTTTCGTGGAACTGCTCCGGCGTCATCCGTCTGATGTACTCGCCGTTCATCCAGTTCAGCTTCACAATGTCAAAAACCGCCGGAGATTTGCTGATGCCATGGATATCAAAGGTCTGCTCCAGCTCCCCCAGAGAGAAGATCTCCTGTGTGGTACCGGGGCTCCATCCCAGCAGAGCGACATAATTTATTACCGCATCCACCAGATAGCCCTTTTCAATGAGATCCTCGAAGGATGGGTCGCCATGGCGCTTTGACATCTTGCGGCCCTCGGGGGTTATGATCGTGGAGACGTGTACATATACGGGTATTTCCCAGCCATAGGCCTGATACAGCAAATTGTATTTTGGGGTGGAGGAGAGGTATTCATTTCCCCTTACCACATGGGTTATCCCCATCAAATGGTCATCTATGACATTTGCAAAGTTGTACGTAGGCAAGCCGTCGGATTTTATGAGGACCTGATCCTCAAGCTCGCTGTTTTCCACCGTAATGGTCCCGTACACAGCGTCATCAAAGCTGGTGCTGCCGGTATCGGGCATTTTCTGCCGGATCACAAAGGGCTCGCCCTTTGCCAGCTTTTGCGCTGTCTCTTCGGGGCTGAGTCTTAAGCAATGCCTGTCGTACTTGTACTGCCGGCCTTCCTTCTCGTTCTCTTCCTTAAGGGCAGCCAGTCTCTCCTTGGTGCAAAAGCAATGATACGCCCCTCCGAGGTCTATCAGCTTTTTGGCATATTCCATGTAGGAGCTTTTCCGCTGGCTTTGTATGTACGGACCACAGGCCCCCCCGATATCCGGGCCCTCATCGTGCTTGAGGCCGGCCGTCTTCAAGGTCTTGTATATGACCTCCTCAGCGCCTTCCACCAAACGGTCCTGATCCGTGTCTTCTATCCTGAGTATGAATTTACCGCCATTCTTTTTGGCTATAAGATATTCATATAACGCTGTCCGCAGATTTCCGATATGCATGTATCCTGTCGGACTAGGCGCAAATCTGGTCCTGACTGCTCCGGCCATACCATGTCTCTCCTTCTGAAAGCAACAATTGCTTGATTTTCGCTGATTTTCTTTTTGATTATATTATTTACATTAATATTAGTCAAGAAACAGGGGAAAATGCATTCATGTGCACAGATGCCGGACCGGATGGATCTTCGCCGGGGCCGGATTTCATTATTGTATTTGATGACTGAATAGAATAATATATTATATATGCTGTAAAACGTATCCATCAGCAATTAATATTTTCCCTGGAAGGAGAGATGAAAATGTCGGTACTGGATAACATAACCAAAAAGGTGACCGATACCGCAAAGGCTGCCGCAAAAATATCAGGCAGCGTTGTTGAAGTCACAAGACTGAACATGAACATCAATGCTGAAGAGGACAAGGTCAGAAAGATCTACACCGAGATGGGAAGACAGCTGTATGAGGACTACAACGAGGGCAGGATGGTAAGCGAAAAGCTGCTGGAGAAATGCGTAAAGATAGATGAGATAATTGCAAATATCGATGAGATGAGAGAGAAGATACTGGAGCTCAAAAACGTTAAGGCATGCCCCAACTGCGGCATGGTTCTGGCCATCGATATGGAATACTGCTATAAATGCGGAAGAAAACAGGAAGAGCAGGAACAGGAGCCCGAAAAGGGCCAGGATGAGCAGGCTTGATATATCAGTTTGGAGGGTCGAATGGCATACAGGGTCGAGATACATAAGAGGGACGGAGTACTCAGTGTGGAAGCTCAGGACGGGGACAATCTTCTACAGGTCCTCAGAACAAGCGGTATATCCATAGATACCCCATGCGCAGGCAAGGGTATCTGCGGAAAGTGCAGTGTGAGGGTCAGCGGTATCGAAGGCGGACCCTCAGAAAACGAGAGGCTCCTGCTTGGGAGCTCCATGCTGGGCAGGGGATACAGGCTTGCATGCAATTGTACTGTGACCTCTGATACGATGGTTTACACAGATGACAGTAAAAACGAAGCTGTCATAATAACTGCCGGCGTGCAAAGAGATATCGACATCTGCTCTGTAGTGCGAAAGAAATACATCGAATTGACACCGCCGGATATTGAGGATCAGACGCCTGACATGGAGAGACTGCTTGCTGGATCAGGAATGACAGCTGGCTCGGATATGCAGCCTTTGCTAAGGCGGCTGCCCTCTGTATTGAGAGATGCGGACTATAAGGTGACTGTGGTGGAAGCTGATGGAAAGCTTATTTCGGCAGAACCGGGGGATACTTCCGGCAGCTTGTTTGGAGCAGCTTTTGACATTGGCACCACCACTGTGGCTGCTTATTTATATGATTTGAACAGCGGTGATCTGAAGGCTGTGGATTCTATGCTCAATCCACAGCGGAAATACGGAGCAGACATAATATCAAGGATCAATCACACAAAGCAATCTGAGGAGAATCTGATCGAGATGAGAGAGCTGATAACGGACTGCATCAACGAGCTTTTAAAAAGTCTCGCCGGCGATGCAGGCATCAGCTGTGATGAAATATATCATGCGGTATTCAGCGGCAATACCACTATGCTTCATTTGCTGAATGGCCTCGATGCCTCTGCTTTGGCCATATCGCCCTTTATACCTGTGACCTGCGGGCTGTTGCAGTTGTCGGCTGCCCAAGGCGGGATAGCGATCAACAGCAACGGCATACTGACAGACATTCCCTGTGTATCTGCGTATATCGGAGCAGATACAGTTGCGGCTGTTTTGTCCAGCGGTATGTATGAGCGGGATGGTATTTCATTGCTGGTAGATATCGGAACAAACGGGGAGATCGTACTTGGAGGCAGGGAATGGCTGATGGCCTGTTCCACAGCAGCCGGTCCTGCATTTGAGGGAGCAGGCCTGCGATGCGGGATGGGAGGAGTTACAGGTGCCATCGACTCGTTGGCAGCCGGTCCCGATTATGGATATACAGTAATAGGGAATGACGCTCCGGCCGGTATATGCGGGTCAGGGATAATCGATGCCATTGCTGTTCTGCTCGACGAGGGAGTCGTCGATGAGACGGGAAAGCTTGCGGGAAGCAGTAATTGGGACAGCTTGCCCGATGAAACACGCAAACGGCTTGCCGATATCGATAAAATGAGATCCTTTGTGATAGCGGGTGAAAATGAGAGCAGCACCGGGGAATCCATTATTATAACACAGAAGGATATAAGGGAGATCCAGAATGCAAAGGCCGCTATTGCGGCAGGTATAGATACATTGCTCCACAGTGCGGGCATCGGGTATGATCAAATAAACAGGGTCTATCTGGCAGGAGGATTCGGAAGCAGTATACACATCAGCAGTGCAGCCAGGATAGGTCTGCTGCCGCGGAGCTTGGCCGACAGGGTGACAGCCATAGGCAATGCGTCAGGATCAGGGGCTGCAGAATGTCTGCTGTCAAACATCATGCTAAAGACTTCGGAGGATATTGCTAAAAGGATC
This sequence comes from Clostridiaceae bacterium, assembly GCA_012519745.1. Taxonomy (GTDB): domain Bacteria; phylum Bacillota; class Clostridia; order Acetivibrionales; family DTU013; genus DTU013. The sequence continues at coordinate 66,913 of JAAYPO010000081.1, read as the reverse complement.
CGGTATATTGAGCTTTCTGCTTCTGCGTATTTTATGGAGAGATATGTCGACAACATGCTCTTCCTGTGAACAGAAACTCGTTGGAATAAAGAGGGTTTTATCAGCAGTTAGTCGAATAGTACAATTTATGCATATTTAGTGAAAATGTGAGGAGGAAGATCATTGGATAATTATTCTCAGAAAAAGTGCGGTTTTTGTGGCGAGAACATACCGTCGGAAGCTAATCGCTGTCCATACTGCGGCAGTATACTTGAGATAAAAGTAGATGCACCATATGGGATGCCGCAGCCGCAGGACGGTACTTCAGGTGTCAGCGCGTCCGGGGATGCCGGCAATGATCAGGGGGTTGATACTGCTCCGCCCCAGGACGGTCAAAATATGCCTGCTGCAGATGAAAACCAGTTCACAGCCGATAATGATCCGGCTGCAGAGAATCAGGATAATGCGCAGGTGCCGCAGTACGGACCAACACCGCCTCAGTACGGACCGACGCCGCCGATGTACGGACCGACGCAGCCGCAGGATATGGGGCAAAGGCCTGAGTACGGCCAGAGACAGGATCATGGTCAAAGACCATACTATCCCCGCCAGCAGCGGCCTCACGCATATCACAATAACAGCGTTAAACCGCCGCTGAGTAATGGGCTCAAGGTTTTCCTGACCATGCTTTTTACTTTGTTGCCCGGTATAGGCCAGATAGCCGGCATTATTACCGCCATTGTATTCATGAGCTCAGATGGGGATGATGACAGAAGATCCTTTGGCGTTGCGCTTCTTGTTGCTGCCATAGCCATGTTCGTGCTGTCGTGTCTGGGTTGCTTTTTACTGTATACGATAGGGGAGAGCGTTCCGTTTTATTGATAAGCTATGGACATCGTAAAAGATTTTTTTAATATGGCAGGTTCATTGATATGCCATCAGCTCCCTGAGAGGTCCCTTGAGTCGGGAGGCATGATTTTGCCCGTATGCGCCCGGGATACCGGGATATATGCGGGCATTTTCACAGCATTCATCTTCCTGCTGCTGCTTCGCAGAATGAAGGCGCAAAGACCGCCGGGGCTTGTTGGGGCTGTGATAATGTGTGTCTTGATGCTCCCTATGATGCTCGATGGTGCGCTTTCATATATGGGATTGATCGAAACCAACAATGCAGCCAGGATATTCACAGGTCTGCTTTTTGGTCTGCCGATACCCTTTCTTCTGATCCCGGCGGCCCATTTCAGACTGGACGGCAGGAATGAAGCACCGGTGCTGAAAAGGCCTGCAGAGTTGGTGCCTGTGTATTGTATCGGGATTTTGCTTTGTGTTTTGCTTCTGTACGGGTTAGTTCCGTATATAGCTGCGGGGCTGATTTTTGTGACAGGGTTTTTGCTGTTGATATCCAGACTGGCCTATACGGTACTTGTCAGAATAGGTATTGGCACCGGATGGAAGCTTTACCTGATGACATTTGTCTGTACCGCATCGATCCTGACGGTCCTGTATTTTTTTTCATCCTATGTTCTGCACCCGCTGCAGGATATGCTGCTAAGGGGCTGATCCGGATCCGGGATCATACGGACTATCAGGACATCAGGATCTGCAGATGAGTATCGGGGTATTGGTATGGATATAAAGAAGGATTTCAGAAAAAAGTACATAGAGAGAAGAAATCACCTCACCGCCGAAGAGGTATGCCGAAAAAGTGCTGAGATCTTCAGCAGGGTATGCTCCCTGAAGGAATATGGATGTGCAGCTGTGGTCATAGCCTATATGTCCTTTGGAAATGAGGTGATGACAAGGCCTTTCATAGAGAAATGCTTAAGGGATGGAAAAAGGGTCGCGCTTCCGCGGGTCATGGTCTGTCCGGGGAGAGAAAGGCATCTTGCGGTCTATGAGATCAGCGATGTCACAAAGGACCTTATTCCGGGATTTAAGGGCATACTGGAGCCCGATCCGTCGGTACTGGAGCCGATGGAGCCTGAGGAAGCGGACCTGGCGGTTATTCCCGGGGTGACCTTTGACAGGCACTGCAACAGGATGGGATTTGGAGCAGGCTATTATGACAGGTTTCTGCCGAAGCTCTCCGCCGGATGCTTGAAAGCAGGCGTTTGCTTTGATATGCAGCTGGCGGAGCGGGTGCCGACGGATGGATCTGACATCAGGGTGGATATGGTGGTCACTGAATCGGAGATATGGAAGCCGGGGCAATATCAATAAAAACATGATTTATGATATTGTGTGAATAGAATATTACTATTATTAGATCGAAAGGATTTGACGGATGAAAAACAAACTGACCCTGACCGGTGCAAACAAGCTGTTTTTTGCTTTTGCCGGTGTGTTTCTGGTTTATCAGCTGGTGATGGGCGCTGTTCTGGGAACCGCTGTCTATGACCATATGTATACCATCGTGCTGATCAATGAGTTTGCGATAGCAGCCTTCGTGATCGTATACTGTCTGGTGAAAAGAATCGATTTCAAGGAGACATTCAGGCTGAATAAGCTTGGATTAGTTCCGGCCTTATTGATAATCGTTACAGCTGTACCCGCTTTATTTGCGGCCACTATGTTCAACAACATCATAGTCTATTTTCTGCAGTTCATCGGAGATATCCCCTCCCAAGGCTTACCGGTACCAAACACCCCGGCAGAGCTTCTTGTCGGTATCGCCATCATAGGCATTGCCCCTGGGGTATGTGAAGAGCTGATGCACAGAGGATTTTTACTGAAGGCTTACGAAAGACGCGGTTCATACAAGGCGGTGGTCATAGTATCGATACTTTTTGGAATATTTCATTTTGATATAACCAACTTGCTGGGACCCATATTTTTAGGGCTGATCATAGGCTATTATGTTGTGAGGACAGATTCCATTTTTGCCGGGATACTGGCTCACTTTCTGAATAATGCACTTGCTGAGGTCCTTCAATATATCAACAGGGGAAATGTCCGGCCGGAGAATATCACTCTGACCGCCGTGGAGCTGATGGGAGTAATAACCATCGGTATACCCAGTCTGTTATTTACTGTGGGACTTTTGTTCGCATTCAAGAAGGTCACAGAGGGAAGGGCCGTTATCATACCGCCTATCTCCAAGACGCGTCAGGATGTAAAGGCAGTGTTGACACATTGGCCTGTGATAGCAGTATTAGTTCTCTATGTTTTAATGGCGATGCTTTACATATTCTCCATCGCAATTGCCAGGCTAATGGGAATTTAAGGCTGTCTCAGCTTTTTTAGGGCCTGCCAGCATTACTAAAGTTGCCTTTAGGGTTATATAATACTATATAACCCTTTTTTCGAGGTGACCGCTCTTGGAGTATAATTTTGACTTCAGCCATGTACGTTCACAGAAGCTTCTGCTCATACCTCAACTGAAGCAGGCCATCGAAATACTTGAAATGAACTCCGGCGAACTTTTCCAATACATCGAAAACCAGCTCGAAACCAATCCCGTACTTGAAGGAGCACCGGATGAAGCTGCTTTGGCAGGATCATATGCTGATGTGTACACAGCATATACAAACGATTATGAAAATGATTCCCAGATCAACGATCATGTAATAGAAGCACCGGAAAGGATCCTTTCGCTCAAGCAGCATCTCTTGCTGCAATTTGAAGCGTTATGTCCCGACAAGACCAGCTACAGTATCGGAGAATTCCTTATAGACAACACGGATGAAAATGGCTATCTGAAAGCTGATATTGCTGAGACAGCTGCTTTTTTCAATGTTCCGGAGACCCTGGTGCTCGATGTGCTGGAGGAACTGCAGTCACTGGATCCTCCGGGGATATGTGCACGGGATCTGAAGGAGTGCCTGCTGATCCAGCTCAAACAGATGGAGCGGCAGGATTTTGACGCCATGCTTGTGGTGGACGGTTACCTGAATGCAGTCGCCGATGATGATGCCCAATATGTGGCAGGTGCTACGGGATTGACCATCAACCGTGTCAGGGAGGCCTTTAAAAAGGTCAAAAGCCTTGAGCCTATACCCGGACGGGAGTATTGCAGCAATGTGCCGATAAATCGTGCACTGCCGGATATAATGGTCCGGGATACCAGAGGAGATATTCATGTGATATACAATGGGGAAGCTTTTCCGAATGTTTGCATATCTGAAGCATTTGCAGTCAAGTCATCTCTGGACGGGGAGGAGGGCGGTGTTAAACTGAGGGATCTGCTGAGCAGGGCAGTGTGGCTGATCAAATGCCTGGAGCAGCGTGAGGATATCATTTTTGCTATAGCCCAGAAAATATGCGAATGCCGCAGAGAGTTTTTCAGAGAGGGGCCAAAGGCGCTGAAGCTTATTGATAAGCGTTCATTTGCAGCATCGCTGTGCATGCATGAATCGCTGCTTGATAAAGCCCTCGCAGGCAAATACCTGCAGTGCAGGTGGGGCATGTACGAGCTGAAAAGCTTTTTCAAATAAAGCAGACGATCCGACCACAGTCCGGTACTGCGGCCGGACTGCAGCAGACAGGCGAAAGGCCGGTACGACAGCCGGACTTCTTCAGAACAGGTGGAGGGCCGGTACTGTATTCAGACTGCTTCGCGAACATCTGCTAATCGGCATCACTTGCTCAAATGAGGGCGCTGGTCACTCGCCATCCGTGGCTCGGACGCAGCGCCTGCGGCATCCGTGCCGCAGGTTGTGGTGCCTGGTGCCTCATTTGAACTGCGTGATACCGAAGCATCTGTAACGCTTGCAGTCATTGAATGCAGTACCGGCCCTCCGCCTGTTCCAGTTCCAGATGTCTGAATGCAGTACCGGCCTTCCGCATGTTTGCTGTAGTCCGAATGTCGTACCGACCCTCTGCCTGTCACCGCCTGCTTCAGAACGGCCAGACGGGTTTTTCCGGCTGTCCGTGATCAGCCTTCAGATAACCGGGGATGCCTCTTTCGCCGAAGTGCTCCTTCTCGATTTCCCGGATCCTCTCTGTGGAATAGTAATTTATCTCGCCTACCTTTTTCACCTCATCCGCATATTCCCGAAGGGCATCTATTTCCTTCGGAGACAGCGCTGCCTGGCAATCATCCGAATTAAGGATCCTGTTCAATTCCGAGGCGTATTCGTAACCATCGTCCACATCCTGTAAAGCTGTTTTCAAAAATGACATGAGCATGCTTGGGATCTCTCTGGACATATTGCTCACCCTCCTTTCCGGAATAGATATATTATACAGCGTTCCTGCACAGATGAACAATATCATTTCTAATGGACAAATACCATGAAATATATATATACCATATATCAGAAGTGCTGATGGGAGGCCTCATACTGTGGATGGGAGAAGGAAACGGCAAAAAAGGATCGTGATCTGCCATACCGGCAGGGAGAAAGCCGGAGATATCAGGCTGAAGCTGCTGAGGCTTGTGTCCCGCGGCACCAGGGAGCGGGCATCATATAATGGGGAACTGCAGACAGAGCAATATAGGGATCTATGTCAGGATAAGCAGAGATGACAGCGGAGAAAACCATGAGTCCATCGAGAACCAGAGGGACCTGCTGCTGGAGTATGTGTCTGTAAACCGGCTTGGCCGGATCTGCGGCATTTATGTCGATGATAATGTGTCGGGGTCGGCGTTTGAGAGAGAAGGTCTGGACAGGCTGAAAAGGGATATATCCGCCGGCAGGATCGATCTGGTGCTGCTGAAGGATCTCTCGCGGCTGGGAAGGAACAATGCCAAGACACTGCAGATGATAGATTACCTCGAGGAGTGCGGCGTCAGGCTCTTGACCGCAGACGGACGTTATGACAGTCTTGTGGACAATGACACCGTAGGCATCGAGACATGGGTAAATGAGAGGTACGTGCGTGATATTTCCAGAAAGATACGCGCATGCCTTCGCTTTAAGATACAAAGGGGCGAGTATTTAGGCAGGGCGCCCTTTGGATATAGAAAGTCCGATATTGAAAAAAACAAGCTGGTCATAGATGAAGCCGAGGCATATATCGTAAAGATAATATACTCTCTCTATATATCCGGTCATGGTTATTCATCCATTTCGAAATATCTGGAAAAAAAAGGGTACGGCGCACCGAGGGGTGAGGGGTGGAACAGGATAACTGTCAGACGTATACTTTGTTCCCGCGTATATATTGGTGATACGGTACAGGGAGTCAGTGAAAAGGTCAGCTTCAAAAGCAAAAAGACACGGAGGCTTCCGCAGGAGAAGTGGGTAATAACAGAAGGTACTCATGAGGCCATCATATCCAGGGAAGCATATGAAGAGGTGCAAAGGCTCAGGAATGCAAGGAACAGCAGTAAGATCAGCCGGAACAAAAGCCGGCACATATTGAACGGCATAATGACCTGTGGTGACTGCGGCAGCACTATGTACGCCAGGAAACGCAGGAATGGTACGGCATATGTCTGCGGTAATTACTGCAGAAAGGGAAAGGCAGTATGCTCCAGCCATTTTGTCTATGAGGATGATATCGTGGCGCCTATTTGCCGCGAGCTGGCAGGGTTGTTTGAAGATAACAAGGAGATACTGGAATTGCAGGAGAGAATAGCATCACAGGGCAGTAATGAACGCACTGCTGCATATTCGAGAATATGCACCCAGTTGGAATACGGCCGGCGCCAGCAGGAACTGCTTTACAAAGACAGGCTTGAGGGCAGGATCTCGGAGCAGCTGTTTGAGAGGATGAACCTGCAGCTGGAAAGACGGCTGGCATTGCTGGAAGGTGAGGTGGAAAGCCACAGGACCAGAGATGCTTCCTCATCTGAACTAATCACACTGGGGAAAGCTGCGGCAGCAATGTTTTCCAGGGGCGAGCTGACCCATGAGATGGCAGAAGCAGTGGTCAGCGGGATCACTGTGTACGAGGATACGGTTGTTGTTGAATTAAAATACTAAATATTGTAAGATGAAACAAGATGAAGTAGTTTTTTGACAAAAAACTGCAGAGTATTGAGATACAACACCATCAGGTGTATTACGAATAAATCGGAGGATTTCATATGAAGAAAGTTTTGGTAGTATACAATCCCTTGTCGGGGAACAGGAATGTGCCGAAAAAGCTGGATTATATCGTCAGCCGTTTCCTTGAAAAGGACCTGCTGGCCATACCGTTCAGGATGAGCGCAGACAGCGACAAAAATCTTGAGAGGATACTTACGGAGGAGAATTTCGAGTTTGTGGTGATATCCGGCGGAGACGGATCTGTCAATTTCATTGCAAGCATTTTGCTCCAGACGGGTATAGATATTCCAATCGGGATCATTCCGGCAGGGACCTGTAATGATTTCGCCAGGAGTCTCAATATACCAAGTGATATGAGAAAATGCCTGGACATAATATTCGACGGCCATATTTCGCAGATAGATGCGGGACTGATCAACAACGAGAAATACTGCCTGAATACCTGTGCCGGAGGCAATTTTGTGGATGTTTCCTACAGCACCAACAGCGATCTTAAAAAGAATTTCGGACCTTTGGCATATTATCTTACTGCTCTGGGCGAGCTTACTAATGTAAAGCCGGTAAGGCTCAAGCTGACCACTGATGACGAGGTGGTAGAGGACGAGTTTCTGCTGTTTCTGATCCTCAACGGAAAGCATGCCGCCGGTTTTTCCAACCTGGTCAGCGATGCTGATCTGTCAGATGGATACATGGACATACTCCTTGTCAAAAACTGTCCGCCTGTTGAGATGGCAGGTCTGTTTTTCAAGGTTTTGAACTATGATTTTGTAAATGACAGGAACGTAAAGTGGCTCAGGACGAAAAGGTGCATCATCGAAGGTGATGCCAGCTTTCATCTGAGCATCGACGGGGAGAAGTGGAAGGGTCTGCCCATCGATATTCTGTTCATACACAAGATACTGAGAATATTTACCGCAGCAAAAACGAAGAAGTGATATGCTCTGACCCGTTCTATTTCCAATGACCACCCCTTATCTTTTTTGTAATAATAGGATTTTTCGGACATATATATTAATTGTGAATCCCGTTCTATTTGCATATCCATAGATTAAGGGGGGTTATCGGGTGGAAAGGTACAGCATATATCAGCAGATAGCTGAGAGGACGCAAGGTGATATTTATATAGGTGTCGTAGGGCCTGTCAGGACAGGAAAATCAACCTTGATCAAAAGGTTCATGGACCTGTTGGTCATACCGAACATAGAAAATGTTTACAGCCGGGAAAGGGCAAAGGATGAACTGCCGCAGAGTGCAACAGGGCGCACGATCATGACGACGGAGCCCAAGTTCGTACCCAACGAGGCGGTGGAAATTACTCTGGACGAGACCCTGAAGCTAAAGGTCAGGATGGTGGATTGTGTAGGCTATCTGGTAAAGGGCGCTTTGGGGTATCTTGAGAACAACTCGCCAAGGATGGTATCCACTCCGTGGTTCGATTACCAGATCCCCTTTGAGCAGGCAGCTGAGCTGGGAACCCAAAAGGTTATCAATGAGCACTCCACTATAGGTCTGGTTGTGACTACCGACGGCACCATCACCGATATTGACAGGGAAGATTATGTAGAAGCTGAAAAAAGGGTGATCAGTGAGCTGAAGGCTATCAACAAGCCCTTTGTGATAGTGTTGAATTCTGTCATACCAAAGGATGAGGAAACTGAAAGACTGAGACTGGAGCTTCAGGAAAAATACGAGGTGCCGGTCATCAGCGTCAACTGTGCTCAGATGCACAGTGAAGATATGACTGCGATAATGGAGCGCATACTTTATGAGTTCCCTGTGTGCGAGATAGGGATAAACCTGCCAAGATGGGTGGAGACCCTTGAGCAGGATCACTGGCTGAGGGTAGATATGCTTCAGGCCATCAGGGATACGCTGAATGGTGTGCAGAAGATCCGTGAAGCGAAGGATGCAATGGCAGGCTTTACCCAGTATGAATTCATAAGGAAGGCTGAATTAGCGGAGATCAGCGCCGGTGTTGGCAAAATGCTCATCGAGGTGGATACTCCCGAGGACCTGTTCTATAATGTGCTCAGTGATACAACAGGACTGCGCATTGAAGGCGAGCACATGCTCATAAGCCTTATGAAGGACCTGGCCAGGATAAAGAGGGAATATGAGCGGGTGGAGTTTGCGCTGCATGAGGTCAAATTAAGGGGGTATGGTGTTGTAACTCCACAGATGGAAGAGATGACACTGGATGAGCCTGAGATAATAAAGCAGGGCAACCGCTTCGGTGTCAAGCTGAAGGCTTCGGCGCCGTCGGTCCACATGATCAGAGCGGATATTGAGACGGAGATAGCTCCCCTTGTGGGTACTGAGAAGCAGTCGGAGGAGCTGGTCAATTACCTTCTAAAGGAATTTGAAAACGAGCCGGGAAAGATATGGGAATCCAATATATTTGGCAAATCGCTCCATGAACTGGTCAGTGAAGGCCTGCACAACAAGCTGCTGAGGATGCCGGAGGATGCCCAGAACAAGCTGCAGGAGACTCTCCAGAGGATCATAAACGAAGGCAGCGGCGGCCTGATCTGTATAATATTGTAAAAGGAAAGGGGACGCTTCTCTGCATGAGGCATGGCTTCGATGGCTGAGAAACGTCCCCTTTCCTACAGCTTAAAATCCTAGTGGATGAATTTGCAACTAAGGGTAAGATGACTGATTGGTTTAGAGCAATATTATTGCATATGGTCCATAATTAGAATACATAAATCGAGATATTGAGTATTATGTTACTGTAACATAATGAAATCTCTGCCCTTACCTGCAAATTCATCCACCAGGATTTTTTGAGCTGCCCTTACCTGCAAATTCATCCACCAGGACACTTTTGGGTTGTTGTAATATCAATCATTCTGTTACCCCCTTTCTTTATTTTCATATATTGTGGTAAAATACAAAGTAAATCTTATACATAAAAGCACATTTGGAGGACAGGTATGGATAGCAGGGCATTATACGATTTTTGGCTGCAGAGCGATTATTTTGATGAAGAAACAAAAAAGGAACTGGAGCAGATAAAAGATGATCCAAATGAAATAGAGGAAAGGTTTTATAAGGATCTGGATTTTGGTACCGGAGGGCTGAGGGGAATCATCGGAGCAGGTACCAACAGGATGAACATATATACAGTAAGGAAAGCATCACAGGGACTGGCCGGCTATCTGCTCAAAAACGCCGGTGATCCGGCGGAGCGCGGCATAGCTATAGCATATGACTCAAGGAACAAATCACCCGAATTTGCAATGGAGGCTGCAAAAGTATTTGCTGCCAATGGTATCAGGGCGTATCTTTTTGATGAACTGCGTCCGACTCCGGAGCTTTCATTTGCAGTCAGGCATCTTGAAGCAGCTGCGGGCATTGTGATCACTGCCAGCCATAACCCCAAACAGTATAACGGCTACAAGGTTTACGGCGAGGATGGCGGACAACTGCCGCTGGAGGCTTCCGAAGCTGTTTTGAGGGAAATCAACTGCATCGAGGATCTGACCGCCATAAAGCCTGCGGATGAGAAGGAAGCATTGGAAAATGGCCTGATACGCATGATCGGCAGGGAAGTGGACGATGCCTATATAAACAGCCTTAAGACTCTCAGAGTGAACCCGGATGAGGTGAAGAAGGCTGCCGGTTCAATGAAGATAGTCTACACTCCGATCCATGGTGCCGGAAACAAGCCCGTCAGAAGGATATTGGATGAAACAGGCTTTAAGGATGTGCTTGTTGTCAGGGAGCAGGAGCTTCCGGATCCCGGGTTTAGTACGGTCAAATTTCCAAACCCTGAAGAAAGAGATGCATTCAGGCTTGCAATCGAGCTGGCAAAAAAGGAGGATGTGGATCTGATAATAGGCACGGATCCCGACTGTGACAGGATAGGTGTGGTTGTCAGAAATTCGGCAGGAGAATACGTGGTGCTGACAGGCAACCAGACAGGTTGTCTTTTGATGGAATATATACTTTCCCAGAAAAAATCCATGGGCTCCCTTCCTGCAAACGGATTTGTCGTCAAGACTATCGTCACAAGTGAATTGTCAAGAAAGATCGCGGCCAATTATGATATAGAACTGATCGAAGTTCTCACAGGCTTCAAGTTTATTGGTGAGAAGATAAAGGAACTGGATGAGACCGGCATTAAAAAATACATTTTTGGCTTCGAGGAGAGCTATGGATACCTGGCGGGCACCTTTGCAAGGGACAAGGATGCTGTCGTTGCAGCTATGCTTATAGGAGAGATGGCTGCATACTACAGCAACAGGGGGATGTCGCTGTACGAGGGACTACAGGAGGTATATAAGAAATACGGCTATTTTATTGAGGGGATAACATCATTTACCCTTGAGGGCAAGGAAGGGATCGAAAGGATAGGCAGTGCAATGGAGTCATTGAGAGCACGCAAATCAGACCGTTTTGGTGACTGCAGGCTGAAAGCCGTAAGGGACTACATGACGAAGGAACGGAAGGTGTTTGCTGACGGAAGCGGGGAAATACTTGACTTGCCTGCCTCTAACGTAATCTATTACGAATTGGAGGACGGTTCCTGGTTCTGCATCAGGCCTTCAGGTACAGAACCAAAAATAAAGATATATTATGGCGTATCCGAAGCATCGATGGAGAAGGCACAAAATAAGCTCGACAAGATTAAAGAAAGTGTAACGGGAATAATAAAAGGGCTTTTGTACTGAGGGTTATCCGGCAGGTCTTATGGATGATCTGTGGTTTTCATAGACAGACTCAAGCTTTTTCCTGATAATAGGACAGGGTGAACAAATATCATAATCACCCTGTCTTTTGCATCTCTTGTACAGGTCGTAATCGACACAGGCACAGATATAGCAGGGTCTGCTGCCGGACAGGATACCATTTTCCAAACCCTCCAGTGTCTCATAGTTGTGTATCGTGATGGATGAGAGCAGAAACCGCAGATTTCTGGCATACTGCTTCCCGGGCAGTCTTTCAAAGCTGCTGCAGGTTTTCATGAAGTACCAGGGCTTGAACAGGGTCTTGGAGCTGTCTGCTGAAGCAGAGTCTTCGTACAGTATGGCTGGGAGAGGAAGATAACAATGGTCGTAAGTCCCCTTTGTGCATATGAGGCAATATCTATGGTATTCTGATTTGACCAGATGGCGGCAAAACAGGCAATTTGCAGTCTTTTGTGACGAATGCCTCCTATACAGATCAGGAATAAAGGAGCGGTAATAATATATTCTATATTTTAGGTCTTCAGACAGCAGGTCCCTGGGCCTGAATGAAATGATCATTCTGACCGCTTTGCTGATACCGCTCAGTATTAAGTTGAAAACACCCGGTCTTTCCAGGTTTCCGGCAGTCGATCCGATCATGTTATCCCCCGGCAATTCCATAGTACCAGTATAATACCATAAATTAACAAAATAATCACATATTTCCCGTACGATGGATCCGTGAATATTTATTCATAAATTTGATAATTTTTTATCATTTATTCGTATATGTGAAGGATTTTATCTTACTTTGTCGAATATGATATAAAGTCAAGACGTATAAAACGGAGGATAAGATGCGCAGAGTAAGTGTCGACTCAATACCTGTAGGTATCAAGCTGGCCAGGACGATATTCAGTTCTGACGGCGGCGTGTTGCTTGAAAAGGGTGTTGAGCTGAGAGAGAGCTATGTTGAGCAGCTAAGAAAGCGCGGTATTTCTGAAGTATATCTGGAGGATGACATTTCCCAAGGTATCCAAGTGAATGATGTGGTCAATGATGAAACTCGCAATGAGGCAGTGGTCCTGGTTAAAAAAATGATGACCGGCTATAATTTTTCTGTGACTGAAGAAGTCGAAAAAGTTAAAGCAATGGTCAATAAAATCATAGATGAGCTCATCAGCAATGGTGATATCCTGTATAATCTTACAGAAATAAAGTCGGTGGATGATTATACATTCGAGCATTCGGTAAATGTATGCATCCTTTCACTTATTACCGGCATCGGACTAGGCTTTGATACGGAAAGACTCAAGGAGCTGGGGATCGGTGCTATGATGCATGATATCGGAAAGCTCTGCATACCCAGGGAGATCTTAAAGAAACCCTCCCAGCTGACGGTAGATGAGTTTGAGGAGATCAAGAAGCATACCATACTGGGATATGATATGCTGAAAAAATGTGACAGACTGAATATGACTTCTGCATATATCGCGCTGGGACATCATGAAAGATATGACGGCAGCGGATATCCCCTGCATTTGAAAAGTGAGAACATACAGATTTTTGCCAGGATAGTGGCGATAGCGGATGTCTATGACGCTTTGACTTCGGACCGTGTCTACAGGAAGAAGCTAAAGCCTCATGAAGTATACGAATATATCACTTCTCTGGGCATATATCATTTCGATCCCAAGGTAGTGGAGAGCTTCGTCAAATATGTCACTGTTTATCCTGTGGGAACAGGTGTGCTGCTCAATACAAAGGAGCGAGCCATTGTTGTCAGGGAAAACATGAAAATGCCTACCAGACCTTTGGTGCGCATAGTATATGACGAAAAAATGCAGCGTCTGGCATTGCCAAGGGAAATCGACCTTTCTGAGCAGGCAAGCATTTTCATTATCAACAGTTGTGAGGTATAATGGTGAGGGGGCAAAGGTACAGGGCACTTCTGTGCATGAAGCTGGTCTTTGGTTGAGGAGAAATGTCCCTGAAGTCTCTGATGATGAAGAGTGTCGTCAGATGTAATGGGACACTCTTCTGCAGGGAGTATGTCTCTGATGACGAAGAGTGTCCCAATGGGAGGATGATATGGCTGGGTTTGTGCATTTGCATGTCCATACCGAATACAGTCTGCTGGACGGTGCCAACCGGATACATGATTTGATATCGCGGGCTGCGGAGCTTGAGATGGACAGTATTGCCATCACCGATCACGGTGTGATGTACGGTGTGGTAGATTTCTATAAAACAGCGGTCAAAAAAGGCATAAAGCCCATTTTGGGGTGCGAGGTCTACACGGCAAAGCGCTCACGTTTTGACAAGCAGCCCGGCCGGGATGCCGACCAGGGCCATTTGGTGCTGCTTGCCAGGGACAATGAAGGCTACAGGAACCTTATGAAGATCGTGTCCGCAGGCTTCACGGAGGGCTTTTATTACAAACCCAGGATCGATATGGAGGTGCTCCGGAAATATTCGAAGGGAATAACCGCTCTCAGTGCATGCTTATCCGGCGATGTGCCCAGGGCAATATTGGAAGGGAGCTACATCAGAGCCAGGGAGAAGGCACTGGAGCTCAATGATATATTCGGACAGGGCTTTTTTTACCTTGAACTGCAGAATAACGGGATGGAAGAGCAAAATCTGGTAAACCAGAACCTGATAAAGCTATCGAAGGAAACGGGTATACCGCTGGTCGCCACAAATGACGCCCACTATCTCAGGCGCAGTGACGCCAGGGCCCATGAGGTTCTGCTATGTATCCAGACGGGCAGGAAGATCACCGATGAAGACCGTATGAAATTCAACTCGGATGAGTTTTATATCAAATCGCCGGAGGAAATGGCCCAGGCCTTCAGAAATGTGCCCGAGGCCATAGAAAACACGGTAAGGATAGCCGAAAGCTGCAATGTTGAACTGGATTTCAACCAGCTTCACCTTCCCAAATTCGATGTTCCTGCCGGCAGCGAACCCTTTGAATATTTATGCAGCCTGTGTGAGGATGGTCTCAAGTGGCGCTATGAAGCTGAAGCCGCAAATCCGGAGTACCGCCGAAGACTCGATTACGAGCTTTCGGTCATAAAGCAGATGGGGTATGTGGACTATTTCCTCATCGTATGGGATTTTATCAAATATGCCAGAGATAACGGCATCCGGGTGGGCCCCGGCAGGGGATCTGCAGCAGGGAGCCTGGTGGCATACTCCCTGGGTATCACCAGCATCGACCCCATGAGATACAATCTGCTTTTTGAAAGGTTCCTCAATCCGGAGAGAGTCACGATGCCTGATATAGATATCGACTTCTGCTATGAGAGAAGGCAGGAGGTCATAGATTATGTTGTGCGCAAATACGGCAAGGACAGAGTGGCCCAGATCATCACATTCGGGACTATGGCAGCAAGAGCCGTAATAAGGGACGTGGGCAGAGCACTGGATATACCGTATGCCGAGGTGGATCAGATAGCGAAAATGATCCCCTTCCAGATCGGGATGAATATAGATAAAGCGCTGGAGATCAATCCGGAGCTCAGGTCCAGATATGACGAGGATGAAAAGGCGGCTGAGCTGATAGATACGGCAAAGCTCCTTGAGGGTATGCCAAGACATGCCAGCACCCATGCTGCGGGAGTCGTGATATCAAAGGAGCCGGTCACGGAATATGTGCCGCTGCAGAAGAATGATGAAAGTGTCACGACCCAGTTCACCATGGGACTGCTGGAGGAGCTTGGACTGTTGAAAATGGATTTTCTGGGCCTTCGTACGCTGACCGTCATCAGGGATGCTGCAGACCTTATATATAAGAACCACGGCAGCAGGATAGATATCGACAAGCTGGATATGGATGATCCCGCAGTGTTCACATTGATAGGAGAGGGTAAGACATCGGGGATATTCCAGTTGGAGAGCGCAGGTATGACCCAGTTCATGAAGGAGCTCCAGCCCGCGTCACTGGAGGATGTCATAGCCGGGATATCCCTTTACAGGCCGGGTCCGATGGATTCCATACCAAAATACATAAGGAACAAAAACAATCCTGAGGAGATAACATATGAGCATCCGCTGCTGGAAGACATATTGGATGTGACTTACGGCTGCATGGTTTACCAGGAGCAGGTCATGCAGATCGTCCGGGATTTGGCAGGCTACTCCTACGGCCGCTCTGACCTTGTGCGCCGGGCCATGTCAAAGAAAAAGCACGATGTCATGCTAAAGGAAAGAGAGAATTTTATCCACGGGATAGTTGATGAGACCGGCAATATCATTGTAAAGGGCGCTGTCAGGAACGGCGTCGATGAAAGGACCGCAAACAGAATATTCGACCAGATGATGGACTTTGCCAGTTATGCATTCAACAAGTCTCACGCCGCAGCATATGCCGTGGTCGCATATCAGACTGCCTGGCTGAAGCTCTACTATCCGGTGGAATTTATGGCTGCATCTCTCAACAGCTTCCTCGGAAGCAGCAGCAAGGTCTCCTATTATGTCCATGAGTGCAAGCAAGCAGGAATAGAAGTGCTGCCGCCTGATGTGAACGAAAGTGATATAAGATTTACCGTGGTCAATGGAAAGATCAGATTTGGAATGGCCGCTGTAAAGAATGTGGGCGAGAATGCGGTCAGGGAATTGATACAGGAAAGAAGTGAAGGGGGACCCTTTACGAGCTTCGGTGATTTTTGCGAACGGATCGGAGGAAGGGATTTCAACAAAAGGTGTGTCGAAAGTCTGATCAAGTGCGGTGCATTCGATTCACTGGGTGTTTACAGGTCAAGGATGATGGCAGTATATGAGCGCCTGCTGGACAGCGCCCAGCAGAACAAAAAGAGCAAGGTGGAGGGGCAGCTTTCACTGTTTGAATTTCCCGGAAGGGCGCAGACAATAAAACTGGAGGAGCACTACCCCGAACTCAAAGAGTTTTCTGCGAAGATGCTTCTTGCAATGGAAAAGGAAATGCTGGGATTATACGTATCAGGTCATCCGCTGAAAGAATTCGAAGAGGAAATACTTGAGCAGGCTACCATCAACAGCTCGGATCTGAATGCAGCCGGTATTGAAGAAGCAGGCGGCAGCATGGCCGAAGCCGGCTCCAAAAGCATTTCCGACGGCATTATGGTGACTGTGGGAGGGATCATAACCGAGATAAAGGCAAAAACCACAAAAAGCAATAACCTGATGGCCTTTGTGACTATCGAGGATCTGTACGGCAGCATGGAGGTGATCGTGTTCCCTGCGGTGCTAAAGAGGTTTAAGGAACTGCTTGTCAACGAAAATGCCGTATTTATCGATGGCCGTATCAGTATAAAAGAAGAAGAACAGCCCAAAATACTATGTGATAGTGTCAGGATGATCCAAAAGAAGAATGCAGGAGCACAAGCTGGGATCGACAAGGCCGCTGCCTTGATCAATGGTAAAAAAGGGCATGATGCCAAGGTTTATATTAAGACAAATGCTGCAGCAGACAGTGAAATGATGAGATCGGTTATTTCCCTATTGCAATACTTCAATGGAACGACTCCTGTCATCTTCTGCAGCTCGGATAGCGTGGGAAATGTTTCCAGATCCAAAATTGGAGAATATCGGGCTGAACTGTGTGAAACACTGCAAAGAGAACTGATTGAACGTTTTGGTGAAGATAATGTGAAAATTGTCTCTAAGCCTGTGCAAAAACAGTGATAAAGCACTAAAGTGTTTGATACAGGGGCTTTTACCATTTATCAGGACAAATTGTGTTGATTTTTCAAATGAAATAATATATAGTTATTTCGAGGTGGTTTTATTGGATCAGGAATCAGACAAGATACTTGGAGAATATGTAGTGATCAGAGCAGAAGAGAACGGAGTAAATGTTATAGGCCTTACCAGAGGCAGGGATACCAAATTCCATCACACAGAAAAACTTGATAAGGGTGAGGTTTTACTAGCTCAGTTTACAGAGAATACTTCCGCCATAAAAGTGAGGGGGAAATCTAGAATACTATGCCGCCATGGTGAAGTCATTTCTGGGGAATAGTCCAAAAAGGGGCGTGTTTTGAATGTGGACAGTAGTATACATGGCTCAGAGCAAGGAGATAGCGACAGCACTGCAGGAGCTGCTCACAAAAGAAGGGATTCTCGTTAAACTCAGACCGATAAGCAAGAATCACGAAAACAATGATAATTATTATGAGGTGCTTGTTCCGGAGGCAGAAGTGGAAGAAGCCCATAGCGTCATTATTGAAAAAGGGTATTAAAGCGCATTTTCCAAAATCGAGTACAGAAGGTTAATCCCGTGTATATCCAAAACACGGGCTTAATTTTTTAAGAATAGTTATAAAGATACAGGTGATATAATGTTCGTATCAGAGACAAAATTTGTAGTGAGATATGCGGAAACAGATCAGATGGGAGTCGTGCACCATTCCAACTACGCTGTCTGGTTCGAGGCCGGAAGGACTGATTTTATAAGAAAAATGGGAATGCCGTACTCGATGATAGAGGAGAAGGGGGCCATGCTGCCGCTGCTGGAGCTGAGGTGCCGCTTCAAGGGTTTTGCCAGATATGAGGATGTAGTCGTTGTCAGGACCCGCATAAAAGAGTATACAGGCACAAGGCTGGTATTTCACTACGAAGTGGCCAGGGCAGGCGAAGAAAGGCTCCTGACTGAAGGGGAGACTATGCACTGCTGGACGAACAGGGAGCTGAAGCCTGTCAATATCAAAAAATTCATGCCGGAGCTTTATGATCTGATCGAAAGGTCGGTACAAGACATTTGATCTGTTCTTTCGTATGATTGTACAAGGCAGTTAAGTTATGGTAGACTATAGAAAAAACATGGGTGGTGAGCCATGAACGTTCCAAATATTCTGACCATATTACGATTTTTGTTAATACCTGTATTTGCTCATTTTCTAAGTACTCGTCATTATATTACAGCTGTAGTGTTGTTTTTAGTGGGGGGACTTACTGATGTTCTGGATGGCTACATTGCCAGAAAGTATAATTTGGTCACTTCCTGGGGCAAGATAGCAGACCCTCTGGCTGACAAGCTTATGCAGATAACAGCGGTATCGATATTGTCATTCTCGCTTGGCATAATACCTATAGAGCTTGTTCTTATCATACTTGCAAAAGAAGCGCTTATGGGTGTAGGCGCGCTGGTACTGTACAAGCAGAATCATTATGTGGTCTCAGCCAACTGGTACGGCAAGATGACAACGGTTATTTTTTACCTTGCCATCATAATGCTCATGTTTGATGAGCCCTTCGGAAGGTGGAACATTCTGGGGCTGGCACTGAACCAGCTGTTTTTCATAATCGCTGTTGCAGCTGCGATATTCGCGTTCTTTATGTATTTCAGAGCTTATTTGTCCATCAAGAGGCAAAAGCAGTGAAGGGAGCCTATGTTCGGATATATCGTTCCGGAAAAGCCGGAGATGAAAATAAAAGATTACGAACTTTTCAGAGCATATTACTGCGGAGTCTGCAGGTCCATCGGCAGACGGCAGGGTCAGCTGAAGCGGTTTATGCTCAGTTATGACTCCGCATTTCTGGCCATTTTGCTTTCGGCGGCATCAGGTGAAAGGATCACAGTCCTGAAGAAGCGGTGTATGGCGCATCCGCTGGAAAAAAGGCATATGGTGGATGAAAATGCCGTCATTGAATACGCCTCAGACATTAATACCATCCTGGCGTATTATAATCTGGAAGATAAAAAACGTGACGAGGGATCCTTTGTTTCGGCTTCAGCGCTCATAATGCTCAAGAAGTCCTTTAACAGGCTCAGGAGGAAATATGAGAGGAAATGTGCCGCAATGCAGGAGCATCTGGCTGAGCTGGTGCGGCTGGAGAAGGAGAAGTGTGCTTCGATGGATATGGCCGCCGAGCCTTTTGCAAAGCTGATGGAGGAGGTCATGGCATATGGACCTCTTTGCACGGATGAAAAGACTGAGAAAATTTTGAGATGGACAGGATATAACCTTGGGAAGTGGATATATCTGCTGGACGCATATGATGATCTTGAAAAGGACATAAAGAAGGGCAGCTACAATCCGCTCATATACCAATACCGGTATGAAGGACAGGATCTGGGAGAATTCAGGGAGCAGATACGAGACAGGGTGGAATTCAATCTGACGTATTCGCTCAATGAAATATCAAGGGCTTTTGAGCTTCTTGATATCAAGATGAACAAAGATATATTGGAAAATATAATCTATTTGGGAATGCTCAGAAAAACTGAAAAAATTCTTGAAGTAGGGAGTTGCGGTAAAATTGAAAAATCCGTATGATGTTTTAGGGATTAGAGAGGGCGCAAGCGAAGATGAAATAAAAAGAGCATATAGGGAAATGGTCAAGAAGTATCATCCCGATCAGTACCAGGATAATCCGTTGTCCAAGCTGGCTGAGGAGAAGCTGCGGGAGATCAATGAAGCATATGACTACCTTATGAAAAATGCGGCGCAGAGGCAGGATGCTTCATATGCCAGAAACAGCAGAAGCGGGAATTGGGGCAGCAGTGACTATTTCAACCAGGTGAAATCACATATAAACAACGGGCGTGTGGATACAGCAGAGGACATGCTGGACAATAGCGGCAGCAGACCTGCGGAGTGGTATTATCTCAAAGGCTTGATATTCATGCGCAAGGGCTGGTATGATGAAGCATATACGCATATCCAGAGAGCGGTGAATATGGATCCCTCCAATTATGAATACAGAAGCGCACTGAACAGGATGAATGCCTCCAACAGCGCTTACAGGACCAGTTCATTCAACAGGGGATATAACAGGCTTGAACCGGATCTGTGTACCATTTGCCAATGTCTCTGGTGTTCCGACTGCTGCTGTGAATGTGCAGGCGGAGACCTTATCGGCTGCTGCTGATATGAGGCTGTTAGTGCAGATGGATTACTGAGGCGCGGATGTACTATTTATGGGAGGATAGGAAATGGGTTCCCCAAAAGCAAAACGACTGGCCCTGAACGGTATTTTAGGGGCGCTTGCGGTGATATGCCTGCTGCTGGCGAATATACTTCCGACCAACAGGATCTCGCTATATGCGCTAAGCTCCTTTTTTGTTTCAATATCAATAATGGAAAACGGCATCAAGGCAGGGTGGATCTTTTATGCAGCCACCTGCCTTATTTCATTTATCGTCCTTCCGGATAAGCTCGGTGTGATCCCTTATGTCGTATTCTTCGGATTATATGGTATAGTCAAATTTTACATTGAAAGGTTGAACCGTTTAGCATTAGAATATATATTGAAATTCGTGTATTTCAATGCTAACGCAGCAATCTCCATTGCGGGCTTCAGCGGCCTTTTTATGCCTGAGCTGTCAGTTGCCCTCCCTATATGGCTGCTGGTCATTGCTGCAGAGGTGGTTTTCTTCATATACGATTATGTGTATACGCTGTTTATCGATTATTATAGAAACAAACTCATGAGAAAATTCAGATAGGATGGTATATTGGGCAGATGGATGAGAGAACGCTTCGAATACTGGAATTCGACAAGATAATCAACAGACTTAAAAGCTTATGTGCCTCGGAGCTGGGAAAGGAACTGGCAGAAGAAGTCGTTCCCGAAAGACAGTACTCTGTGGTCGAAAGGATGCTGAGAGAAACCACTCACGCAGTGGATTTTATACTGCGAAGAGGGAATCCGCCCCTGGGAGGGCTGCATGATATAAGGAGCAGTCTGAAAAGGGTCGAGATCGGCTCGATGCTCACTCCCGGCGAACTGCTAAGGGTCTCTGATACTCTGCGGACAGCAAGAAACCTGAAGAACTATTCATCTGCCGTGAGCTCTGAAGAAAATGAGGCCAACGATCACATAGGAGAGCTGATCGCCGGTCTGACCTCCAATAAGCGTATCGAGGACAAGATTAATCTTGCAATAGCGAGTGAAGAGGAGATTGCCGATAGTGCCAGCAATACCCTGGCAAACATCAGAAGGCAGATCAAGGAGCATCAGAACTCCATCAAGGAAAAGCTCAATTCGATGATACATTCCTCCAAGTATCAGAAGCTTATGCAGGAATCCCTTGTGACCATAAGGGGGGACAGGTATGTAGTGCCGGTCAAGGCCGAATGCAGGAACGAAGTTCCTGGGCTGGTGCATGATTCGTCAGCCAGCGGCGCTACGGTCTACGTTGAGCCCATGGCTGTGGTAGAGGCCAATAATAACATCAAGCAGCTGAAGATTAAGGAGCAGATCGAAATAGAGCGTATTTTGCATGAATTGACATCGGATGTGGCAGAAATAGTTGAGCCTTTGAAGATCAACATGTCAATATTTGCGGCCCTTGATTTTGCTTTTGCCAAGGCAAAGCTCAGTCTTGATTACAATTGCGTCTGTCCCAGGCTCAATGATGAGAAGAGGATCAAGATAAAGAAAGGCAGGCACCCTCTGCTGGACAGCAAGACCGTGGTGCCTATAGACCTCTGGGCAGGCGAAAGCTTCAATACACTTGTCGTCACAGGGCCAAATACCGGTGGTAAGACAGTGACCCTCAAGACAGTCGGCCTGTTTACACTGATGGCTCAGGCCGGTCTCCACGTTCCAGCGGCGGAGGGAACTGAGCTGAGCATATTCCACGATATTTTCGCCGATATAGGTGATGAGCAGAGCATTGAGCAGAGTCTGAGCACATTTTCATCACATATGAAGAACATTGTAAAGATATTGTCTGAAGCTGATGACAGGTCCCTGGTGCTCTTTGACGAGCTGGGAGCCGGGACTGACCCTACAGAGGGCGCGGCACTGGCAATGTCTATACTGGAAAATCTGCACGACACAGGAGCGATCACTGTAGCTACCACTCATTATAGTGAACTCAAGGTGTATGCGCTGACTACTGAAGGTGTTGAAAACGCATGCTGTGAATTTGATGTTGAGACACTGAGACCGACGTATAACCTGTTGATCGGTGTGCCGGGAAAAAGTAATGCATTCGCCATTTCAAAGAGGCTGGGGCTGCAGGAGGAGATACTTGACAGAGCAAGGGAATTTTTATCAGGTGAAGAGATACAGTTTGAAGATGTATTGATGAAGATAGAGAAAAACCGCAGCGAATCAGAGAAGGAGAGACTGCAGGCTGAAAGCTACAGGCTGGAGATCGAAGGGCTGAAAAAGGAACTGGAGCAGCAAAAGCAAAAGCTGCACACGCAGAAGGAAAGGCTGCTGCGGGAAGCAAGGGAAGAGGCCAGAAGGATCCTGCTCAACGCGAAGCAGGACACCGAGAGCATGCTCGAGGAGATGAAGCGTGCGGCAAAAGAGCAGGATGAAATACTGCAGAACAAGGCGGCAATGGAGGTAAGAGCCAGGTTAAGGAACAGCATCGGAGAGCTTGAAAGCTCTTTGTCAGAGAACCTTATGCCAAGAAAGGGCTTCGTTAAGCCGCCTGAAAACCTGAAGCCCGGCGACAGTGTGCTGATAATCAATCTGAATCAGAAGGGGACTGTGGTGAATCCCCCTGACAAGGACGGCGAGGCCATTATACAGGCCGGCATCATGAAAATAAACGTACATGTTTCAAACCTGAAGCTGGTGGATGATCAGGCTGCGGAAATACAGAAGATCGGCTCCGGCAGGATAGGTATGAACAAGGCGATGCACATATCGACTCAGACCGACATAAGGGGCATGAATGTGGAGGAGGCTGTCCTGGAGCTTGGAAAGTTTCTGGATGATGCTGCCATTGCCGGCCTTTCCGAGGTCACTATCGTACACGGCAAGGGTACGGGCATGCTCAGAAACGGTGTACATCAATATTTAAGATCCAATCGCCATGTAAAGAGCTTCAGACTTGGGAAATATGGTGAAGGTGAATCCGGTGTAACAATCGTCATAATGAAGTGATTCCAAATATCGTGAAATTTTTAGCAAAATTTCATATCTTTTTCTTGTAATTTTTCGGGAAAATCAATATAATGCTAATTATAGGATTATTTTGTTATTTATTTTTTACAAATGATAATGGGGTGTCAGCTGTGAATAAGAATGCTATTTGCTATCCATTGACTCATCCTCAATTGGGTATCTGGTATACTGAGAAAATGTATCCCGGTACCAGCATCGGTATTGTCGCCGCAACTTTGAAAATCAAAGAAAAAGTCGATATTGGTTTGTTAGAAAAATCGATAAATCTGCTGATTAAGAATCACGATTGTTTCAGACTGCATTTCACAGAAATAGACGGTGAGCCTTTCCAATATTTTACTGAATATGATTATCGCAAAATAGATTTCGTTGACTTTAGTCAAAAAGGAAGAGAAAGCTTGTATGAGTGGGATGAGTTACAGTCGAAGATCCCATTTAAACTGATGGGATGTGATTTGTGCTATTTTGCTATTGTTAAGGTCAGTGAAGACGAATTTGGCATTTATATGAAATTCCATCACTTAATTACCGATGGCTGGTCTATCGTGAAGACTGCCAACTATATCATGGGCTATTATAATGATCTGAAGTTGAATAGTAATGACTATGATAATCAAACATCGACATATTTGGACTTGATCAATAGAGAGAAAGAGTATTTAAGCTCACCAAGATTTATTGCCGACAAGGATTTCTGGGATGCACGATTCAGCAGCCTTACGTTAACAAATAATCTCTTTTACAGAAGCAGATCGACGCAATTCAGTACTGAAGCTAAAAGAAAAACCTTTGCTGTTCCCAATAAGCTGGCAGTCAAATTGTATGAATACATGCAATGTAATAGAACAACTTTAGTTTCGCTGCTGATGTCTGCGCTTGCAATATATCTTGCCAGAGCTACAGGCACTCTCGGGCATGTCATAGGGGTGCCTGTACTAAACCGGCTAAATGCCAGAGAAAAGAATACATGTGGTTTGTTTGTAAATACAATACCGTTTAGCATCAATATCGATGATTCAATATCATTCAGAGAGTTTGTATCGGGAATTACCCAGGAATGGATGTCTATACTGAGGCATCAAAGATATCCATACGAACTGATCAAAAAAAGCAAACAGGATAACATGGGATCAAATGAGCTTTATGAAATACTGATATCATATCAGAATGCAAAAATAACAAAAGATGATGGAATGCTGCAAAATGAGGGCAGATGGCACTTTAACGGGAGACAGGTCACTCCCTTGTATATCCATATAAATGAAAGGGAAGACGATGGCAGCATTATTATTGATTATGACTACCTTACCGACAGGTTCTATTCTAAAGAGATCGAATTCATGCATGATCACATAATAAGATTGCTGTGGCACGGAATAGATAATCCGGATAAACAGATATCAAGATTAGATATTATGTCCGAAAAAGAAAAATACAGGATACTGACAGAATTTAATAATACTAATGCGGATTATCCACAAACTGTTACGATAAATGAGCTGTTCATTGATCAAGTCAATGCCCACCCCGAGAATACAGCTGTTATTGACCATGACAGAAGTATCACATACAGTGAGTTGAACCTGAAAGCAGAACAACTCGCAGGTATATTGTCAAGCAATGGAGTTAAGCCAAATACAATCGTAGGGTTAATCATTGACCGCTCCATAGAAATGATAATCGGCATTTTGGGTATTCTGAAAGCCGGCGGTACATATCTTCCTCTTGATCCTTCATATCCGCATAACAGGCTATGCTATTTTATTAATGATAGCAAACCGCTGCTGTTATTATCATCAGAAGCGCAATATAAAAAGAGCTGTCAAGTGGTTGAGCAAACGGGATTTGATACTGACCGCATTTTGATATTGGATCATATCCTGAGAGGATCAAATACCGGAGATGTGTCTGAAATCGCATCTGTCTGCGGACCTGAAGATACTGCATATATTATTTATACATCAGGTTCAACAGGAGCCCCTAAAGGAGTACAGGTAAGTCATAAAAATGTCGTAAGACTGTTATTTAACAGCAAGTTTGAGTTTGACTTTTCCAGCGGCGATGTATGGACGATGTTTCATTCATATTGTTTTGATTTCTCTGTTTGGGAAATGTATGGCGCGTTGCTGTATGGAGGTAAACTGGTGATAGTTCCCCATATTATCGCACAGGATCCTAAAGAGTTTCTGAGATTACTGAGGAAGAACAAAGCAACAGTACTAAATCAGATCCCAACAGCTTTTTACAACTTGTCGGACAGTGAATTGAATAGTAAGGAGCATGATCTGTCATTAAGATATATCATATTTGGAGGGGAGGCTCTTAAGCCAGCGAAGCTAAAGGCTTGGAAGTCATTGTATCCCAATGTGAAGCTTGTTAATATGTATGGGATCACAGAGACGACAGTCCATTCTACATATAAGGAAGTTACAGCAGATATCATTAATTCGAATGCATGTAACATCGGTAAACCAATACCAACAACACAGATATATATTCTCGATAAATATCAACAGCTTGTTCCTATAGGGGTAAAGGGCGAGATCTATGTAGGTGGTGAAGGAGTAGCCAAAGGTTACTTGAACAGAGCTGAACTTACAAATCAGAGGTTCATTGACAATCCTTTTGTCGAGGGGCAAAAACTGTATAGATCGGGAGATCTGGGCAGGTGGTATCCAAATGGTGATATCGAATACCTTGGCAGACTTGATTATCAGGTGAAAATACATGGATACAGGGTCGAGCTTGGTGAGATCGAGAACGCGCTCCTGAAATTTGAAGGGATAAAAGATGGAGTTGTTTTGCCTTGCGTATGTGAAGGCGAAATCACCTTGCTTAATGCATTTTTTACGGCAGACGTACAGGTAGATATCGCCAGGTTGAAACATTTTCTCAACTCTTTTTTACCTCATTATATGATGCCTGACAATCTGGTACAGATCGATGAGATGCCGTTGACTTCAAGCGGTAAGGTCGATAAGAATGCTCTAAAGCAAATAAAATATGAAAAGAAAATTGAAAGCCGGTATCAGCCGCCCAGAAATGAGACTGAAGCTAAAATGACATGTATCTGGCAGGAGGTACTTGGCATTCCTAAAGTTGGAATAAAGGATAATTTCTTTGACTTGGGAGGAGATTCTTTTAATATCATACAAGTACAGGTAAAATCCTATACTGAAAACTGGGGCATCAAGACTCAGCATCTATACAAATATCCGACAATTGAGCTGTTATATGACAATGTGATAAGCAGACAAGAGAGGATCAACTATCTGAAGAATAATGACTACAATCATTGTGTACCGGATATTTTAAAGCCCAAAGCCCCGGTAAGGTTCAAAAATGTTCTGTTAACCGGATCGACAGGTTTTCTGGGCATACACATTCTGTATTACTTGCTTGCTGAATCTGATGCTAATGTTTATTGTCTTGTCAGAAAAGATGATATTACTGATGATATTGATTATTATTTCAAAGATGTTGACAGAAAACTATTGGAGAGAATCTTCTTACTCCGAGGTGATATTACAAAATGCAATCTTGGACTGGACGAAAACAAATATGACTTTTTATGCAGCAGCATTGATACTATTATTCATTCAGCTGCTAATGTCAGGCACTACGGCTCATATTCAGAATTCCATGATACCAATGTGAATGGAACACTTGAGATGCTAAAATTATGTAGAAGATCCAAATCGGTATTCCACCATATATCAACAATAAGCATTTCTGGTACAGATGGATTTGGTAATGATACAGGGGTCACTGACTTTACTGAAGATGATCTTTTTGTTGGTCAGAATATATTTGAAAATGTTTATTTGGCTACAAAACTTGAAGCGGAAAAACTGGTACTGCAGGAAGCTTCCGATGGGATGGATGTAAACATATACAGAATGGGAAACATCACTGGAAGGTATAGTGATGGTGTTTGTCAAAAAAATGTGTTTATGAATGCATTTTGCAGAAGATTGAATTCAATGATCATGATAGGAGCAATATCAAAACGGATGGCAAATGTCGAAATCGAAATGTCTCCGGTCGATATCTGCGGCAAGTCAATAGTCGATATTATTAAAAAGGGCCAAATCAACAGTATTTATCATCTGTATAATAAAAAGCATAGGTTAGCTGCGCTTATTGATATTTTGAAAGCTCTGGACCTGGCAAATATACAAATTCTTGATGAGATGGAATTCAGAACGAAACTGAATCATATTTCCAGTGATGCAAGTGCCCAGCAAAGCCTGGAGGGAATTATCAATGAAATAGGCAATTCAAATGGGTTTGAGTATAATGATTCTATAAAAACCAGAAATGAGAAAACGCTGAAGGCTTTTCAAGCAATGGATATAAGCTGGCCCGATACTTTTAAATCAAACTATGTAAAAAAATTGATCAGCAATATGATTGAAATAGGTTTTTTAAAAGAAGGGTAATCATTATGAATAGGATCAAATCGCTAATTAAAGCAAATACAGTTATTCTCAAGATACTATTTATTCATGATCTATGTAATGTTGTTGTGTCGTTGCTTTTCTACAAATTGATTCCTCTTATTCTTAATTATCCTCAGTTTACTTATGATACTCAATTTCAATGGGAACTTGAAAATACAAAATACACACAGCAGTATATACTGATTACCTTATTGACCATTATATTTTTAAATATTTGGTTATGCTACAGCTTAAGGTGCCTATATAATTTTGACAATACGATATACTCAAAAGATCTTAGCAAAATTGAAGCAATAAGAATAAGGTGCATACAGTTTCCGGTTGTGGCATATATTGTCCAAAGCTTTTTGCCCAGTGTTTTTATAATTACGATAATAACCATATCTACAAAGAATATTACTACTGTTACCTTTAAGCTTTGGATCATGTTTTTTTCACTGGGGACTCTCATAGCAACGTTTTCATATATTTTCACAAAAAAAATATATGTCAGGATCCTGTTGAAAACTAGTTTTCATGAATATAAAAACAATTCCAAGCTATCTTTAAAAGTTAAGATTATTATACAGTTGATCCCGATATTCATAGTTGCATTGCTGTTTGTATCCCTCATTGGTTATTCAAGACTTATTAAAGAAAAAGGTGAGATCATCTTTAAATTATATGATTACGAAATAACAGAAGCGCTGGAAAGGGATATCAAAACAAAAGATGATATTGTCGGATTGTTGGACAAAATTGTATTAGTCAGTCAAGGCGATGAGGTTTTTATTATACCACCTTCAGACGGCCAGATTATCACAAACAGTGGATTTCCACAGTTGAGTGAATTTTTCATCAAGCATATGAATGAGATCGCGTTAAGTACAGATGGCCATGTATTTGACTATTATGGAGTAGATGCACAGGGGATCGCCAAGCAAGTTTTAATAGATGACCAGATTTGGGTGATTGGAGCCAGATACCTGGTTGGTTCCGATGAAACACTTACCTTTTTTGCTATCAGCTTTGCGGCGCTGTTTGTTATAAATTTCATTGTCATACTTTACTTTGCCAAGACCCTTACAGACGATATCTCCAGAGTAACTCAGAATTTGGAGGAAATTGCATCGGGCGTTGATCAGACCTTCGAAAAAAGATTGGTGATAACATCCAATGATGAAATAGGGGATCTTGTTATTGCATTCAATAAAATACAGAATCTTGAGAAACGCAGTATCGAGGCGATAAAGGAGCAGCAGGCGATCCTGATAGAGCAGGAAAGGCTTGCATCCCTGGGGCAGCTGATCGGCGGCATCGCACACAATCTCAAGACACCAATAATGTCTATTTCAGGCGGGATAGAGGCTCTCAAGGATCTGGCATACGAGTACAGGGACTCCGTCGGCGACAGGAGCGTAACAGACCAGGATCATAGAGAGATCGCAAAAGAGATGTTGACCTGGCTGGAAAAAATGAAGCCATACTGCGCATATATGTCGGATGTCATATCGGCAGTAAAGGGACAGGCTGTACAGATGATATCCACAAACAGTGTCAAATTTACTGTCGATGAGGTAATAAAGCGTGTCGAACTGCTGCTGAAGCATGAGTTGAAGAGGTACCATTGTATATTAAAAATCAACTCGCATGTTGATGCCAGCACTGAGATCAAAGGAGAAGTCAACAATCTGGTCCAGGTGTTTGATAATATCATTATCAATGCAATGCAGGCATACGATGGAGAAAACGGAACCATTGACCTGGAAATAGTTCGAAGCGGTGACAATGTGGAGTTCACCTTCAAGGATTACGGGAAAGGAATACCGAAAAATGTCGCAGACAGGCTGTTCAAGGAGATGATAACCACCAAGGGCAAAAACGGTACGGGACTGGGCCTTTATATGTCTTATGCCACCATAAGGGGACGGTTTGGGGGCAATATGTCTTTCATTACAAAGGAAGGATGCGGTACAACGTTTTTCATATCCATACCGTGTATAACATACGGCAATCAGGAGGAGGATAAATGAGAAAGAAGTTACATGCCGATTCACTGAACTATAAAGTGCTTGTCGTGGACGACGAGATAGGCATCATAGATTCGCTGTCAGTTGTGCTCAAACGCAGCGGATATGATTTTACAGGCATCATAGATCCTCTCGAAGCCATAGAAAGAGTCCGGAATGGGAACTATGACCTGATGATCCTGGATTATCTGATGTACCCGATCCACGGAGATAAGGTGGTTCAAAGGATCAGAGAATTCAATAAGGATATATATATACTGCTGCTTACCGGTCATAAGGATCTGGCCCCTCCCCTTGAAACCATCAGAGCGCTGGATATACAGGGCTATTGTGAAAAAAGCGACAGGTTCGACCAGCTGCTTCTGTTAGTGGAATCCGGTATCAAATCCATTTCTCAGATGAGGACGATAAGAAAATTCAGGGATGGCCTAAATGAGATTCTTAGGGCTGTTCCTAAGATTTACTCACTTCAGCCCATCGATATGATACTCGAGGATATACTTACGGAAATAATGCCTCTTGTAGACAGCGAGAACGCATTCATACTCGTTGATGACACCACTGGGCTGATCGAGGGAAACAAGAGTATTTTCAAGGGAATCGGGAAATACAGGGCGGAAATAAACCATTTCATGGAGATGCTGAGCCCAAGCCTGATGGAGCATATCGGAAATGCAAGGATAACAAAGCGCAGGATAGATCTGGAGGATGGTGTGATCTTCCCGCTCAATAACGAAGTGAACCAGACGATCGGCGTTATTTACGTTGAGGGAAAGAATACTGATGAGGGCATAAAGCTCCTTGAGATATATACAAGCCAGGCCGCATCGTCTGTAAACAATGCCTTTATGCATTCATTGGTCAATATGAAAAATGACGAGCTCAACAAAACCTATGATCAGCTGAAGCTGAGGTACATGGACACAATAGAAGCGCTGCGGCAGGCTGTGGACGCTAAGGATATTTACACAAGAGGGCATTCTGACCGTGTGGCGTACTATTCAGTAAAGATCGGCGAAGCCATCGGCATACCCTGTGAAGATCTGGAGACGCTGAGGATAAGCGGCATCTTCCATGACATCGGGAAGATAGGGACCGCCGATGATATCCTGCTCAAGACGGACAAGCTCAACGAGCGTGAACTGATAGAGATACAGAAGCACCCCCTCAAAGGGGCCCGCATACTTTCGGCGGTTTCCATGTTCAAGGATGTGGTCCCCATCGTAAAGTGCCATCATGAGAGGGTGGACGGCACCGGGTATCCGGAAAGGCTGAGGGGTGATGAAATACCGCTGCTGGCAAGGATAATATCGGTTGCCGATGCCTTTGACGCCATGATGTCCGACAGGCTTTACAGATCCAAGCTGAATCTGGAAGATGCCAGACAGCAGCTTTTGAATGGTGCCGGAACCCAATTCGACGCATATGTCGTGCCGGTGTTTTTGGATCTGATCGATGGCACCGGCTACAGCAGGATGCTTACAGAGACTGCTGCAACCTACGAATGAATGTATTCTCTGCCTGCTAAGTGAAGTACCGCCGGCTCCCTGTGATACTGCAGGGGGCTTTTCTATGAGGGTGGATCTGCAAATTTGGCAAGGGTGCAGGATCCAGATAGCCAAATTAATTGTATAAAGGGAAGAATAAAAATCCTACTGGATGAATTTGCAAGTAAGGGCATAGATGTTGTCTTTTTAAGGCAACATAATGTATGATATCCCGAATTATGTATTCTGTTTATGGATTATGCTCAATAAAATCGCCAGATTTCCTGCCCTTACTTGAAAAATCATCCACTAGAATTTTTATGGCTGCCCTTACCTGAAAAATCATCCAGTTGGGCAGGGGTGTGATGCCCCTACCTGGAAAATCATCCAGTCGGTCAGGGGTGTGATGCCCTTATTTGAAAAAACAGTCGTTTGTCAGGGGGAACCGGCCGTTACCTTTTTATGCCGTCCGGCCGGGCAGGCGATTTTGATTTTGTTGACATTATTTATACTATAATTTAAAATTTATCTTGTTGTATTCGGGAGACCGGGCAGGTTTATACTAAATTCAGGTATAAATGCAACAAATACAAGCGATTTTAAGTCAAATATATTATGCACTAGAGGTATATGGACTGGAAGGGACGAACACCGTGGCAGATAAAAGAGAGGATATTAGAAATATAGCGATAATAGCACATGTCGATCACGGAAAAACAACTCTGGTAGACGGCATGCTGCGCCAAAGCGGTATTTTTAGAGCCAATGAGCAGGTACAGGAACGTGTGATGGACTCCAACGACCTTGAAAGAGAGAGGGGCATCACGATACTTGCAAAAAACACTGCAGTCAATTACAAGGGTTTGAAGATAAACATCGTAGACACTCCCGGGCACGCGGATTTCGGCGGAGAAGTGGAACGTGTGCTGAAGATGGTGGATGGAGTCGTGCTGCTTGTGGATGCTTTCGAGGGGCCGATGCCCCAGACCAGATTCGTGTTGAGGAAGGCTTTGCAGCTCGATCTCAAACCCATAGTAGTGGTAAACAAGATCGACAGACCGGAGGCAAGACCAGAAGAGGTCATCTATGAAGTATTGGAGCTGTTCATCGAACTGGGTGCCGATGATGACCAGCTGGAGTTCCCGGTAGTATACGCCTCATCAAGAGACGGATATGCGGTAATGGATCTGAACGATGAAAGGAAGGATCTCGAACCTCTGATATGGACGATCATCGATTATGTACCGGCACCTGTAGGTGAAATGGACAGACCGCTGCAATTGCTGGTGTCCAATATTGATTATGATGAGTATGTCGGCAGGATCGCCATCGGCAGGATCGACAGAGGCAGCATGAGGACCGGACAGCAGGCAGTCATATGCAGAAGGGACGGAACAGTTTACCAGTCAAAGGTCAGCAAGCTTTACAAGTTTGAAGGGCTGAGAAGGGCTGAAAGCGAAAGGGCTGAATTAGGCGATATAGTGGCGGTATCAGGCTTTGGTGAGATAAATATAGGAGAGACGATCTGTGATGTGGAGGCTCCTGAGCCGTTGCCCTTTGTCAATATTGACGAGCCGACCCTGAGCATGACATTCAGCGTCAACAACAGCCCGTTTGCCGGAAGAGAGGGCACATATGTGACCTCCAGACATTTGCGGGACAGACTGTTCAAGGAGCTGGAGACAAATGTAAGTCTTAGGGTCGAGGAAGCTGAAACTGCTGATTCCTTCAAGGTGTCGGGCAGAGGTGAGCTGCACCTGTCGATCCTCATTGAGACAATGAGAAGGCAGGGCTACGAGTTCCAGGTTTCCAAGCCCAAGGTCATAATGAAGGATGTGGACGGAGTCGATTACGAGCCGATAGAGCTGCTTATGATAGATGTACCCGAAGAGTTTATGGGCGTTGTCATGGAAAAGCTCGGGAGCCGTAAGGCGGAAATGGTGAACATGCACTCAGCTGCCGAGGGCTACATGAGACTGGAATTCAAGATACCGGCAAGAGGCCTGATCGGATACCGTTCGGAGTTTTTGACCGACACAAAGGGCAATGGTATAATGAATCATATATTTAATGGCCATGAACCGTATAAGGGAGAGATATCCAGCAGACAAAGGGGTTCGCTGGTGGCATGGGAGGATGGCGAGGCAGTGACATACGGCCTGTACAACGCCCAGGAGAGAGGAAATCTGTTCATAACTCCCGGTACCAGGGTATACGAGGGAATGATAGTCGGTGAGAATGCAAGGAATGAAGATATCGTTGTAAATGTGTGCAAGAGGAAGCATGTGACAAATATGAGGGCATCGGGCTCGGATGATGCACTGAGGCTTACGCCGCCAAGGGTACTGAGCCTTGAGCAGGCACTTGAGTTCATCACGGAAGACGAGCTTGTTGAGATAACCCCCAAGAACATAAGACTAAGGAAGAGGATACTCGACACCGAGCAGAGGGCAAAATCGAGAAGCAAGGCATAAAGGGCATCAGGCATTGTGTCGGGATTATGCAGGAGGTAACATTATGGATTGGCAGGATATAAGAGGTGAAGGAAAAGCCAAAACTGCAGGTGCAGTCAAAAAGAGCACGAAGTCTGCCAAAGCGCCGAAAAAAAAGAAGTATAAAAAGCTTAAACGGTTTACTATATTTCTGTTTGTAGTTGTGTTTCTGATAGCTGTAGGAGTGGTCTGCGCCACTATTTCATATGACTACGTGATGAAGAATTATCTGGATGCCAGCACACGTCCCGAGATAGTCATTGATGAAAGCCAGGGTGTGGAATTTGTTGTGGAGAGGGGCGCCTCTACCACCCAAATAGCCAAAAAGCTTATGGAAAACGGTTTGATCCAGAATGAGACCGTATTCAAGCTGCTCTCCAAGATCAATGGATATGACGGAACATACAAGTCTGGCACACACATAGTCAGGAAGGATCTGACCTATGATGAGATGATGAGGGTGCTTTCCTCCAATGCGGTGACAAGGAAGGTCATGATACCCGAGGGCAAGACCTTTACTCAGATAGTGGACATACTTTACAACAACAAGATAATAAAGGACAAGGAAGCGTTCATAAAAGCAGCCAACACTGAGGAGTTTGACTACGATTTCCTCAAGGGACTGCCTGACAGGAAATACAGACTTGAGGGATACCTGTTCCCGGACACCTATGAATACGATTATAATGCAAGCAACCGCGAAGTACTCACAAAGATGCTGGACAATTTCGACAAGAAATTCAAGCAGCAGTACAGGGATATGATGGCCGATCTGCCTGTGGAAATGACAATGGATAAGGTCGTGATCATGGCATCCATAATAGAAAGGGAAGCAAGGGACCCGGATGACCGCCATATTATCGCAGGCGTCCTCTACAACAGGCTGACCAACAAGGATAAGACATTACGAAAGCTGCAGGTCGATGCGACGATACAGTATATATTGCTGAATAAAACGGGCTCCTACAAGGACAGAGTGCTTTATGAGGATCTGGAAATAGATGACCCGTACAACACCTACCTGTATGAAGGCCTTCCTCCGGGACCGATAAGCTGCCCGGGCGAAGCTTCGATAAAGGCTGCGGTGAACCCCGACAGTACAAATTACCTCTATTATGTGGCCAAGGGGGATGGCACAGGGGGGCATGCCTTTGCAAGGACCTTCAAGGAGCATCAGGCAAACATAAAGAAGTATTCACAGAAGTGATATCAGGGGCTGCCCGCGGCAGCCTCTTTATTTTGAAAGGGATACCATGCAAGGACCGGATGGAGCAAATGATTACGTCAGAAAAATATTGAGACCCGGAGAGGGGCTGCTGCTTGAACTCGAACAATATGCGGCGGCCCATCATGTGCCGATCATAAAGCCCGAGACCGCAAGTCTGCTCATTGTATTGGGCAGGCTGGTAAAACCGGGCAGGATACTTGAGATAGGTACGGCTATAGGATATTCTTCCATACTGTTGTCAGGTATACTGGCAGCCGGAGGCAGGATCGACACCATCGAGCGCAACGAAGAGATGGTCATAAAAGCCCATGAAAACATTAAAAGAGCCGGGTTGGCAGATACTATCGCTGTGATAGCCGGAGATGCGGCAGAGGTCCTGAGGTGTCTGGACAAAAAGTACGATATGATCTTCATGGATGCAGCAAAGGGACAGTATCCGGAGTTTTTGCCAGAATGCCTGAGAATGCTGAAAGACGGCGGGCTTCTGGTGTGTGACAACGTACTTTACAAGGGGATGGTGGCCGGTGATGAGCCGGTGGTCAGAAGGAAGAAAACAATAGTCAACAGGATGCGGTCATTCCTGGACAGCATATGCAGCGATCCCATGCTGGATACAAGCATATTGCCTGTGGGTGATGGAGTGGCTCTGTCATACAAGCGAAGGGAAACGGAGATGGACAAATGAGCGTGCGACCAACGGGCAGGATCGAATTGCTGGCGCCTGCCGGCAATCTTGAAAAGCTGAAGATGGCGATCATATACGGCGCCGATGCGGTATATCTGGGGGGAGAGGAATTCGGCCTGAGAGCTTCTGCAGGCAATTTCGGCTCAGATGAGATGAAGGAGGGCATCAGCTTTGCCCACAGCCGGGGCAAAAAGGTATATGTAACGATGAATATTATCCCTCACAATGAGGATTTCGACGGTATGCCTGAATATATCCGGAAGTTGAGGGACATGGGAGCGGATGCCGTTATTTTTTCGGATCCCGGTATTTTTGACATGCTGCGCCAGGTGGCACCCGATATGGAGCTGCACCTGAGTACCCAGGCAAACAACACCAACTGGAGGAGCGCAGCATTCTGGCACCGTCAGGGTGTGAAGAGGATCATACTTGCCAGAGAGCTTTCGCTCGGTGAGATCAGGGAGATCAGGAAAAATGTTCCGAAGGACCTTGAGCTTGAGATGTTTGTCCATGGAGCGATGTGTATATCCTATTCCGGCAGATGCCTTCTGAGCAATTACATGGCAGGCCGTGATGCAAACAGAGGACTTTGTGCCCACCCCTGCAGATGGAAGTACCATCTGGTGGAGGAAAAACGGCCGGGAGAATACATGCCTGTGTATGAAGATGAGAGGGGCACATATATATTCAACTCGAAGGATCTGTGCCTGATAGACCGCCTGCCGGACATCATAGGCAGCGGTATCACAAGCCTGAAGATAGAGGGCAGGATGAAGAGCTCCTACTATGTGGCAACGGTGGTGAAAGCGTACAGGGAGGCTTTGGACTCCTATATTGCCGACCCGGAAGGATATGTATTTTATAAGTCCTGGATAAAAGAGATGTCCAAGGCAAGCCACAGGGAGTACACCACAGGCTTTTTTGACGAAAAGCCCAGCGGCAGGGGGCAGATATATGAGTCCAGCTCCTATATCAGAGAGTATGATTTTGTCGGTCTGGTCACCTCATATGACAGTGCTTCAGGAATTGCTACCATCGAGCAGCGGAACAGGTTTGTCATTGGTGACGAGCTGGAGGTGGTCAGCCCGAAAGGGCCATTTGACATCCACAAGGTGACATCCATGAAGAATGAGGACGGTGAGGACATTGACGCTGCTCCCCACCCACAGATGACGGTATACATGCCCATGGAGCCTGTTGAACCGTATGCCATGCTCAGGCGCAAGAGCCAATAGGGTCCGGTTCCTTTCAGGAATAGTCTAAGCAATGATATATTGAGAAGCAGCAATTTGTGAATATGGCCTCTTTCAAACGGCAAGAATTCTAGTAATACCGTTGAAGGGGGCTTTTACTTGTCTGCGAAAAGGATATATTTTATGGGAGGCACCATACTGTTCATTTTTACTTTGCTGATCCTCAGAGTGGCCATCATCCAGTTCGTGCCCGACAGGTCACTGGAAGAGGCGGCCTTCAGACAGAGAGTGTCCAGCACTGCCATAGAGAGGATCAGAGGAAACATATTGGACCGCAACAGCATCCCGTTCACCAACAGAAAAGAGAAATATAGTGCCCTTATAAAGACAGCTTATATACCTCAGTCCGATACTGAGAGGAGAAGAGTCTGCGAAGCCCTTGGTGTTGATGCTGACATACTAAATGGTGTGACGTCAAAAAGCAAACCGTTTTTGATAGAGACTGATAAAGCAGGCCATGATGCAGTAATAGGTCTGAATGTAGAATGGGTGTCCATGATCAACTCAGTGGAGCGATATGATGAGGGAGCTTTGGCAAAGCATGTCATGGGTTACATCAACAGAAGCGACCAGATAGGGCAGGCAGGCATTGAGAAGGCATATGAAAAAGTACTCAGGGACAATGCCGTCTTTGAAATAGGCACGGTGACCGATGCGGCGAAGAAACCCATCAAGGGCTTCGGATACAAGCTCAAGAGCTGGTCCGACGGCAACAGAAGGCTGAATGTGAAGCTCACGTTGGATTACCATGTACAAAGAATAGTCGAGGAGGCTATGGAAAATGGCGGGATATCCGGTGCAGTGGTGGTGGAGGATGTGGTTACAGGGGATATCCTTGCTATGGCCAGCATGCCCGACTTTGACCAGAACGCAGTTGAAAGATATCTGGACAGCAATGATAAGGAGCTTTTCAACAAAGCGACAGCAGCTTACAATCTGGGCTCTATATTCAAGATAATCGATGCTGCCGCTTACTTTGAGAATAAGGAGACTATAGTAATTGGTGATATCGATAAATCCGGTGCGGATGGC
This sequence comes from Clostridiaceae bacterium, assembly GCA_012519745.1. Lineage (GTDB taxonomy): Bacteria > Bacillota > Clostridia > Acetivibrionales > DTU013 > DTU013. The sequence goes on along the minus strand of JAAYPO010000081.1, from coordinate 28,818 downwards.
AGCGGTTCGAGCAATGGCAGGAATGAGAACGGCTTAGGACATCACGGGAATGAGACCGGCGATGAATACAGGTTTTTTGACGGATACTCATACGGAACCATGCCTTTTGTATACGAGCCGTATGATTTCGGAGTCTACGACCGTTACCATGGCTTTGATGATCCGGATCACTATTATTGCACCGGGGCGGTGGACATAAACGGTCTGATCTTCAAGTGCTATTCATATTTTCAGGGAGGGCATGGTGATGTAGATCTGGAGAAGGCGTTTGCCCTCTCATGCAACTCTTATTTTATTGAGCTGTGTCAAAAGATCGGTTATAGGAATTTGACAGCAATGGCAAGGAAGTTTGGGCTCGGCGGCAAAACCGGCATTTCAGAGCAGGGAGTCCCCGAAGCATCAGGAAATCTTCCCGATATGGATACATATTACAGCAGCGCGGATATAGCCAATATGGCCATCGGTCAGGGTGTGATACTGGCCACGCCTCTGCAGGTGGCTGACATGACAGCGACTATAGCCAATGGCGGCATCAAAAACAAGGTGAATATAGTGGATTCCATCGTAGACAGCAGCGGCAGCATTGTAAAACAAATCAAAAAAAGCGAGGGCGAACGAATTATTTCAAAGGAGGCATCGGACAAAATAAGAGAGCTGATGGAGGCTGTGACACTGAATGGTACGGGCACCGAAGCTGTAATGGGGTATTATGGCGGTGCAGGCGGCAAGACCGGCAGCGCGGAGACAGGCTCGGAGGAGATCGTCCACGCATGGTTCGCAGGCTACTTTCCTGCCGCCGAGCCGCGCTACTCCGTAGCCGTCTTCGCCGAAGACGGCCGCCTTGGCGGCAAGTCCGCCGCCCCCGTGTTCGCCGAGATCGCCAAAGGCATGCTGGAGAAGGGGTATTAGGATGTAATACCCAGGCTATTCAATTGAATATATCAGATTTTTATACTCTGTGGGGAAACCCCAGTCTTTTCCCTGAATACGAGAAATAGCTCAGACTGCTGAAGGCGTACAGATCGTAGATCTATGTTATCATGCAGGAGCAAGCATAATTTGCATTATTGGGGATAAAGGGTTATACTTTTGAAGTTGAAAGCATAATCCTTTATTTTTGATTTTGGGGTGAATTAGATGCAGTTGTTAGTTATGGTATTGAACAAAGTCGAGGTTCTCGACACTCTGCTTGAAAGGCTGATGGAGCAGGGTATTTGCGGAGCAACAATATTGAACAGTACAGGGATGGTTCGCGAACTGACAAAAAGCAATGAGGATCTTCCGTTTTTCGGTACATTGCGGATGCTTATCGACCCTGACCGCAAAGAGAGCAAAACATTATTTATGGCACTAAGAGAAGAGAAAACGGAGGAAGCAAAGAAGATCATACGCGAAGTGGTTGGAGACCTGTCAAAGCCCGATTCTGCTGTTATTTTCACGCTGCCTGTTCTTAGCGCAGAAGGAGTTGAATTATAGTATATGCACCTGAATACACTTTTTTATCTGGCACTGATATTGTTCACAGGGCTTATATTTGGTCGTGCCGTAAAGCTGTTAAAACTGCCGAATGTGACAGGATACCTCATTGCAGGCCTATTGATAGGCCCATATGTTTTGAAGCTGGTCCCGCTGGATCTGGTAGAGGGTCTGGGGCTGGTATCCGAGATCGCGCTTTCATTTATAGCGTTTTCCATAGGATCTGAATTCAAGCTCAGCTACCTGAAAAAAGTCGGTATGATGCCGATAGTCATAGCGATCATGGAAGGACTGGCTGCTACTCTGGTAGTCACATTGGTACTTACACTGTTTGGCTTTGGCATAGAGATCTCGTTACTGCTGGGAGCGATCGCTTCAGCGACAGCACCGGCGGCAACTATTATGGTGGTCAGGCAGTACAAGGCAAAGGGGCCTGTTACCAACACTCTTCTGAGTGTAGTCGCACTGGATGACGCGGTTGCGCTTATAGCTTTCGGATTCTCAGTAGCAATAGTCAATATGATGCAGCGTCCCGGTGAAGTATCGCTTGCCATTTCAATTTTAAAGCCATTCATCGAGATACTTGGATCACTGTTAGCAGGCTTCATACTGGGTGTGCTGTTCACTATTCCACTGCGATTTTTCAAGAAGGAATCAAACCGACTCATAATAACAGCCGGATTCGTGTTTTTGGGCAGCTCGCTGGCGACGATGCTGGGGCTGTCTCCGCTGCTGATTTGCATGTCGCTGGGAGCAATGCTGGTCAATGTCAGCAAGTCCGGTGATTCCATACTCAAGCTGACTGACAGTATTACTCCGCCCATATTCCTGATGTTTTTCGTTGTATCGGGAATGGAGCTTGACATAACGGTTCTGCCGAAAATCGGATTGATCGGGATCCTTTATATTGTCTGCAGGGTCATAGGAAAGGTAGGCGGTGCTTCCTTGGGTGCCATGATAATGAAAGCACCTGAAGCAGTCAGAAAATATATTGGATTTTCGCTTGTTCCGCAAGCAGGTGTTGCCATAGGCCTTTCGCTCATGGCGGCACAGATGCTTCCCGAGTATGGGCAGACAATACGTGCAGTCATTCTCAGTGCCACATTCATATATGAGATGGTTGGGCCGGCAATAACAAAGGTCGCTTTGAAAAAGGCAGGGGAAATAACGGCATGATAAGCTGATGACTTTGCTATATGTTTTTTGATATAATGAAATAACGATGCGTTATAAACTTGGTTGATTTACAAGGTGTGGAGGGAACTATGAAAATCGCGGTAATTGACGGCCAGGGAGGCGGGATGGGCCGCGCCATAGTAGAGAGCCTGAGGGAGAGATACGGAAAAACAGTCGTGATAACAGCGCTTGGGACCAATACTCTGGCAACCGCTGCCATGCTCAAGGCCGGTGCTGATGAGGGCGCCACCGGCGAGAATGCTATCGTATACAATTCATCGAAAGCTGATATCATTATGGGTGCCATCGGTATCGTTGCCGCAAACTCAATGCTGGGCGAGCTGACACCCGCCATGGCTGCGGCCGTTGCCGAAAGCCCGGCAAAAAAGGTGCTCATTCCCGTAAACAAATGCAATATCCAGATTGCAGGTGTGCCTCAGCTGACACTGCAGCAGTATATCGACGAGGCAGTCGGTATGATCGGGAAATAATTATTTCCGTTTCGCATTGTTCCAAAATGCAGGTTTAGTGTATTATTTCCCAATGATGAGTTAACATATACCTCCATGCACCACTATTATGTATACGATTCATGGAAAAATTTCATAATTATTTCCTAAAAAGCACACTTTACTTGAATTTCTGAACACTGTAGTTTCACAGCCGTGGAAGTCGGTCAAGTTTGCCTGTAAATCATAATAAAAATCCGTCCAGGAGAAATTGGAGTTATCTCTTAGACGGATTTTTGTGTTCATGCTATACAATTATCATTAGCTGCCGCAGCGGCTCAAGTGGTTGAAAACACTAATTGCTGTAACGTCTCAGCCGGCCAAGCCAGCCCATCAGCCCAGCAGCCCAGCGGCCCAGCGGTCCAACGGCCAAGCCAGCCCAGCGGCCCAGCGGCCCAGCAGCCCAACGGCCCAGCGGCCCAGCGGCCCAGCGGCCCAACGGCCCAGCAGCCCAACGGCCCAACGGCCGCAGCGGCTCAGCCGTTGACAACATTGACAGGCTTGCCGGACAGATAGGCTTCCAGGTTGCTGACTGCTATGTCCAGCAGCCGTTTGCGGCTCTCCTTCGGCGCCCATGCGATGTGAGGTGTGATGATGCAGTTAGGCGCTGTCAGCAGCGGGTTGTCTTCCGAGATGGGCTCTGACGATACCACATCCACGGCCGCATAATATATTTTGCCATCGACAAGTCCCTTTTTGAGGTCCTCTTCCACTATCAGCGGGCCTCTGGATGTGTTTATGATTATCACGCCATCTTTCATTTTTGCAATGGTATCCTTGTTGATGATGCCATTTGTTGACGGCAGAAGAGGGCAGTGCAGTGAAATCACATCTGACTCTGCAAGAAGTGTGTCGAGATCGACATACCGCATGTTCTCGTTCTCAAGCTCCTTGTTTTGGTACTCGTCATAGGCAATTACCTTCATACCAAAGCACTGGGCCAGTTTTCCGGCGTTCTGGCCAATCCTTCCGTAACCGATACACCCAAAGGTTTTTCCTGCCAGCTCGATAAGTGGATAATCCCAGAAGCAGAAATCGGGACAGGAAGTCCATTTCCCTGATTTGACGGCATCATTATGCTTTCCTACATGGTGACATATCTCCAGCAGCAAAGCGAATGTGTATTGAGCAACAGCTGCAGTACCGTATGTGGGGATGTTGGAGACCGGTATGTTTCTTTCCTTTGCAGCTTCAATATCAACTACATTATAGCCGGTAGCCAGGACACCGACATATTTTATTGATGGACAGGCTTCAAATACTTTTTTGTCCAGGGGGGTTTTATTAGTTATCACTATTTCAGCATTTCCTATTCTCGGAATAATATCCTCCTGCTTTGTGCGGTCATAGACCACAAGCTCGCCGAGAGACTCAAAGCCTTCCCAGCTGAGATCGCCGGGATTTTCAGTATATCCGTCTAAAATTACTATCTTCATTCAAGATTCCTCCGCTTTCTTAATACGTTATTGCTTCTCGATTTCTTCATTTAGTCCACAAGCGCCCATGCACGGTTGAGAACGCGCTTTGTGTTGGCCAGCACAAGCTCGGGGTTTTCATCCTTCCACGGCTTTACTTCGAAAGAAAGCACCATGGGGTCCTTCCGGTAGAACATATTCTCATCCTTCAGACATTGCAGGAAGTTGGCCAGGTCATTCACTGAATTGACCGAATTGGCAAAGTTGAACCGGGGATGTGTGTCTCCAAATGCTTCCATGGACGGATCTCCCAAAACGGCGCTGCCGAAATGGAGGTGTGTGATGTAAGGCTTCAGTGTCTGGATCACAAATCGGCTGGTCTCGTGGGTCTGGGGGATATGGGACAGATCTATCAGCAGACCGAAATTGTTATGGCATTCACGTATCTCGGCTGCAAATCTGGCTGCAAGAGGAGCAGGGCCTATCAGTGATTTTTTGTCCACATCATAGTCAAAAACCTCTATTTCAACATTCATTCCTTTTGTGGCGGCATATTTGCACAGGTTTTTCGTTGTTTTCAGAAGCTGGTTGTAGTGATGCTCCTTTTTCTCTTCATCATATTTGCCAGCCAGGAAGGCGATTCCCTTTGCGCCCAGGTATTCAGCCTCATCCAGCGCTTCCATGAGAGTTGCCTCAGCCTTTGCCCGGTCTGCCTCCTCGGCGGCATTCGGGTTCAATCCCGTGGTGAGGAGCCTTGGCTGTGCTCCGTAGCAAACAGTTATGCCGGACTCGTCCAGCATGTTTTTCACCTGACTCCTTACCTCGTCGCTTTTGATCCAGGTCAGCTCAACGGCATCAAAATAGTCGTCGCAAAGGATCTTCATAAGAGTCTCTGCTATGGGGCCTTCTCCCTTCATTGTTTGTGGATATGACATAAAATGGATAGTTCCGACCTTAAAATATTTTTTTATGGATTCCGTCATCGGTTTTTCCTCCTGATTGAATTTGATTGCATAATCAAAGAAAGGCAAATGGCACATGGTGAATGACACATGGCAAATGGCACATGGTAAGTGTAAATGGTAAATGGCAATGGCAAGCGGTAATAATATATGTATGTATCTCTTTTTTTATCAATTTTATTTTATATTAGAGAGAATAGGAAGTCAACATAATACATATATATCAATAGACCTGTCGTTAGCAGACTATATGCTAAATTGACAGTTTGACCGGAAAACAATATAATTGAAGCATGATTTAAACTTTATGTAAACTAGTTTGTGTAAATTGTACCATATTGGGCCATATCTACAAGGAACATACAATATGAAGAGAATTATTAGCCTAAACACACTGAAGGACAAGATAATTGTGGGGTTTTCCATAATCCTGGCATTAGTATCATTTTTCATAATCGCCTATTATTACAACTATACAAAGAGCAAGCTGGAAGAACGGGCTGTGGAAAACACACAAAGCAATATCAGATATCTGCTCAGCAATGTGGATAAGCAGCTTGCTCAATGCAGCGCTCTTTCTGATTGGATATTCATAAACAGGAACATTGACAAGGTCCTGGTCAGGGACTATAGGAATGAGACACATAACTATAACCTTGATATTTCTACAGCGCTGAAAGTCATCGAAGACAGGATAACAAGCTCGTCCATCGGCGGCTATGTGACCTCGCTGGTGATAAGGGGCAATAATGGAGTGCAGCTGACCTTCGGCATAGAGACCGATTATCTGGATTACGCTGAAATGTATCAGAAGGATTGGTTTATCCAGGGGAAGGACGAGATAGTGGCTGTTTTTAACGGCATTGAGGACAACCTGTCAAGGATGAGGGCATCCGACTATTTTCTTCCCATTGCACGCTCCATTATTTTTTCCGACAGCAGAAAAAAGATCGGCTGGCAGATGCTGGCGTTTTCACCGGATGTCATTGGGGACAGCCTGAAGAGCTTCGATCTGACAGAGGGAGATGTTATTTTTCTCCTCGATGAAAAGGGAAGGTGCGTCTATAGCAGCCAGGGGCAGTATTTAGCGAAAAATATGCAGGAACAGGGCCTTTTTGAGCTGATAAAGGGTGACGCAGGCGAGACCGTAGGCTATTTCAAGGATAAAAAGGTCCTTGCAGTCCATGAAAAATCTGATTATTCCGGCCTGAGGATAGTTCAGCTGGTGGATTACAGGCAAATAGAGTCACAAAAAGGCGCAGCAGCTAAAATGGCTTTTGTGATCATATTTATTTCACTGACGGTGAGTATCTTGTGCAGCGCTTTCCTGTCTACTAACATAACAAAGCCTATAAGGAGGCTGCTGGCGCATATGGACAGGATATCCGGAGGCGATTTCAGACCTGATCCCGCTCTGGAGGGGAACGATGAGATGGGGATACTGGGCAAGGGAATGAATAAACTGTCATCGAATGTGGAGCTACTTATGAACAGGATAAAGGACGAGGAAAAAGCAAAGAGCGAGCTGGAATTCAAAGTATTGCAGAATCAGATCAACCCGCATTTCATATATAATGTGCTCAACTCCATCAAGGTCATGGCCATGCTCCAGAAGGCTGAAGGGATCAGTGAAACGGCCACAGCACTGGGTGTCCTTTTAAAGGAAACCTCCAAAGGCAAGGCCGACAGGATCACTATAAAAGAGGAGCTGTATCTTCTGGATAAGTATATCGATATCCAGAAGGTGAGAAAAAAGGGCATGATCCAGGTCAGCTATACTGTGGAGGAGGGGCTTGAGGAATACCGCATCCCAAGATTCACATTGCAGCCGATCGCTGAAAATGCCATCGTCCATGGTTTTGAAGGCAAGCGCGGCATGGGCATGATAGAGGTGTCAGTCATGTCTGCCGGTGAAGATATCGTGATAGAGGTCAGGGATAACGGTGCGGGGATACCGGAGGGACGCCTTGGCAGCATACTGGATGCCACTGACAGTGAAAGCAACAAGTACAACAGGGTCGGACTTAAAAATATAAATGAAAGAATCAAATTGATATACGGCCAGGAATACGGAATATCTGTCGAGAGCAGATACAATGAGTATACATCAGTAAAGGTGCTGATCCATAAAGAGCTCTGATGCTTCGGGCGGGGAGGTGTTGTATTTGGTAAGGGTTGTGTTGGTTGATGATGAAACGTTGGTGAAGGTAGGCATCAAGTCACTTGTCGACTGGAAATCGCTGGGCTTTGAGATCGTAGCCGAGGGAAGCAATGGTGAGAATGGACTGTCATTGATAAAGCAGCACGATCCCCAACTGGTCATTACGGATATCGTGATGCCCAAAATGGACGGGATAGAAATGATGCGCCTTGCAAAAGAGCATAACCCAAACCTCCAGGTGATAGTCCTGAGCAGCTACAATGAATTTAAGCTGGTAAGAAAGGCTATGAAGCTTGGCGCGTGGGACTATATACTAAAGCTCAACATAAGCAGCGAGTCACTGCAGGAGGTGCTGGAAAAAGTCAGGGAAGTGATCCTTTCGGGCGATGAGAAAAAACCCGAGGTAAAAAGGGTAAGCTATGATTACTGGAGCCTCTCTGCCATAAGGCAGGTATTTTTAAAAAGTATAATAGAAAATGTTCTTGAGGACCGGGTCAATATAGAAGACAAGCTGCCCTTGATGGACTTCGGGCTCAACGAGAACATGCTTCGTCTGGGCATACTTGAGACAAATCTGTACACCTTAAGGGAAAAATACAGCCAGGAACAGGATATAAAGCTCATAGATCACACATTGACCGATTTGATAGCCGATATAGGGAATGAATTTTTTACAAGTCACATCATCAAGTGGTCCTTTGGCAAATATGTCATCGTGTTTTCACCCGAGGAAGGGGAAGGCGCAGATACCGACGATGCAGCTATGAAGCAGCGAATGGAGCCCATGTTCGATACGATTATCGAGATGATAAAGAAGTATGTGAATCTGGAAGTGGCAGTGGGCATAAGCGGGGTATGCAAGGGCTATAAGAATCTGCCCCAGGCATTCAGGCAGGCCGAGACAGCTCTGGAGGACATGTTTTACAGCGGGTACGGAAGCATTTTGTACTACAGCGGACATGAAAGCCTGTCATATGAGGATACAGAGGCTTTCAGCTTTGATCTTAAGGAAGAACTGCCAAGACTTGTTTCCCATGGGGACACTTCAGGCATTAACAATCTGTTTGCCAGGATGCGCAGCGATATAAACGACAAAAGGATCAGTAAAGGCAGGGTATATGAATTGTGCAGCCAGCTGGTGCTGCTTTGCGGCATACATCTGGTAGACATAAGGAAGAAGAACGGCAAGGGCGGAGAGGATTATAACGAACTTGAGCATGTCGGGTCCCTGAGAACACTGGCGGAGATATCGGACTGGCTTGATGAACTGCGCAGTCGGATTATTCGTGTATTGAGCGATCAGAATAAGGATGAGAAGCATGTACTGATCACCAGGGCCAAAAAATTTATCTTTGAAAACTGTGTCGGCCCGGTGAATCTGAAAAATGTAGCCGATCACCTCAATATAAGCGCAGGGTATTTAAGCGGTCTGTTTCCCAAATATACTGGAATGAATTTTACAGAGTATGTGAACCAGGTGAAGGTCGAGAAGGCACAGGAACTGATCAGGCAGGGTTCCCACAAGATCTATGAGATATCCTACATGCTGGGGTACGATAATGCCTGCTATTTCAGCAAGGTTTTCAAAAAGATAGCAGGATGTACCCCCACTGAATATCAACAGAATCTTTCAGTTTAAGATTTTACTATAAAAATTAAAATAGTTATATTGATTTTCTTCGGAGAGTATTTTCCTTAAAACTGATTAAAATAATTAACGAAATCTGAACAGAGTTGATTTTAAGTACTCTGTTTTTTTTCTAAAATTATTATATAAGGTCGATGTCTGCATAATACCCATGCAGACAGAGAAAGGATGAGGCAAATGGTAAGTTTCCTTGGTGAAGGCACAGGCAGGGTTTTGATTATGAATCTCAAAAGGGGTGATTTGCTGCTCGAAAGTATCGAAAAAGGTTTAAGTGAGGCGGGCATAAAAAACGCAATCATAACAAGCGCCATAGGCTCGCTGCAAAAGGCTGTTTTCCATCGGGTGACAGGTATGGAAAGAGAGCCTGTGGATGAATTCCTTACTATTGAAAAGCCGATAGAGCTTGCATCGCTGCAGGGCGTTGTAGTTGACGGCAAACCTCACTTCCACATGGTGATTTCCGATCTGGAAAATACTTATACGGGGCATTTGGAAAATGGTACCACGGTATTATACCTGTCAGAAATAACTTTGCTTGAATTAAAAGGTATAAACCTGCACAGAGTAAAGGATGACGATAATATCGCAACTTTAACTGAAAAATGATCGTGTATTTGATCCATCAGGATTAAATAAAAATTAGGAGGTAGAAAATGAAAAGATCACGTTTTTTCAAGGTAATTTCCCTGGTTTTACTGCTTGTTATGACATCTGCGCTGGTATTCGGATGCGGACGTCAGGATACCCCGCCGGCAAACGACACACCGGGAGGAACGACAACACCGGGTCAGACTCCTACAGATCAAACTCCTGCAACCACCGAGAAAATCGAACTGAGGCTTTTGACACCCTGGACGGCAGGAGCTGCAGCATATGACCAGATCGAAGCTCTGATGGCCAAGTACAAGGCAGAGAGCCCGAACATAACAATAATTCATGACGCTCTGCCGACAGCAGACGCAAGGACCAAGCTGACAGTCGAAATGGCTGCAGGCAATCCTCCGGATGTATCATGGTGCCCCCTCAGCTATGCCAGAGAGTTCATAAAGGACGACATGATAATCGACTGGAAGCCTGTATTTGAAGATCCGAGATATCCGGAATTCAAACAGTGGTTTACGGAAACATCACTCAATTTTGCATCGACAGAGGACGGCAAAATAATGCTGGCGCCCCAGGAAGGCTCCATAGACGGCCTTTTCTACAACAAGGAGCTGTTCCAGAAATATGGCTGGAAGGTGCCTGAAACCTTTGACGAGCTGCTGGCACTGGTTCCCCAGACCAACAAAGAAGGCATAGCAACACTCGTGACCGGCGGCAAGGATGGAAGATTTGCATGGCTTGCATCAGCTCTTCTTTCAAGATCCGCAGGTCTTGACAACTTCAAGGCTCTTACCCTCGGCGACAAGCAGACCAGCTGGAATGATCCGGCTTACGGCTTCGTAGCAGCCATGGAAAAATTCAAGGCGTTTGTTGATGCCGGCGGTTATCCAAAGGGAGTACTTGGAATAAGCGCATCGGAAGCTGACCAAATGTTTGCAAGAGGCGAAGCTGCCATGTACTACGAAGGCGCATGGAAGCCCGGCAACTTTGCTACGGCAGGAGGACCTGAATTCCTTGCCAAGATCGCCCGTGTTGACTTCCCGGCCATGACTGACAGACCTGACGGCGATCCTAAGGTAAGAGTGGGCGGCAACGTTATAGGCATATTTGTAAAGAATGGACTTGATGAGACAAAGAAGGACACAGCTATCAAGCTGGCAATGAATATCTGCAGCCCGGATTTCAACGTGCCGATCATGGAAGCAGGCGGATTTGTATATGCAGGACAGGTGGACTACAACAAAGCTAATGTCTCTGATGTTATGAACCAGTTGATCGAAGCATACCGTACAGCTGATGCATATATTCCTTCAATGGATACCATAGCACCTCCGGCTGTTGACCTTGCTATCAAGCAGACTGCAATGCCCGGCCTGATCACAGGTGAGTTCGATGTCCAGAAGGCTGTCGCAGAAGTTCAGAAAGCGGCAGAGGACTACGTCAAGGCACAGAAATAAGCATACTGTAAGTATCAATTGACACAATACGGTCATGGCATACCGGCCTTGCCGGTATGCCATGGCTGTAAAACCAAAATAGTAAAGGTGAAGCGAATGGGCAATCAAACTAAAAAAGCTGTGAGCGGCACGGATGAGCTGGTAATGCCAAGTCCGCAGCTTGCAGTCGAAAAGAAAAAGACCCTTGTATGGATATATATCGTGTTGACGGTATTTGCACTGATCGTAGCGCTGCCTTTGATCTGGCTCCTGTTTTCTTCCCTGAAGTCACAGGCTGACCTGACTATGAACACATGGGGCCCTCCCAAGCAGTGGATGTTTTCCAACTACCTGAAAGCATGGAAAGGCTCAAAGATCGATAAATATATGCTCAACAGTGTGATAGTGACCGGATTGACCATAGTAATCACAGTTGTGACTGTAACACCCATCGCGTTTGTTTTATCCAGATTCAACTTCAAGGGGAAAAAGCTTTTATACTTTATAGCTATCGCAGGTATGATGATACCTATACATTCGGCAATAATTCCTTTGTACATGATGGTGGGCAAATGGAACCAGTACAATAATCTTGGAGTACTGAGCCTGATCTATGCAGCATTCAGGATACCCATCTCAATATTTATACTCGAAGGGTTCATGACGTCATTGCCGAGGGAACTGGAAGAGTGTGCATTTATTGATGGCTGCTCTGTCTTCAGGCTGTTCTTTAAAATAATTGTACCGCTGACCAAGGACGGGATCGTAACAATATCCATACTTGCTGTTCTTGCCAGCTGGAATGAATTGCTTGTATCCATGCTGCTGCTTAGCAAGCCTGCATTGAAGACCCTTCCTATTGGGTTGATGGGCTTTATTACCGAGTACAATTCCGAGTATACGCAGCTGGCCGCCGGAATAATGATGGCCATTATCCCAAGCATAGTGTTTTATATTCTGGCACAGGAGAAAATAGAAAAAGGTATGATCGCAGGCGCGATCAAGGGATAGAATTTTACCTGGCGGTAAGGGGAGAGACTTGAAATGAAAGTAACGAAGAAGAATATTGGTACCATACTGCTGTTTCTGGTGCCGGGGTTTCTGGTCTATGCTTATCTGGTGCTGTATCCGATTCTTCAGTCGGTGGTGATGAGCACATATACCTGGGACACGCTGGCATCGAGCAGATTTGTAGGTTTTAATAACTACCGGGCTGTGCTGGGTTCCCAAATGTTCTGGAAGGTACTTGGCAATACATTGATATTCATGGTATCTACCACAACACTGCAGGTATTGATAGGATTCCTTCTTGGATACCTGATATATTTGCAGCTTAAGGGATATCGTCTGTACAAGACACTTTATTTTATACCGACAGTGCTTCCATCCGTAGCAGTAGGATTCATATGGAACTATATCTACAGTCCGGGTATGGGCCTGCTGAAACCGCTGATGAATGCCGTGGGGGCAGGAGCACATTATATCCCGCCTTTGTCAAGCCCTCAGCTGGCGCTGATAGCGATCATAATCGCCCAGACCTGGAATTCCTGCGGAATACAGGTGATCCTGTTCAACTCGGGATTTATGAACATGTCCAGTGAAGTCATAGAAAGCGCTACTCTTGACGGTGCTACAGGCTGGAAGATGATTCGCCATATGGTCATTCCGCTGTCGTGGGACATCATCAAGATGGTCATTATTCTGCAGACCGTAGGAGCATTGAGATCCTTCGACCTGGTTTATGTAATGACCGGAGGCGGACCCAATCATGCCACAGAACTGCTGCCGCTGCATTTGTTTGTGAATGCATTCCAGAACTTTAATATAGGATATGGAAATGTCATGGCGGTGCTGATCTTTGTACTGGCAATGACGATCACGGTAGTGATGAGAAAGCTGATGGAAAGAGAAAGCCTGTATTAGGCATTATCTAATATAAACATAAAAGGAAGGTAGAAAAAATGACAAACAGTGAACTGATAAACGAACTGAGAAAGTACAGATGTGCGGATCTTTCCGACGCTATGGACGCTATAGGTCTGGTGGACAAAGGCACCATGAACGCTAATATGCGGCCCTTGCGCCCTGGTATGGAATTCAAGGGCTTTGCGTACACAGTAAAGCTGCTTCCGAAGCAGGACGCCGTAAAGGTATGCAAGACTGTTGAGGAATGGCGCGAAGAGCTTGGAAAGGGCTGCAGCGACATTTATAGATTTGTGGACGGCATCAATGAGGAAAACGCCAAGGATATGGTAGTGGTCATCGATATGGAAGGGATACGCGGAGGAGTATGGGGCTCTGAAATTGCAATGAACCTGATGATCAGGGGCATTGAAGGCGCAGTAGTGGATGGCGGCTGCAGAGACTCATATGAGACGAATCTCGAAAAAGCCAATGTTTTCTGCACACAGAGAACATTCACCCACTCATATGGCAGATGCACCTTTGGCGGAACCAATATTCCCGTCAACTGCGCGGGTGTTCTTGTAAATCCCGGCGACATCATTTGTGCGGATGATGACGGTGTGCTGGTTATCCCAAGAGACAGAGCCGAAGAAGTGATCAAGTTTGCAAAAATGCAGCTGGATGATGATATAGTCACCAGATCCGCACATTATGAAAAGCTCGGATATGCCCCGGATGAAACCCTGACCAGAAACAAATAGCCGGGTATTCTGCCAGATACTGCGGAGGCAGAGGTCCGACGCGCAAATATTGATTCATGGGAGAAATTTGATATGAAAGCTTTGAGAAAAACAAAACCAGGAGAAGGAGCGGAAATCGTCGATATACCGATACCGGAGATAGGTGAGCACGATCTTCTCATAAGAGTAAGGGCCGCAGCCATGTGCAAATCCGATATGGAAGTATTCGAATGGACTCCGCTGGTGGCATCCACAAACTACAGCCTTCCGTTTACTCTCGGCCATGAGTTTTCCGGTGAAGTTGAGGCGGTGGGCAAGCTGGTGAAGAATTTCAAGCCCGGAGATCGTGTTGCCGGCGAAACTCACATTCCATGCGGTTACTGCCATGAATGCCGGACCGACAATCAGCATATCTGTACAAACAACATGGGAGTGCTGGGACGGAATGTTGATGGCTGCTTCGCTGAATACATCAGGCTTCCTGAGGTCTCGGCCATAAAGCTTCAGGACGATGCTGACTTTAAACAGATGGCGCTCATGGAACCTATGGGCACGGCCCTGCATGCTTTGCAAAAGGCAGAACCCAGCGGCAAGATCGTAGCGATATTGGGCGTGGGCACCATAGGACTCATGGCCTGTGAGCTGGCAAAAGCCCTGGGAGCGGTAAAGGTCATTTCAATGGATGTGAATGAAAACAGGCTGGCATACAGTCTGAAGGTCGGAGCAGATATTGCATTGAACGGTATGAAGGATGATCTTGTAAAAACCGCAAAAGAGCTGACAAACGGTGTTGGTGTCGATTGTGTCATCGATTTCACCGGAAACACCAAGGTCATAAATCAGGCCATCGATGCTCTGGCAACTGCCGGAACCCTTGTACATGTGGGGATGGTCGGTGCAGAGCTTGCCATCAGCAGCTATATGTATCGCGTGGTCTACCGGGAGATAAAGATCACCGGTATCTACGGAAGGCATATGTATAAAACATGGGAGCTTCTGATGAGGCTTGTCAACAGCGGTAAGGTGGACCCGTCCGCATATATCGGGATGGAAGTGCCAATGGAGGACTACCAGAAAGCGCTGGATGAGTTCAACAATATCAACGGACGTGCAATAGTTATACCATAATCAAGTCAAATTCATGTGCAGGTATACAGGCTAGGTATACAGGCAAAGTATGCAGGCAGGAAATGAGGGATATATCATGGATAAAACTGCTTTTCCAAAACAAGTTTCGATTTTTGAAGTTGGTCCAAGGGATGGACTCCAGCCTGAGCCGGAGTTTATCCCAACGGAAAAGAAGATAGAGCTGGTAAACATGCTCACTGACGCAGGCTGTCAAAGGATAGAGGTGACCTCCTTCGTACATCCCAAATGGGTTCCTCAGATGGCGGATGCAAAGGCTGTAGTGGCAGGGATCAGACGCAGGGAGGGAGTTGTCTACAATGCGTTGATACCCAACATGAGAGGCCTTGAGCTTGCTATAGAATGCGGGCTGAAGGAAGTTGTGACCATAATGAGCACAAGCGAGAGCCACAACAAGAAAAACCTCAACATGAGCAGGGAGGAGTCTCTCAAGGAAATCGAAAGGATCAATAAAACTGCCAGGGAACATGGAGTAAAGGTGCGCTCATATATCGCGACAGTTTTCGGCTGCCCCATAGAGGGTCACATGGCACCGGAACTTGCGCTGGAGACTGCACTGGCGCTGGAAAGCTTTGGATCTTATGAGATCTCGCTGGGAGACACCACTGGAATGGCCAATCCAATAACAGCATATGAGATACCAAAGATGATAAAGGACAAGCTGACCACAGCCGATCTTGCGGTTCATTATCACAAGTACTTCGGCATGGAGTTTGCCAACAATCTGGCATCTCTTGAGGCAGGCATAACCATATTTGACAGCGCCGCCGGAGGTCTGGGAGGATGTCCATATGCGCCGGGTGCGAAAGGAAACTGTCAGACAGAGGTACTCGTTGAGATGTTCCACAGAATGGGGATCGATACGGGCATAGATCAAGAGAAGATCAATGCGGCAGGCGGCTATGCACAAACACTGAGTACTCTTCTCCATCAAAAATGCAGCTGAGACAGTCGGCGGCTTGATCAGGGAAGCAGCATTTCAACCGCTATAAATCAAAGAAGGAGCACGGTAAAATGAACGATCGATTGAAGGATATCAAATCAAAATATATAGCCGGTGAAATCAAAAGCCAGCATCTGGAGACAGTCGTATTCACTGAGATATTCGGCTCAGATGCTGTAAAGGTGGCAGACGCATGTGATGCTGCCGCCAGGATACGCTGTGAATCTGTAGAGGAAGCAACAGGGGTATCCCTTGAACAGATCAAGAACACCAGGCTTGACAATGCCACACTGGTCGGCGGTGAAAGACTGCTGACCGGGATAGAAGGAAAAATCGGAGCGGCTACGATCCCCTTTGGAGTGGCCGGACCGATCCAGATCAACGGCCAGTATGTCAACGAGAAGGTATATATACCGCTGGCAACAAATGAGGCAGCTCTTGTTGCCGGAGTGCAGCGGGGCATCAAGGCCATCAACATGGCAGGAGGGCTGAGGACACTGGTGCACTATGACGGTATGACCAGAGCGCCTTTGATTGAAGCTCCCGATATAATAAAGGCGCAGGAGTTTTGCCAGAGGATCAAAACCGACAAGGTATTATTCGAGCAGCTTGGAAAGCTGTCAAAGGATCCCTTTGTACGCCTCGAGGATATCGAACCGTACCAGCTTGGGACGAAGGTGTTCCTGAGGATGGCGTTCAAGACAGGCGACGCCATGGGAATGAACGGTGTGACAAAGGCTTCTGCAGACATCACCAGATATATTCTTTCTATGATGCCGGACTGGAAGCTGATCACCATCAGCAGCAATCTTGACACCGACAAAAAGTCGGCTCACATCAATGTTCTGAAGGGACGCGGCAAAGCTGTGGAGACAGAGGTGTTTATCCCCACAGAGGTGCTTAGTGCCGTATTTAAAAAAGGCGTGAACCCAAGAAGCGTCGAAAAGGTAGTCTTCCACAAATGCTATCTGGGCTCGTGCTACAGCGGTACTATCGCAGGCTTCAATGTGAATGCGGCAAATGCTATCGCAGCGTTTTATGCGGCTACCGGTCAGGATCTGGCTCATGTCATATCCTCTTCAAGCTGTTTCATACAGGCTGATGCAACCGACGATGGTGTCCATTTCATGGTCAGTCTGCCGTGTATGGAGCTTGCTACCATTGGAGGAGGTACGATGTTCGGTACCTCAAAGGAAGCCCTGAGGCTGATCGGCTGCGGAGGCTTCGGCAAGAGCGTGGACGATAACAGAAATGTTATGAGACTGGCAGAGATAGCGGCGGCAGCAGTGACTGCTCTCGATCTGAACACATCCTGTGCACAGGCTGCCGGCTATGAGATGGCCGATTCTCATGTAAAGCTCGCCAGAGGCGAAGAAGACAAGTAAAAATACCAGGGGACGGGGGAATCATGATTATCACCTTTTCAGCGGTTTCTACTCACTATTTGATCCCCGGCATTCAACCATCGACCGATAGATGATCATGACCCCGTGCCCTGTTGTTTTATCTGCCGCTTTCCGGCTCAAGCTCCTTGCTGAGCTTTTTTATTGCTTTTTTTTCTATTCGTGATACATATGATCTGGATATGCCGAGCATACCTGCTATCTCACGCTGAGTTTTGCTCGTTCCGTTAAGAAGGCCGTAGCGAAGTTCCAAAACTGTTTTCTCACGTTTTTTCAATACTGCCTTCATTTTATTGTACAGGCGCTTTACCTGAATTTTTAGTTCAACTTCATCAATAACTGATTCGGTCTCATTTCCGATAACGTCGATCAGTGTGATTTCGTTGCCCTCACGGTCTATGCCAATTGGGTCATGGAGAGATACTTCGCTCTGTATCTTTTTTGTGGATCTAATCTGCATCAATATTTCATTTTCAATACAGCGGGCAGCGTATGTTGCAAGCCGGGTACCCTTTGACTGATCGAAGGTCGATATGGCTTTGATGAGGCCGATGGTACCTATGGAGATGAGATCATCACTGTCGCTGCTGAAGCTGCTGTATTTTTTCACTATATGTGCAACCAACCGCAGATTCCTTTCGATAAGTGTATTTCTGGCATCTTCGCTGCCTTCTTTATATGCTTCGATGTATTTTTGCTCTTCTTCTGCTGTAAGCGGCTGTGGAAACGAGTTTGAATTCGAGACATAGCCTAGTTGAAAAATGATACTGCCTAGGACCTCATTCAGCATGGTGAATAAGAAGTGCAGCAAACAAGGCACCTCCCGTAAAAATTAGTCACCGTATAAGTATATGAAGAAAATTCTCAAATGTTGCCTGTACTATTAATATTCTCGACAATAATAAAATAGTATTGTAAAATTGTACTAATTACATAAGAGGGGGCCGTAAAATGTCATTTCAATACGGTTCAGATTCAATCGATATTCCTAACCCTTTTAAAAAGGAAGGTCTACTGTCCTTGGCCAGTGGAGCTGTATGTTCCGCTATCGGAGCAATATCGCTGCTGACGCTCCGGAGTCGCATTTTAGATAGTGGTTCGACTGCAGGATGGGTGAACCTGATCATCAGTATATTGCTTTTAGGGGTCGGGATCAGATATTTTCTTAGCGGGCTGTTGAAGATTTTCCGTTTTTATGTGGGCAGAGGTATACCGGCAAGCCTGTCCCAAAACTTTGCTCCGAGTGAATCACTTACCAATGAACCGGAGGTGATGTATGAATCAAAGCATCTTGAACAGATGCTGATGGGCAGAAAGAACCCAACCTTCGCGTTTTTCCGAGATTCCTGTTTTTGCCCTACCCGATCAGGAACTATGTTCATGTCATAGCTCACAAGGCAGCATATTCCATAATGATCCTTATTATATATCTGATCGCTATTTTATCCGGCTCGGTAGGGCTGACAAAACTGGCCGATTCATCGTATCCGCAATGGATGGGTCTGATACTTGCGGTCTTATTGCTCATTATCTGGAAGCCTAACAATCTTTCTATCAAAAGGGTCAATAGACTCAAGATAGAATCCGTCAGTCTGAACGGTGTTTTGATCATGACGGCTCTGGCTGTCATTGCTCCGGTCATCTGTGAGCTGAGGCTGAGGAAAGGGGCAGTGATCCCTGAAGCCCCTCTGGACCCGACTGTTTATTTGCTGCTCGTTGTAATACTAATGATCGTTTCGATTGCCGATGCACTGTTCATAGCAAAGAAACGTGCGGAGATGCTCAATCCGAAGACAGAGGTTTCAGAATACCGTGATCATTGGCAGGAGAATGTGCATCCGAAAGACATATTCAGAAGTCTTGACATGGAAATGGCAAATTCGAGATATAAAGAAATACCGAACAGGATATATCGTGAGATGAAACCGCAGCTGGTCATGGAGGGAAGCACCGATAAAGGCAGCTTTGAAGGTGATACCATCCAGGAGACCCAGCCGATCCATGAGGAGATAAAATTCCCGGCGATCTATTCGATCCTGAGATTGGTGACCTCTGCTTACGGTCATCTGCTCGTATGCCTGTCTGCATTGCTGCTGTTCCTGAAGAACAGGGATCTGCCCGATCTGACTTCGTTCGCATCGATCATGGAAACATTTTTTGTTCCGCTGCTTTTATGGTCCTTTGGAACCATTGCCATAAATATCGCCCATATCGTATGGGCTGAAATCAACTTCAAGAGCATCCTGATCCATTTTAAAGGGGAAGGCACCTATACGGAATCGAAAATATCCGTTGGTATGGCAATAACCGACTCGACCAGAAGTGAAAACGTTGTTGTCAGAACTTCCTTCACACCCTGGCTGATCGTTTCAGAGATCACGTCCTGCACATTTGCATGTACGGGTCCTTACAACCTTGAAAGAGCCCGCTATGTTATGGATATGAATAAATCAGATGCTGTCCTCGATGAGATAATAAAGGGTATCCGGGGATTTTTGGATGGGCGTCAGATCGTTGCCAATACTGTTTCTGAGAAGGATATGGATTCAGTAGGCAATATCTATAACCTCAACCAGATCTCTCCGGCAAACATCGGGGCGAAGGCCCAGAATATGGCTGTGGGTGGTGAAAACAGGCCGGAAAATTCACTGGGTTCCGGCGACATGGCCATTGATATCAGCAACAGACCCGAAGGACAATAAGCACAGTTAGGACAGTGAGACAGGAGGATGACCGATCCACACAAGGTCATCCTCTTTTTTTTTATCCATATCCGATCCCACAGAGAGGAGAAACGCTAATTACAGGTACAGTCCATTTCTATTTATCCGGGTGGACTAAAATGCAAGTTGAGAATCCTAGTGGATGATTTTTCAAGAAAGGGTAGGGTAATGAACTATTTTGTTGCATATAATCCATAAAAAGATTACATAAATCGCGATACCTTACATTATGTCTCCATTGTATATCACAATTAATGCCCTTACTTGCAAATTCATCCACTAGGATTTCATGGCACTGCCCTTACTTGCAAATTCATCCAGACGTGATCAATGTTCCCTCCCTTTTTTCTATTGCAAATGAAACAGCGTCAGATGTTGCTTTGCAATCCATTGGAAGAATGTTGGGGTAAATGTCGTGAACCAACAATACTGGTATTGAATATTTTGAATAGGGATATTAAAGTCAGCGAAGAGGGGAGTGGGCATACTATCTGCCGTAAAATTCCGGCAGATGGGGATGCAGTCGTTATGTATAACTTTGGTAAAGTGGGATTTGATCCCGGTCACCATGCAGGGGCAAATGTTGGACCGGGAACATACAGAGAAGGGGATGTGATGCTGCAGCTGGGCCTCATGC
This sequence comes from Clostridiaceae bacterium, assembly GCA_012519745.1. Classification (GTDB taxonomy): domain Bacteria; phylum Bacillota; class Clostridia; order Acetivibrionales; family DTU013; genus DTU013. The sequence continues at coordinate 7,935 of JAAYPO010000081.1, read as the reverse complement.
TGCAAAAAGCATATGGCGTATTCCTGACAAGAACAACCGGCAGCAATATAACACTATCAGAGCGCTCCAAACTTGCTGCCAACGCTGGTGTCAACACACTGATCAGCCTGCATACAAACGCTCCTGAGGCAGCCGCGGGAGTTATCGTATTCTATAGCGTCCGACATCCTGGAGATAAGCAGATCGCAGAATATATCGGAGGTGAAATAGCCCGGGCTATCGGGCTAAGGTTTAGAGGAGCTGCGACGAAGCCTTCGACAGGCAATCCCCAGACCGACTATTTCGGGATAATCAGAAATCCGGTCCAGATGGGGATAAAACATCCTTTTATAGTAGAGCATGGTTCGCATTGGGAGATGGCTGTCAACACAGAGGATAAGCTTGCAAAAATCGTCGGCACATATGGCAGGATACTGCAGCTTGGTCAACCAGACCAGACGCCCGATCCGACAACAGACAATGGACCCGGTAAACCACCGGCAAAAATCGTGGAGATCCAGGGATATGTAGATATCTTGAACAAAGCGGTGCCCCAAATCATCGGGGAACCCCAAAAATGGGTAGAGAAGGCGGCTGATGATACTGATATATACTGGCTGATAAGAAAGACTGCAGCCTACATTCAGGCGCACAAGCCCTAAACAGAACGGTTGGGCATTTAAAAGCTGAACAAACATTTTCTCATATTAAATGATTGATAATTATTTTGCTGTGTGTTATACTATCTAACGATAAAATACGCACACGGTTGGACGCGCGGATAAGTGCCGATGGGTCTTCCGTCCGGATGACAGCCGTGGTGGTATAAACTTAAGGAGGATATATCTATGTCTGTAATTTCAATGAAGCAGCTTCTGGAAGCAGGCGTCCATTTCGGACACCAGACCAGGAGATGGAACCCCAAAATGGCCGAATACATCTTTACGGAGAGAAACGGCATCTACATCATCGACCTGCAGAAAACAGTAAAAAAAGTTGAAGAAGCTTATTTCTTTGTAAGAGAGGTCGCAATGAACGGCGGCGATGTCCTGTTTGTCGGCACAAAGAAGCAGGCGCAGGATTCCATCAGGGAAGAGGCCGAAAGAAGCGGTCAGTTTTTTGTGAACGCAAGATGGCTGGGCGGAATGCTCACCAACTTCAAAACCATCCAGAAGAGGATCAGCAGACTCAACCAGCTGGAGACCATGGAGCAGAATGGCTTGTTTGAAGTGCTTCCGAAGAAGGAAGTCATCAAGCTCAAGGCCGAGATGGAAAAGCTCGAGAAGTACCTTGGCGGTATCAAGAACATGAAAAAGCTCCCGGGTGCTCTTTTCATCGTTGACCCGAGAAAAGAAAGAAATGCAATACTCGAAGCAAGAAAGCTTGGTATACCAGTGGTAGCCATAGTCGATACCAACTGTGATCCTGATGAGGTCGATTATGTCATTCCCGGTAATGACGATGCTATCAGAGCAGTTAAGCTCATCGCAACTAAAATGGCCGATGCTGTTGTCGAAGGACGCCAGGGCGAATCAATGTCCGACGAAAGCCCTGAGGCCCAGGAGAAGATCAACGAAACAGAGGATCTTTCCACAGCGGAAGCAGAAGTGAGCCCTGCAGCAGAGGCAGAAGCAAGCCCGGCAGCGGAAGCAGAGCAATAAGCCCGGTGGTCCGTGAGAGGACCTGGCTTGGCGATATCGAAAATGACCCCGGTTCCGGGAACGGAGCCGGGGGATAATATGTAACAGTTTGAGAATAAGGGCCGATCAGATGGCCAATAATATGATTATTATTGTTTGGAGGAATATGGATGATTACAGCTGAAATGGTAAAACAACTCCGCGAGAGAACCGGTGCGGGGATGATGGATTGCAAAAGAGCTCTGACCGATGCTGAGGGCAATTTGGATAAGGCTATAGAGCTTTTGAGGGAAAAGGGACTTGCCGCGGCAGCAAAGAAGGCCGGCAGGATCGCAGCTGAAGGACTTGTTGATTCATACATACATGGCAACGGCAGGATAGGTGTGCTTGTAGAGGTCAATATCGAGACTGACTTTGCTGCTGCAAATGAGGAATTCAAGCAGTTCGTCAAGGATATAGCGATGCAGATAGCGGCTGCAAAGCCCGAGTATGTCAAAAGAGAGGAAGTACCCACTGACGTGCTTGAAAAAGAGATGAACATCCTCAGGGCACAGGCCAGAAACGAAGGCAAGCCTGAGAAGATAATCGAGAAGATGGTCGAGGGAAGGATCGAGAAGTACTACAAGGAGATCTGCCTGATGGAGCAGCCCTGGATCAAGGATCCCGATAAGACGATCAAACAGCTGGTCACAGAAAAGATCGCAGCGATCGGTGAGAACATAAGCATCCGGAGATTCGCCCGCTTTGAGAGAGGCGAAGGATTGGAAAAGAAAGATGAAAACTTCGCTGAAGAAGTGGCCAAGCAAATCGGCGGTTAAATTAATGAGGGAGCATACATAATATGTTCCCTTTTTAATGCAGCAGCAGGAATTTTATTATTTTTGTAGAACAAATAATATGAAGCGGGGGTAGCGAGCCATATGACGCCAAAATACAAGAGAATACTGCTCAAGCTCAGCGGAGAAGCATTGGCAGGAAACCTGAAAACCGGCATAGACGCGGGAACACTCGGTGCAGTTTCGGACAAGATACAGCAAGCACATGAAATGGGCGTTGAAATTTCCATCGTTGTCGGAGGGGGCAATTTCTGGAGAGGCAGGAGCGGCGTCGGTATGGACAGGACTACCGCCGATCACATGGGAATGCTGGCAACGGTCATAAACTCACTTGCGTTACAGGATGCGCTGGAGTCCAGAGGGATACCGACCAGAGTACAGTCCGCCATCGAAATGAGACAGATCGCTGAGCCGTATATCAGAAGAAAGGCTGTCAGACATCTGGAGAAAAAGAGGATAGTGATATTCGCATGCGGTACCGGTAATCCTTATTTTTCAACAGATACCACTGCAGCTCTCAGAGCAGCTGAAATCGATGCGGATGTGATCCTCAAGGCAACCATGGTGGATGGTGTCTATGACACCGACCCAAAGAAGAATGCCAATGCAGTTCGGTTCGACAAACTCTCATTTTCAGAAGCGCTGGGAAAAAGACTGGGAGTTATGGATTCCACTGCCATGTCGCTTTGTATGGACAATAGGATACCGTTGATCGTGTTTGACCTGAGTGATCCTGAAAACATCCTTAGAGTGTTGAAAGGCGAAAATATTGGAACTATTTTAACCTGATACAAAAACAAAAGGAGGGTTTTACAATGGAAAAGACTGATTACATTGAATATGAAGAGAAAATGGGCAAGGCAATAAGTGTTCTGAAGGAAGAATTGGCCGGTCTGAGGGCCGGAAGGGCAAACCCGGCGATTCTGGACAAGCTGACAGTTGACTATTATGGTACTCCGACGCCGATAAACCAGCTTGGGAGCATTTCTGTGCCCGAAGCCAGAGTAATTGTCATCCAGCCCTGGGAAGCCAGGATACTCAAGGACATTGAGAAGGCGATCCAGAAATCCGATATCGGCATAAACCCGACTAATGACGGAAAGGTTATCAGGCTCATTTTCCCCATACTTACCGAGGAGAGAAGAAAAGAACTTACAAAGACCGTAAAAAAGTATGGCGAGGAGTCAAAGGTAGCTATCCGCTCTGTCAGGAGAGATGCCATTGACCACTTTAAGGTGCAGAAAAAGAACAGTGAGATCACCGAGGATGATCTGAAAGACGCGGAAAATGATATACAGAAGCTGACAGACAAGTACATAGCAGAGATCGACAAGATAGTTGAGCTCAAGGAAAAGGAGATAATGGAGGTATAGTGCATATGGTCGATGTCTCCGGACTAAGACTGGAGGATGCGGTAAGGTTGCTGAATTCTAAGGGTTTTGACAGTATATCAGTCAGACTGACTGCTTCTCCCAAGATGAGAGACAAGGGCTATAATGCCGATTCCAGGGTCGTCAGACAGCTGTTGTCTGACAAGAGCACAGTTGAGTTATTGGTATGTAATTTGGAATAGCTGACTTACAAGGCTGTGAATACAGCCTTGTTTGTTATTTTTGAGTTTTTTCGGGGAAGCCGCGAATACCGGGAGGTATCAGATGTTTTTTTTGCGTAAAAAGAAAAACAGGGCTGTTTTGGAGCATAAGGATAAGATCCCTGTGCACATAGCCGTCGTCATGGACGGAAATGGCCGCTGGGCTGAGAAAAGAGGCCTGCCAAGAAAAGCAGGGCACAGGGAGGGAGCAAACACCCTCAAAAGGATCGTGACTGAATGCGATGCGATAGGGGTCAGATATCTTACTGCATATGCATTTTCCACTGAAAACTGGAACCGGCCAAAGGATGAGGTGGACGCTCTGATGTCGCTGCTGCTGGAGTTTCTGAAAAATGCCGATAAGGAGCTGGCGGGCAAAAACATCAGGATCCTTGTGATCGGTGATACAGAAAGGCTGTCTGACGAGATCAGAAGAGAGATAACCAGAGTCGTAAGCAACACATCGGCCAATACAGGCCTTAGTCTTGTGATAGCTCTCAATTATGGGGGCAGATGTGAAATAGCTTCTGCTGCTGCCCGCATAGCAAGGGATGTGAAGGATGGCAGGATAAGTCCTCAGGATGTTGACGAAAAGCTGTTCTCAGAGTATCTTTATACAAAAGGCATACCTGATCCGGATCTGGTCATCAGACCCAGCGGAGAAAACAGACTCAGCAATTTCCTGCTGTGGCAGTCATCCTATTCCGAGTTCTGGTATTCAAATATATTATGGCCTGACTTCTCAAGGAATGACCTGCATGAGGCAATCAGTGAATTCCAGAGGAGAAACAGGCGCTACGGAGGTTTGTGAGGATGAAGACCAGGGTTATAAGCGCAGCTTTTGCTATTGCACTGTTGGCTGTCATTGTTTATCTGGGTGGTATTGCCATTGGCATTGCCGTATCTGTTCTTGCCTTTATCGGGATCATTGAGTTTTACAAAGCACTGTCCAAGGGCGGGTTCAAGCCCTCATATGTTTTGGGCGGCATATCATGTCTGCCGCTGGTGTATGCCGCGTTCTCAGGCATACTGCCAAAAGGGCTGCTGCTTGAACAGGCCCATGTGGCTCTTGCCGCGGCGATTTTTGTATTTGTCCTTATTGTTGTTCTTTTCTGTCTGATCATGTTCACAGACGGCAGTTATGGAATAAAGGATGCGGCGGCAACTCTTTTTGGGATCGCTTATGTAGTGTTTCCATTATCATTTGTCACTCTGACCAGAAATATGGACCAGGGCTGGCTTTATATGTGGATGATATTCATCGGCGCCTGGGCAACAGATACCTTTGCGTATTTTTTCGGTGTCACTCTGGGCAGGACAAAGATCGTTCCGAAAATCAGCCCGAAGAAATCCCTGGAAGGCTGCGTTGGGGGCGTTGTTGGATGTGCGGCCGCCATGACGGCATTCGGAGCATATTTTAACAGCACTCTGGGCGTGCCGTTGGTGCATTTTGTTGTGATAGGTCTGATCTGCGGAGTGATATCCCAGCTTGGTGACTGGTCTGCATCAGTTATAAAGAGGGCAGTTGGGATCAAGGATTACGGAAATATCATGCCCGGGCACGGAGGCGTGATGGACAGAGTCGACAGTATACTCTTTACCGCCCCTGTCGTGTATTTTTACATCAGTTTGTTTTTCTGAAAGGAGCAATAGATGGCTAAGAACATTGCGATATTGGGATCTACTGGTTCTATCGGTGTGCAGACCCTTGAAGCTGCCAAAAACCTCGGTATCAGAGTCAGTGCGCTGACTGCGAATAAGAATATCGAACTGCTGGCTGAGCAGGCTAAAGCCTTTAAGCCGCTGATGGTATCGATAGCAGAGCAGGGACTGGCTGCCGCGCTTGCAGACAGACTTAAAGGCACAGGGATAGAGGTATACAGCGGTGACGAAGGATTGAAGGCTGCTGCCGAAATCGAAGGAGCAGATACTGTAGTAACATCTATTGTAGGGATAGCCGGGCTGGTTCCTACCATCCATGCTATACGAAGGGGCAGGAACATTGCTTTGGCCAACAAGGAAACCCTTGTATCGGCAGGAGAGATCGTCATGGCTGAGGCAGTCCGCATGGGGGTGACGGTTTTTCCCATCGACAGCGAGCATTCTGCCATATATCAGTGCCTTGCAGGCAACAGGAAACAGGATGTGGACAGGCTGATACTGACGGCATCAGGCGGACCGTTCAGAGGCAAAAAGCGCCACGAACTGAAGGATGTGACCCTTTCCCAGGCTCTGAAGCACCCCAACTGGAGCATGGGAAGCAAGATAACCATAGATTCGGCAACGATGATGAATAAGGGATTGGAGGTTATCGAAGCCAGATGGCTGTTCGGCTTCATGCCCGACATGATCCAGGTCGTCATCCATCCCCAGAGCATCATACACTCGATGGTGGAGTACAAGGATGGCTCGGTCATCGGACAGCTGGGCTCCCCTGACATGAGGATCCCGATACAGCTGGCTCTGACCTGGCCCGAAAGAGCTGGGAATCCTTTCTCAAGACTGGATCTGCTCAAGTGTGGAAGTCTGACCTTCCAGGAGCCTGATATGGATACATTCAGGTGCCTGGGTCTTGCCTTTGAGGCACTGGAGGCGGGAGGCACCATGCCTGCTGCGATGAATGGTGCAAATGAGGCTGCGGTCGCTCTTTTCATGGAAGAGAAAATAGGCTTTTGCGACATTCCCAGACTCATCGAAAAGGTGATGCTGGCTCATAATGTGAATACAATGGCTGGTCTGGATGATATAATAGAAGTAGACAAATGGGCAAGAAGAATGGCTGGAGGTAGCGTATGTATCTGATCCTGGCGATCCTGGCGTTTAACATAATCGTCATAGTTCATGAACTGGGACATTTCATCACAGCAAGGAAATTGGGAATAAAGGTCCTGGAGTTTTCACTTTTTATCGGACCAAAGATATTCAGCTTTGAAAGAGGCGGCACAACATATTCGATCAGGCTTTTTCCTGTTATGGCCTATGTGAAGATGCTGGGGGAGGAAGAGGAATCCGACAGCGAGCAGGCCTTTAACAACAAGCCCAAATACGCCCGTGCATTGACAGCCATCGGCGGGCCTTTTGCAAACCTGCTTCTGGCAGCGGTACTGCTGACTGCTTATTTTTCGATACAGGGCTATTATACGATGGAGATAGGCCAGGTCGTTGAAAACTCTCCTGCTGCTGTGGCAGGCATCCAAAAGGGTGACAGGATATTGTCCTATGACGGCAAAAGGACTCATATCCTTGAAGATGTTATACAATTCCTTTACATTTCAAAGGGTGAACCGGCAATAGTCGAGATCGAGAGGGATGGAGAAAGGATCGAAAGAGAACTGAGGCCCATTAGACATCCCGAATCCATGGAGCCCAAAATCGGGGTATCGCTGTCCTCGGAAAACGACGCTGATTCCAACGTAATCAAGGCGCTGGCGCCAGGCATGCCAGCCGAACAGATAGGTCTGCAGGCCGGGGACAGGATAGTGGAAATAAACGGAAACCCCGTGGTCAGCAGTGAACGGCTTGTGGAGCTTGTTAAAGAGAATGGGATGAGGGAGCTGGCAATAAAGGCCGAAAGAGACGGCACTGTAGTAAGCGTCACTTTGATGCCTGTGGAGGTGAAGACGGAGGAATCCTACGACATAGGCCTGAAGTTTATTCCCGCCAGGGGAAATGTCATAGAATCCTTCGGTCAGGCTGCGTCATTTACGTATTCTATAATAAGGAGCGTTTTTTACAGCCCCGGATGGCTTTTTTCCGGCAAGGCGAAGGTTTCCGACATGATGGGCCCCATAGGCATGGTCAGCACCATTACCACAACCGTAAGTCAGGCCCCGGATATCGGCCAGATGCTGGTTTACCTGATGTACATCACAGGGCTGCTGAGCGTTGC
>JAAYPO010000080.1 GCA_012519745.1 Clostridiaceae bacterium | reverse complement strand
TGCTGCCGGGCAACCGGCACTGCAACTGAGTTGTCAGTACTGCTGAGGTACTGATAATGCTCAGCTGAACTTCCGATTGTTACTGAACAACCAGTACAGCTACTACTGATTGCTACTATCGGACTAATGATTAATGCTCTGTTGAGAGCTACCGATACTGCTGTTGAGCAATAAGGCTATTACATGAGAATCACAGAGACGCCCCCTATAAGAGAGACAGGGGCGTTTCTTTGTGCGTGTGCGGCAAGCGGAGTGGGATATACCTCAAAAAGAAGCTGTTTTCGGCTATGATATTTCAGCGGCTGCCGCGACTCACATTACAGTCTGCGATCATGACGAGCGGTTCAAAAATAATGGAAGAAGAGCACATTCGTGCGTGCTTCCACTTCCAACCGGAGCTGTTGTATTCAGAAACGGCAAATCAGTTGCTTCGCCGGAACTATTGTTTTTGGAGCTTGCAAATGAGTTAAGCATCCACCGGCTTATCCTGCTTGGACTCCAGTTGTGTTCATATCCCGTTGGATCTCCTTCCAAGGCCATTACTACAAAGCAAAATCTCGTAAAGTTTCTGGAGAAAACTTCTGGACACAGAGGACACCGAAAAGCGATGCGGGCTGTGAAGTACATTGAAAACGGCTCTGCGTCAATAATGGAATCATTAGCTTTTATGATTCTTACGTTGCCCAGCAATTTAGGAGGATATGGGCTTAACGGTGCAGCTTTTGGCTATAAGTTCAGACTAAGCGATGAAGAGAGAATGCAGCTTTTGCAAAATTACTGCATTGTGGACATGTATTATAAACATGCAAAAGTGGCAGTCGAATATGATAGTTTCACTCATCATAGCAGTCCTGCAGAACAGGGCAAAGATGCAATAAGGGCAGAAATTCTCAGAAAGCATGGAATAACCGTAATGCATTTGAGCACTATTCAGTTGTATAACAACGTTGCGTGCAGGGATTTTGCACGTAGTCTTTCGGCGAAGATCAATAAACGTATACGTATGCAATCAAGCAAATATGATGAAATGAATGGGTTGTTGAGAGAATTGCTGCCGGAAAAAGATTGCGAATCAAAACTCCAAAATAAGTGATACCAAGGATGTTTGAGAGGTGAGGGTACGGCGGGTATAGCGGGTACTGCTGGTGCAGCGGTACAGCGGGAGCGGGGACAAGCGGGTACAGCAGGTACATCGGGTGCAGCAGGTACAGTGGGTACAGCGGGTACGGCGGTATAGTGGGTACAGTACAGCGGGTATAGCGGGTACTGCTGGTGCAGCGGTACAGCGGGAGCGGGGACAAGCGGGTGCAGTGGGTACAGCTGGTACAGCGGACGCAGCAGATATAGCGGGTGCTGAAGCGGGCAGGTACAGCAGATACGGTGTTGAACATTGACGATAAGCATAGTATTGCTGCAGATTGGCAATTCATTTTTGACCACCCCTGCATTACGATAGGTACAAAGGGGGAATCAAAATGAAAAGAAACAGTTTATTATGTGCCATTCTGGTTATTGCCATGATTTCGCTTATCATTCTGGCGGGATGCTCTGATGCAAAGATGGCAAATAGTAATGCGGCAGCTTTAGGCGGAGATGACCCGGCTGCCGAAGGTGGATCAGAGGAATTTGAGGACCTTGAAGGTGAGGCTGCCGAAGATACGGCCGAGCCATCCGCACAAGCACCTGAGGCTGAAGACACACCACTTTCTGAATCGAGCTGGAGCATCGTACTTGATACAGAGATATCTCATCCGACAAACATGGCAGGATTCCTAAATGAAAGCTTCGTCATCACGGTGGGACCCTACGGCGAGATCCATTACTCGGTCGATGGGGGACAGACCTGGCCGGAGGGAGAGAACGAATCCATGTGCCGTTTCAGCCTTGACATCGTCGATGAGAATATCGCCTGGTGCGGTGGTGCAGGAAACAATGTGCGTTCCAGCGTCGACGGAGGGAAAACCTGGAGGGCGCTGGAGGATGTGGACTTAGGGGGAGGTCACGCAAATATCGACTTTATTGACGACACAACGGGGTGGCTGGCAGCACAGAAAAAGCTGGTGGCAACTAATGATGCAGGAGAGTCATGGTCGGAACTTGCGCTTCCCGAAGGGGCGAAAAGCATAGCAGCAATCTGTCTGAGGACCGCAAATGATGGGTACTTGCTGACACATGACGGGCTGTTTTGCAAGACAGCTGACGGCGGAGCTGCATGGAGCAGTCAGGATCTGGAGATGGCGAATTATGAAATCGTCGATACAAAACAAAAGCCCGGACTGGACAAGAACAATATTGCTCTGGCAGACATAAGTTTTTCTGATGAAAACAACGGGATCATAATTTTCTCGGGGGTGTCCCCCGGCAAGGGCTTTAAAACCTGGTGTCTGAGGACCGGCGATGGAGGAGCCAGCTGGACATCGGAGCAGCTGCCTCTGCCTGAAGGATTCTCAGCTACAAGAGTCTTCACCTCAGGCGATTGCAATTACATAACAGTGGGTTCGCACAGTCAGCGTTTCATATTGCTAAAGAGCAAAGAATAGTACTATAGAGCATAACGATACAGTATAAAACTGCATGTATAACGAAAAATTGCCATAGTCTAAAAATGGGCGCCTGTTGATAACTATTCAATCAGCAGCGCCCTTTTTTATGGTAATCTCCACAAACGCTTATAAATCCGGCATTATAGCGCATGATAAATTCCAGATATTATGCTGATTAATGTCGGAATATGGGAAAACCTATTGAATTTCTAAAATCAATAGTGTTACAATAAAATCAGATACAGGATAATCTTACAGGAAAGACACAACAAAACCATTAAATGACAATAACCCTGTATTTATCGCATAAACCTATTGATTTATCGCACATTTGCTGGTAAGATAGATATATAAGTAAAAAAATAGCAAGTAAAGCTTTTCACCGATAAACGCAAACCGGACGAAAGACCGGGACGCAAAGCTAGAGGGCCTGTTCCAGTAGCCCCATCAGGGCATAAGGTATTGGCAGCCAGTTACCGAAAGGGAAGTTTTATATTTGGAACACTGAAAAGCTTGAAAACTAAATAAGTCGGGTATTGTTGAAAAAACTTTTCAACGATAAAGGCAAACCGGCCGAAAGGTCGGGGCGCAAAGCTATAGGGCCTAATTTCGGTTCACTCGAAAGAGTGAAGGATATGGCAGCCAGTTACCGAAGGGAGAGTTTTGGATGAAGAAGCTTTTAGTGTCAGTGCTGATAATAATATCGATGATAGCCAGTCCAATGGCTATAGCAGCTTCAAGCGCACCGCTGGTTGATACAGCGAAGCTTGAAGACGGTATAGTAACACTGAGCTACAGTGCTGATGCAAGACTAAAAGTCATAGTTGAAAAAGACGGACAGCAGATGATCTACGATCTGAGAAACGATGGAAAGGCAGAGAGCTTTCCGTTGCAGATGGGAAACGGATCATACAATATAAGCATACTTGAGAATGTGATTGACAAGAAGTACAAATATATAACAACCAAACAGGTGGAGCTGGAGCTGGACGACGAAAAAAAGGTTTTTTTGACATCGATACAGAATATATACTGGAACGACAGCATGGACGCCATAGCAAAGGCCGATGAAATAACAAAGGGATTGAAATCGGACAACGCAAAGATAAAAGCAGTTTATGATTACATAATAAACAATGTTGACTACGATTACAGCAAGATTTCGACACTACCGAGCAATTACGTGCCGAACATTGACAACACAATCGCCAGCGGTAAGGGTATCTGCTATGATTATTCATCATTGTTTGCTGCAATGCTTCGCAGCCGGGGCATACCAGTAAAACTGGTAAAGGGTTATTCTAAAAATGTAAACGGCTACCATGCCTGGAACGAAGTATATGACAGCGAAGCGGGAAAATGGATCACTTTGGATACTACTTATGATGCTGAACTAAAGGCTGCAGGTCGTGCTTACAGCATGATTAAAGAGACGGCTCATTATTCCAAGGTTTTTGAGTATTAGAAACGCTAATGCGAAAACTGTTGGTATGAGCCAACAGTTTTTTTGTTGTTTCCGCAAAAATGGCGACAACGCAGTAAAAACCAGATAATACGCCATCATTAAGTAAAAGTTAACAAAAGGTAAATAAAATCAATCCGAACTATTGACGAATAATCGACATTATTCTATAATGGTAAAGCATCTATTTTATTACAATAAATTACAATCAAAATTTTACAATGTATATAGACAAATGGTAGCATTCTGAAGCGGTTGAAAGATACATGATAAGCAAACAAACATAAATTATCTAGGTCAGCAGAGAGTTACACGGGACGACCTTATAAATACCTATACTTTAATAAAGGAAAAGGGATAACATGAGGGATCGTAGAAGACTGGGAGATATTTTAATGGCAGCGGGCAAGATATCACTTGCTCAGCTGAACAGAGCGCTTGAGACTCAGAGAAAGACAAAGAAGAGGATCGGCGAGGTGTTGGTGGATGAAGGGCTCATTACCGAGTCTGAAATGGCTGATGTCCTTGCACAGCAGCTTTCACTGGAACGTGTCGATCTGGACAATATTTTTGTTGATCAGGAAGTCGCAAGGAGCATAACAAAAGAAGTAGCGCAAAAACATAATGTAATACCGATCTTTATTCGTGACGGCAAGCTGGTAGTCGCAATGAGTGATCCGCTTAACATGTTTGCCATAGACGATGTCAGTTTTATTACACAGAAAAGAATACAGCCGGCTGTTGCTACAAAGCTTCAAGTTGCCAGGGCAATAGAGGTTTACTATAGTAAAGAAGCAACAGACAAGGCCATCGAAGATCTTAAAAGGGAATTTACACACGTAACAACCACTGAGGCTGTCAGACCTGAAGCTGTTATGTCAGAGGATGTACAGACAGCTCCGGCGGTAAGGCTTTCCAATTCAATTATTAACCAGGCTATAGCAACCGGTGCCAGCGACATTCATATAGAGCCATTTGAAACATATGTAGCAGTCCGGTACAGAGTGGACGGAGTGTTGTTCGAGAGCAACAGGATCCCGCAGAACCTGTATTCGGCCGTATCTACAAGGATCAAGATCATGGCAGGCATGAATATAGCTGAAAAGAGGGTACCCCAGGACGGCAGGATAGAAATGGATATCAAGGGCAGGAGCTATGACTTCCGTGTATCTTCATTGCCGACAATATTTGGGGAAAAGATTGTTATAAGGGTACTCGACAGGACTACTTTCAATTTCACAAGAGAAAAGCTTGGCTTCACCGAACACGAAAATAAAATAATGGACAAAATCATAAAAATGCCTCACGGCATAGTATTACTGACCGGGCCGACAGGAAGCGGTAAGACGACCACACTCTACGCATTGCTGAACGAAGTGAATCATCCGGATAAGAACATAGTCACAGTTGAGGATCCGGTAGAATACATGTTAGCCGGCATAAATCAGGTACAGGTGAATGTAAAGGCCGGACTGACCTTTGCGTCAGGCCTCCGAAGCATATTGAGACAGGACCCTGATATCATAATGATAGGTGAGATAAGAGACGAGGAGACGGCACAGATTGCAGTAAGAGCGGCAATAACCGGACATTTGGTACTTTCGACATTGCATACCAACGATGCTCCGGGAGCCATAACAAGATTGGTGGACATGGGTGTTGAGCCTTACCTTGCATCCGATGCTATGGTAGGGGTCATAGCACAAAGACTTGTCAGAAGACTTTGCCCGGCGTGCAGGAAGCCGGTAGAGGCAGACGAGAATGAAATGATGATACTCCAGGTGGACAAGCCGGTCACGATATACAAAAGTCAAGGCTGCCCAACTTGCCAAAGTACAGGCTACAGGGGAAGGACAGCGATACACGAGGTCATGCTGCTTGAGAAAGAGCACAGGAATGTCATAACCCATGGCGGGAGCGCTGAAGATATAAGGGATGTGGCTGTAAAAAAGGGAATGGTGGATCTTTTTGAAAGCTGTAAGGGCCTGGTGCTCAATGGAGTTACATCAATACAGGAGATGGTGAAGACAGTATATGCCAGAGATTAATATCAGAAAACTTGATGAGCTATTAAATTATACGTGTCAGTCGAAGGCTTCCGACCTTCATATCAATGTTGGAAGCAGGCCATCGATCAGGCTGAATTCGATACTGCACCAGATACCGGCAACCGAGGTTGTTACTCCGGAGATCGCATGGGAATTGGTACGCTCCCTCCTTGATGATGAGAGGATGGAGATGCTGCAATCTCAGGGAGAAGTGGATTTTTCCTTCTCAAAGCCCGGACTTGGAAGGTTCAGGGTGAATGCTTTCAGACAAAGGGGTACATATTCGATGGCAATAAGGTCATTGCCATTCAATATACCGAAATTTGAATCTCTTGGACTGCCGCCGGTGATAAAGAGCTTCGCAAAAAAGAACAGGGGGCTGGTGCTGGCCACCGGACCCACCGGAAGCGGAAAATCAACGACCCTGGCATCATTGATAGGGATAGTGAACGAAGAACGCAAGTGCCATATCATTACGATAGAGGATCCGATAGAATATCTGCACAAGCACAAGAACGGCATAATTGACCAAAGGGAGATCGGGTCTGACACAAAATCCTTTGCATCGGCGTTGAGGGCAACATTGAGAGAAGACCCGGACGTTATACTGGTGGGAGAGATGAGGGATCCCGAAACTATAGCAATAGCACTGACTGCAGCAGAAACAGGACATCTTGTTTTCTCAACACTACATACAGTGGGAGCTGCAAAGACAATCGACAGGATCATCGATTCATTTCCGCCGGCACAGCAGAACCAGGTCAAAGGCCAGTTGGCGACAGTGCTCGAAGGTGTGGTGTCTCAGCAGTTGATACCCAAACGCGATGGCAACGGAGTGGTTCCGGCGGTAGAAGTAATGGTGGCGACTCCGGCGATAAGGAACCTTATAAGAGAAGGTAAGCCATATCAGATCAACAGTATGATCCAGACCGGATCCAGCAGCGGAATGCAGTCGTTGGAAAATACACTGGCACAGCTTGTATCAAATGGAGTCATATCACAGGATGAAGCAATGCTGCGTGCAGCAGACCCACAGATACTGTACCAGTTGATCAATAAGAGGTGGTAAAATGCCCGTATATATTTACTCAGCAAAGAACTTAAAAGGTGAATCACTGGACGGCGAGTTCGAGGCATTGTCCACAGAAGCATTGGAGCAAATGCTCAGAAGCAAGGGCTACTTCCTTGTCGAGTCGAGAGTCAAGGGCAAGGAGTTTGAAGTATCCGGCCTTGGCGGAAAGATAAATGCCAAAGATATAGCTGTTTTCTGCAGACAGTTTGCAGTAATTATAAGCTCTGGTATAACCATTGTCGAAGCAATAAGTATACTCAGGGATCAGGCGTCAAAAAAGCGCATGAAGATCGTGCTGGAAGAAGTACACAGCGAACTGCAAAAAGGCCGGGTGCTTTCTGAAGCGATTGCACCTTATGAGGATCTCTTCCCGGAATTCATGAAAAACATGATAAGCGTCGGTGAGGCCAGCGGTTCTCTCGATAGCATATTGAACCAGCTCGCGGACTATTATGAGAATGACTATAAGATTCGAAGAAAGATAAAGAGTGCTATGACATATCCGATAATATTGGGAGTTTTAACTGTCGGTGTTGTAGTGCTTCTAATGGTAGCAGTAATTCCAATGTTTTCAGGCATGCTGACTGATATGGGAGGAGAGCTGCCCGGGATTACAAAGCTGTTGATTGCCATTAGTAATTTCATGACAGACAATATTTTGATATTGATAGCATTCACAGTAATACTGATAATAGGATTTACATCTTACATAAAGACCGACAAAGGCAGACTTTGGTTTGACGGAGTAAAAATAAAGCTGCCGGTCATAAAAAATACTGTGTTAAAAACAGTGACAGCCAGATTTGCACGAAGCATGAGCATACTTTTAAAGAGCGGTATACCGATAGTGAACGCAATGGAGATAATGCAGCATTTGATAGGGAACCGGGCAGTAGAGGAGAAATTCTCTAATGCTACCGATGATATACAGGAAGGCAGAGGCATAGCGGGCCCTATGAAAAGCCTGGAGATATTCCCACCGCTGCTGATACATATGATCGTAGTCGGTGAGAGTACAGGTGAGTTGGATGAGATGCTGGGCCGGACGGCAGGATTCTTCGATGAGGAGGTGGAGGAGTCAATCGAAAAAGCGGTATCTATGATCGAACCGGCAATGATCATAATAATGGCAGCGATCATCGGCGTAATCATACTGTCAGTAATGCTTCCGATGGTAACTCTTATGGAAACAGTCAATTAAGGCTAAACATTATTTTAATTAAAAAACAATATTTTATGGAGGGATGTCGAATGTTAAAATTATTAGCAAAGAAAGGTAAGAGCAACAAAGGTTTCACACTCATCGAGCTCATCGTGGTCATCGCAATCATAGCTATCCTGGCTCTGTTACTGGTTCCGAGGTTCGCAGGCTTTACTGAGGACGCAAGAGTGGCAAATGATAGGAATGCATGTGAAACTATCGAAAGAGCATTCCAGACACTTATTGCTAATGATACTTTCAGAATACCTGCTGCATGTACAATTACTATTTCAACTGGAGGAACATGGGCATATAGCGCAGGTCAGCTGAATAACAGGAGCAATGCACTCTTTACTGTTGATGGAGCAGCGCCAAGCGTTGAAGCATCAGTTGAGAACCTTACAGGTAATATCGAAGTACAGGCTAAAACAATTCATACTGTTGGATTCAGAATCGAAATTCAAACAAACGGAACAGTTACTTGTACAGTATCGTAATTTCAGTGTCTGTTACAATATAGAGTGTAATCTCTTCCCAGCCGCCCATGCACTGCATTGGTGGCTGGGGCATACAGGTGGGCCTGGTATTCAGGCTCAGCTGTATGCCTGAAAGGAGTTTTCATATGAAGAACCAAAAAGGCTTCACACTGATAGAGATGATAGTGGTCATGGCAATAATCGCCATCTTAGGATCCGCAGTCTATCCTAGGATTTCAGGTTATGTCCGTGCGAATAATGAAAGCTTTCGTGCCAGCCAGGAGTATGCGGTGAATAAGGCGCTTGTCCAGTATTATGCACTGACCGGCAAATATGTAACCGGTAAATACGGCGCTACCGAGTATTTAACAACAGCACCTAGCAATGAATTGTCAAATGCACATGCAGATGCAATGATAGCAGAACTTAACTATAAAACCGGTGCAATGTTAGGCAATGCAGCAGGTGAGTACAAATATATAAAGATTGAGGGCAGTGATGAGTCCGGTAAGGTGGATATCAGAAAGGTAAGGGTTGAGCTTAATTAGCCATAGGTAGAGAAGGATGGTAATGGGAGCAAAGAAAAGCACGATACGACTAAAACTAAAGAGTGTGAAGGGTTTTACTCTTGTTGAGCTCATTACTGCAATGGCATTGTTGAGCATTTTGATCGCCGGATATTTCTCACTGTTTTTTACCGGCGGACAGACCTATGATGTGGTTTATGACGGATATAAGGTACAAAATGAGGCAAGGATCGCCATGTCGTACATCACAGTGAAAATAAGGCAAAATGACAGGGTAATCACCACACCTACCGAACACAATGCAGTGAGCATTGAAGATACTGTAGGCGGCGTCACATACATGAGGGTCGAGGGGGATGGTGCAGATAATGAGTACATCTATGAGCATAATGGACGCCTAATGACATTTACGGCAGCAGGAGACTTTACCGATGCTGATATAGGCAGCGGGGATGTCATTGCTGAAGGATTGCAAAACATTACGATGGAATATCCCGGCATTGGAGATACCAGCAGGATAATAGTAAAGATATCTTATATTAGCAGCAGTTCGGTTCAATTATTGGAAGAAACTATTGTTTTAAGGGCTCAGCCTTAATATGATGCTCTACCCGAGAAAAATTTATTTACAGGGGGTCGTTGAGATTGGCAAAAAATGTCCTGGGTTTGGATATAGGCTCAAAATACATAAAAATGGCATTTATAAAGCAGGGGAAAAAGGATACGGTTTTACAGACCATATATGCTTCGACTCCCTCCGATAGTGTAGCAAACGGAGAGATAAAGAATCTGGACACAGTAACAGCCAGAGTCAGAAGCGCACTTTTTGACTATAAGTTCAAGCCTGCAGAGCTGCACATATCAATTAATTCACAAAATGTTGTTGTCAGGGATATTAAGCTGCCTATACTTAAGGAAAAGGAGATAGAGCCTGCAATTGAGTTCGAATTGATGCAGTCCTTTCCGGGTATAGTCCAAACACATACCATCAGCTCTAAAATTTATTCAGATCCAGGTATGCCTGTTGAGGGCTTGACAGTATTCTGCCCTAACAAAATACTCAGTGACTTTGCCGAAGTGGCTAAAGGTCTTATGATACCTTTGAAGAGCATCGATATAAATGCGAATGCGCTGACAAAAGCAGCCTGCTATTTTATGCCGGCAGAGCAGCGAAAACAAACACTGGTATTTGTTGACATTGGATACACGATGTCCCAGGTCAATCTTGTGTCTGACGGCAAATTGATTTTGAGCAGACACATACCAAGCGGTATCGTCAGATTCGACAACATGGTGGCAAACAGGATCGGTATGTCGCTGGATCAGGCTGAGAGAGCAAGGCAAAACAACAAGTATGACATCTATAACCTCGATAAAGAGGATATTGACGGCTTCCTAAAGATAGCTTTTTCAGCTGTTGAGGATCAGATACGCCAGATAATCGACTACTATAAGTATAGCGGCTCAGAGGAAACCCAAATTTCCGGCATCGTGCTATTTACAGGTCGAGGCCTTTTTAGCAGTCTTTCAGAACATTTGGGCACGAGTTTTGATCTTCCGGTGACTACAGTGAAGCCGGAGGTCAAATCGCCATCTGATAATGAAATGGATGCTATGGCAATGGCTGCTATCGGAGCAGCTTTGTCGCCTCAGCCCGGAAAAAGAGATATCAATCTCATGCCAAAGCTGAAGGAAATAAGGGAGGCAGGAATAAAAAGGGTAAAGCTGACCAGACTGGTGGCTGTTATCCTGGTACTTGCATTTGTTGGACTTGCAGCTTATACTGCGTTTAGGTTTTTAAAGATGGGCACTGATTCTATGATTACATCTACAAAAAATGAAATAATCACTTATTCGATTATTAACGAGACAAAGGATAAGCTTGCCAACAAGCAGAATGAACTGGCAAGTGTAAACACTAAACTTGCAGAATATGAGCAGAACATCATAATCAATACCGAGTTTCTTGACATTATCAGCCAGTCAATGCCTGATGTAGTGTTTGCTTCCTCCTATTCCATAAGTGACGAGGGCACTGTCAGTATCACTGGTGTTGCGAAGGACCGTCCATCACTGGTTGATTTTATTTACACTCTCAGACAAAACAGTAAGATAGAGAGTGTGGTCCTGTCAAACATTACAGCCAGATTGGATAATGATGCAAATATAATAGACCATAATTTTGCTATAGATATCAAAATCAAGAAGGCAGGTGACTAGAATGAAAACACGCCTTGGAAAGATCAATTTCAAGCCAAAGTTTGGAAGTCTGTCTCAAAGAGAGTTCATACTCGTTGTGTTTATGATTATAGCGATAGAGGGCTATTTGCTTTACGCGTACTTGATAAAACCAGTATATGATGACTATATGGCTTCGGTTTTTGAACTGACTGAAAGTATAAATACTTTAAACAATCTAAAAGCTGACTATGACAGAAAGGGTGAGATGGAGCAGGAGATACTGAGGATTGAAGGCGAGTTGGAGGACATACAGAAGCAGCTGCCTGCATTTCTTTCTCAGGAAGAGGTAGTGCTGTCAATAGAGGACATATCAGCAAACAGCGGTCTACAAATCAAAGTCCTGGGTATGATAGGTGCTGGATCACTTCCGCTCAAAGCAATACCGGCAGATACTATAGTGGCACAGCAGGCAGCTATAGCAGCGCCTGTTCCAATGTTTGCTGATCAGATAGTAGCACTTAACTTTACAGGTGACTATACGCAACTTTACTCTTTTCTGAAAAGCGTTGAGTCAAGCTCAAGAAAAATGTCTGCAAAAGGAGTAGTAATCAACGTAGATCAGACAGGTGTGCTGGGAGGCAATATCAATCTGTCATATCCCAGTCTGTGGGATGAAAGTGTGGGACAGAAACCATATATTATGGATCCGGCGCCGTCCTTTGCAGGAAAGGGCAGTATGTTTGACAAGTACAGTGGTTATTCTGAAATTATTACCAAAGCTGAGTCTGGTTCAGGAAAGCAAACAACCATAACGCCTGACTTTTATCTGAAGGTCAACAGTTATTTGAATAATTCTGCTAAAATTTTCATATCAAATTCTTACAATACCAACTCTGAAGCAAGGTATGACGGAAATGATGTGACAAGGGCAACCATGACCATAAACGGCGGAAACGGCATATACACGTATAAATACAGCCTTGGAAATTTCAATATCGATGGTTCCAGGCAGACGGAGATAAAGGAAGGCAAGATCAGACTTGAGGTACTGGTGCAGTCAAGAAGATCAGAGGATGACAATGTAGGGTTGATTTTAGACATTGTAAATAACACCGATGTACCTGCAGAGATAACAGTGAAAGGCGATGACTTAACCAATCCCAGGTTCATTATAGGGAACACGGCCGGCAATGTTATTGTAAAGTAGGTGAGTGACGAATGTTTTACGGAAGTGTAACAGAAAAAGCATCAAGAAGCTGCAAAAAAACGGAAGGATTTTCGCTTATTGAGGTTCTTATTGCGATAGCGATCTTATCCATTGTTTCTGTTACACTTTTACGGTCATTTACTGTATCTGCCAGAACTAACCGCATTGCAAATGAAATGGACGCTGCAAATGCGCTTTGTATTGAAACGGCTGAATTGATCAAGAGCGATCCGACAAGCTTTTTACCAAGCCCATATGTCAGATATTATAATAGCAGTTTTAGCAGGGGCAGCGCATCCGCGGCCCTTGTACCAGGTGTATCGGAATACATGGTGACCGTTACATCAACTGCAGTGCTGACTGAAACCATGAGTGAGTCATACTATCCGGAACCAAAGTTTAAAGCAGAAATAGGACTAGGCTCAAACGAATTTACATTAAATAAATCAGCGATAAACGATTCGGAATGCGTTTTTTCAGCTAGCTGCAGCAATTCAGTTGGGAGCGGAGATATAGTTTTTTCTACAATCAGTAATACAGCAATGGTACCTATACTGGTAGACTGTTCTTTATTGCCGATAAATTCGATCTCTACGATCGATGTAAAAAATAATATAAATAATATGGGAAAGCTGAGGGATCCTGCCACAGGAATCGAGATGACAGCGATTGCTGATATTTATGTTTACAACAGGTTATCTACAGCACAGGTTATTGTCGTCGCGGAAGAAGGACCGGCGACATACAACGAAATATCCTTGGGGGAGCAAGAGATGGTTCAATACACAGCCACTGTTGATGTGGTGAGACTTTCTGACAGCAGGAGTCTGGCACGGTATAATGTAGATAAATACTGGGTTGAGGTGATGCCATGAAGAAGATTTGCTTTTATAAAAAGATGCTGCAAAATGAAAGCGGAGCGGCGCTGGCGCTTGCACTCAGCGTCATCCTTGTGCTGACCTCTTTAGGGGTGATAGCGCTTATGTCAAGTGCAGCCAATGTAGGCATGAGCGGTAAGACTTTCAGATGGACAAAAGACTTTTACAGGCTCGATGCAAAAGCAACTGAATATGAAAGAATGATCGACAATGCGCTCGTTCAGGCAGAAGAAGATGCGAGAGAATATGTAAAGAACAGGATGGACAGGCTATTGCCTTACGAACTGACAGGTGTTTATTCTGACGTATCAATATACAACATGGCAAATCATCCAACTAATAAGGTACAGCAATTTTTCCATGATTATTACCTGGTAAACTGTACGTATGTCAACATCGACGGTGATTTTTTTGAGTACGCTCTGGATGATTATTTGAACTATACCGGGGATCTAAAGGACATATCAAGATGGTTCAAGGATAATCCGGGATATACACCTCCCGCATCGGAGGCTGAAAAAAACGCTGATATAGAAGCCGCTTATATAAGCGATATCGAAACCTATACTTCAGAGTTGTTCGACCGTGTGTACTTTTACATGCTGTCCATGAGACTTGAGATGCTGGTAAAATTAGTCTACTACGGAGACATTGTTATTAAAAACAATAGTTCAAGTCCTATCACGGCAGGGTACAACGTAGAAGCAGGATATATGAACCCGGACTATTTTATAACGGATAAATTCAATAAATTCACGGGGATCCCTGCATTAAGCGAACCAAGAGAACCAAGTGTTATAGATGCCATCAGAGATAAATGGAATGATATAAAGCCAAATGATGATGACATAGGCATTTTCATAAGGGTAAATGCCGCCTCGCTGGCATCAGATCCGTTAGATGACCCTAAGGAAGTCCATGTATATATCAGCATAACTAAGCCATCATATGAAACTGTACTAAAGAGCATTTATACGCCAATCAAGGGGAATCCGATATGGACCAATGCTTTATCAGTACAGGGCAACATTGTGTTTGACGACTATGCTGATGTGAATGTTACCGGTGACGTATATGCATCAGGAGTACATCCTGTAACAGGAAATGTAGGTATATCAGTTAATGCCGGTGCAGATGTCACTATCTATGGAAATGTCTATACATATGGAGATCTGCAGATCGCAGGCACCGGAGGCACTCTGCTCGTAACACGGAATCCTTCGTTACCTGCTGGTTTTTATGATATTAAGAATAAGATTTTCAATGAAGAGGGATACCTGTTTGAGGACTATTTCGACGATGGAGTGTTTGATGTTGACGATTATGCCACAATCGGTGCAGACGGGGCGATGCCTTTCGTTTTCAAGGATGCAGTTGACGCTGCAAATGTCTACTGCAGAGATCTTTTAGTAGCTCCATCTGTATTAAATGGCAGTTTAACCGCAACAGGAAACATCTGGACCAGCGATGATATCCAGATGGATGGACAGAATTCTACTATAAGAATAGGAAATGCTGCAGGATCGAAAACATATTATATTGGATTAAACCCATTTTCCAGCGTATTGAATCCTAATGCAAGCAGTTCGGTAATAAACAATTATCCTTTTGAAGGCGGCCAAAGCAAGATCATACTTAACAGTAATTTCGTTATTCCGGGTGTGGCATTCTATGAGTTTGATCAAGGCCCTGCTTTTTCACCGTATTTCAACAGTCCTTATTACAGATCCCTGGAAAGCGTTGCGGCCAGGAAAAGTTATCCAACATCAACCATATATGGTTACCTAAGTGAAGGAAGCGGAGTCATATACAGGGATACTGTGACAGGAGACGAATTTGAAGTTTATGGAATCAATGATGAAATGCTCAGAAGAGATGCGTTAAGGAATTTCATCAATGCACAGGGCGGCATCAAGACCAACGTTTTGACTGATCTACCGCATTCCGATGTTGATGGCTATGTTGCTGAAATAGCACCTATACAACATAGTGCAAGTGATAATGCGACGTTGTATACCAACAGCCCTGACCCAACAGTCGAAGTTTTACCACATTCAACTGCCAATAGTAATCGATACTCTACGCTTACTACAGGAAGCGATAACTATCTGATGGAAGTATTCAAGCTGAAAACCCAAAAGCTGGGGGCGAATGTTGCGACCGGCAGCTTCAATGACTTTGTTGATGAGAGTGTACTTGCCTCATTGAATTGGCCTGACATTATAAAATTCACTTCATCAGGCACTCTCGATATCAATGTTGCTGCCAATCAGGAAGGCATCATTTATTGCAAAGGTGATCTTACGATAATTGACAGTGACACTACTTCTCATGATACTTTCAAGGGCACGATCATTTGTACAGGGAATGTTACTATAAGGGATGACGTCACGATAATCTATGATGAGGATAAGGTATTAGATAAACTGATTTACAACGAAAACGTGAGGAAGTTTTTTGAAAATGGCAGCATGGGCAAAAGAGTAGCAGATTACATGGAGTATTCCACCAGCAGTGGTACCAGGACAATACCGAAGAGGTACCGGATAAGAGAGTGGAAGGAAGTAACGGGATCGTAAAAGACAGAATACCGGTGAATATTGGAAAACTAGGACTTTACATGTAACAAAAATAGTACGATAATATGTATATAGGAAAACTATGAGAATTTTTAGAGACATTTATTATTTATTGGTGCTCAAATTTGAATATATAGGTAGTATTTGCGAATAATTTAGGAGGTAAGCCTTATGAAGAGGAGTTTAAACAAGGCGATCGCAGCTTTCACACTAATGATAATGATCATAACAATCATGGTACCGCTGGGTGTGAATGCAGATGACACTAGCACACCGTCTGCCTCTGGTGACGATGGCAGTGTGGTGGCGGAGAAACTCGTACGAGATAAGATCCGCGTGCTCGAGATTTATCCCAATGAGCTCAATAAAAAGTCTGAAAAAGTCAACGATATGGATGTTAGAAAAAAGTTGGGTACAGATTCGAGATTTGAAGTAACTACCATGTCGATCAACAGGCTTATTTCACTGCAGCAGGATATAAACGGGAATTATGACATTGTTTATTTCAACGGGGGAAACTACACCAGAAATGCAACAACTGAACATAGCTATGGAAGCGATATCACATATCTGACCGCAGACAAGCTCGATGAGTTTATCGAGTCCGGTCAGCTTTGTGTATTCCATACAGACGTTTTCACTAATAAATCTGGTGATATGTATGCAACAATTTTGAAAGAGAGATTCAGTAAGTATAGGAACAATGCAGCATATGCAAATGTGAGGGTTGTTAGTAATGAAAACAAGAATAGTACGATCGATAGCTTCGCAGAATTATACAAAGATAATTCTGAAGGCATGAATCAGAGGCCTATCCTGGTTATAACAGACAGTCCTTTAGCATACACCAGTGCCAATCAAGCGGCTGCAAACAACAAACTGACTTTCAGCTTCAAAGTATATGACCCTGAGACTCCATTAGATGAGTTCCTCATGGTGAGCCTCTATATTGACAGGAACAATGACAGTCTTTACAGCGAAAAGGAAATAATTTATCCACAGGTAGATGGAGCAACAGGACAGCAATATACTGTTAAGGTGAAAAACGGGCATGCTGGTACAATCACATATAATATGCCTCAAGGCTTAACAGGCGTATATTTCTGGAAGCTTGTGGTTAGTGATGCAAGAGATGCAAAGAATGAAGCAAGCAATGTATTTAAGCTAAAGGGAAGTAAAATCGAAGTAAGGGTTTTGCAAGTCAAGCCTGATGACAATGGTAATTTGAGCTTGATAAACCAATTTAAAAAAGATGCAGAAGATTACGGACATAAATACGGCCTCAGACAAAACGAGTATGAGATAAAAGTCACAGAAATCACAGTCAAGAATTTCAATAAAAATATAGGAAATGGCACATTAAAACTTAATGGCAATTATGACATGGTCATTTTGGGATTTGACGACAACTACACCGACAAACAATTGATGGACAATCAATATGGTGGTGCGCTTGGGCAGGATGCCATCAACGCACTCGATAGCTTTATAAAGACCCAGCAAAGTGTGATGTTTACCCATGACACGATTCATTTCAGGCATAATAAGCTGCTGACAGAGTACTTTGCCGATGATGTAGGCCAGGTGTTAAATGCAGATGGCCCGAATCGGAAAAACGGCAATAACTTTGTAGGTATCTGGACTGCAGGTCTGGCGGGTGTTTCTTCAGATAATAGCTGGAATGGAACCGACCACTGGAACAGAAGTGATGCTGTTGACAAAATCAAGATATTTGACCCTAACAAGGACTATCAGACGATCAACACCTCGCCCGGCAATAATGGAGAGTATGTCAACCCGGTAAATACATCGGCACTGACATTATATCCGTTTGTTATAGAGGGTGGAAAGTACGATAACCATACTAACAGAAAGGTGGCAGCGACACATTACCAGTGGTTCAAGCTTGATCTTGAGGATGCTGAGGTGATCCCGCTTTTCAACCTTTTCAAAAATGGAGAAGATAAATTTAATGACGATGCAATGAACAACTATTATACATATACAAGGAAAAATATCACCTATTCAGGTACAGGACATAGTAATGGTTACACAGATTTTGAAACCAAGCTGTTTGTAAACACTGCGATAAAGGCCTACTCGATCGCAAACCACGCTCCTGAGATCACTGTTTTCGAACCGCAGGATAACGACAAGATCAGTAAAGCTGCCGAGTCAATGAACTTAAGATTCAGAGCATATGATTTTGACCTTGGTGATGATGTACTTAAGTATAGTGTTGATGTTGATAAAAACAACAATGGTCACTATGTATCTTTGTGTGAGTCGGTCAATATGGATAACGGCCAGGTTGTGAATATTGACGTTGACAAGGCATATATGCCCGACGAAGGAATATTCAAGGTTCGGATAACTGCAAAGGACATGCATGAGGCAAGCAGTGAAAAGGTGCTGACACTCGAGAGAGTTGATGTGCCGATGATCACTCCGACTATTCAGATATGTGATGCAAGCGGAACTGCGGTGAGCGGAGTCCTGTATAACGAAGTAGTAAATGCAAAAATGACGTTTACTGTGTCAGGCAAGAGCACGCCACAGAAAATAATGAATCCGGTATTCGACCTGACCGGCATTTATCTGAACGAGGATGTCGATACTTATCTGGATGATTCGAGTCTTGGGGCTGTTACCTTCTATCCGGCCAGTGATCCAGTACCTAACTTGATCACCAAGGACTACAACGGTATAACGATAGCACCTGAATCTACCAGTGAAACAAATCTGCAGTTGAACGTTAAGGTTGAGGAAATCCCTGGATTCATGGCATCAAAAACAGCAACTGACAGCGTGAATATAAGAACAGGGCAAGTCAAGGTGACTGTCCTTGATCAGGATAACAACCCGGTAAAAAATGTAACAGTGAAGGATCTTGGAGGAACTGACACCTGGACTACAGGTACAGACGGTTCTGTACTGATAGAAAAGGTCGCCGGAACGAAGGACTTTGATATAGTAGTACCTTCAGGCTATCAGCCGGGATCGGAAACTATCCATAAGCTAAATCCCGCAGGAAACGTAGTATCTACCGAATCCGAGGTCAATCTGACATATGATGATTATAACTGGGAGATAATATACAAAATCAATTTCACGGGTGTAAATGCCATCTATTATAAGATAAATCAGGGAAGAACATCTGTAACACCCATTGGCCTGGCCGGAGTTGCTTATGAGTTAAAGAATCACACAAATATGCCTGCATCCATCCTGGTAAAAATCAGTGTCGATCCGCTTGCCAGCGGAAAGTTGACTAAGATGGAGTACATAGTAGAGACTTGGAATGAGGATGGCACTGTTCAGCTGACCAGCGGACCAAATATGGCGGTAGTTGATTCTACGGCTGATAATATAACTGCGATTTCCGGATTTGGAGCTCTTGATACATCGAAGCAACTGCTCAGCACTATCAGGAGTGCGCCGGCAGGTGGAAATTTAGCGGGTCAGGAATACTATATGATATTGGATGTGCCCAGAACAAACACTCAAAAAATCATGATCAAAAAAGTTCTACTCACTATACAACCTGATGCGCCGAGCGCTTTGCCAATAGAGAAGACCATCGATATAGATAGTCAGGGCATAAAATTCAATGAAACAACTCCTCCTCTTCTCAGGTAACAGGATTATTGAGATTAAATAATATAAAGCGGGAATTCATAGAATTCCCGCTTTTTTATTTCATTTTATTCGACGGCACTCCAGGTAATAGCGCTTTTCTTCGGCTTCGCCCATTGAAAATGTCTTGCGGGGGAGAACGCCGTCGAGTCTGACTGTCGGGAAAAGGTCGCGCTTGTTCATCACAGGCAGGTAAAAGCCCATGCTGTTGGGTTTTGAGCCAAGCTCAGTCACTACACTGTCTCCATGTATATAGTCTATCTCTATTTCAGCGTTATTTTTTATTAGTTCATCTAGGATGCTCTGCAGCGTGCCAACTTCAATATTTGATGTTGGGGATTGGACTGTCAGTATACCGCAGCGGCCTTCCAGGATGAATGGCAGCAGATGGGGGGCAGAGCTGGTGCTGGCGCTGGTCTGTGGGAAGGATGCAGGGTTGGCGCTGGTTTGCGGGCGGGATGCAGGGTTGGCGCTGGTTTGCGGGCGGGATGCAGCGCTGCTCAGGGCCTCTTTCATAGCTTCTTTGGAATCATATAGAGTGTAATCCATGCAAAGCTTGCCGTTGCACGCAGTCTTCAACTCTTCGAGGATCGTTTTGGCATCGATATTGAACAGTACTCTGTGAATAGGCTCAAATACAAGGCCGTCATCATGCACATTTACTATCTCCACCAATGCATACCTTGCAGGGTGCTCAGGGATAGAATTACCGGATGACTTCATGAGCTCGGCTTTTACGTTTTCCCAGTGTGCCTTGGCTGAGGCCAGGGAATGGTTGCCGTCACCGACTGCAAACAACAGATCGCGGTCTGATTCGTTACAATCGCTGCAAAGGTGAGAACTGTCCCCGGCAGAATCGTCCCCGGTAGAAAGGTGAGAACTGTCCCCAACAGAAACGTCCCCGGCAGAATCGTCCCCAACAGAAGCGAGCTTGGCGAGGGCGCGGGCTGTCATGGACAGGCTTTCTTCGTCGTCTATCTTCCAGCCTTTTATATGGCCGCCGCCCTGCATCAGCTCAAAATCGTACAGCTTCTTGAAGCTACCGGCTTCAGCCTTGGCGTGAAGGCATTCGATCACTGTTTTATCAGGATCGTCGATGAGCACCATGATGTGGGGCAGCTCGATGGGAGCGTTTTCGCGAATTTTTACTCTCGGTGGTATACGGTCCAGGACCGTCCCCTCAGTTGCGCGTATTAGAGTCTTGGCTCCGGGGCTGTAGTCGTAGCATTCCAGATCCAGTGCAAGCATCAGTCCCTTTCTCGAGGGAGCATGGGGTGTGCTGCGATCCACGAGTATAAAGCCCGGTGACTGCCTTTCAAGTATGCCACGGTTGAGATACTCCTCCATAGTCCTATTTATATTGGCGATCCTTTCATCCCTGTCGTCATCCTTCAGATATATCTCCGGAAAGGTCAGCTTCAATGTCGAGGGTTCCTGACCGACCTGCTGCTGCACGCTGATCCAGTACTCGGGTTGGGAGGTGTACTGGTCACAGGCTATCACTGCCCATTTCTTCAGATCTGTGCCTTGGGCAGGCAGCATTATTTCGGGTATATGTACTCCAAGCTTCTTAAAAAGGTCTTTCATTTTCAGCCTCCAATTGTAGTATTATGAAGTGTGCTTACTTCAGTCTGAGTTTGGCCCTGCATTCATTTCATTAAATGAAGCAAAACCATCCACGTGTTTCATTCTATACAAAAGGCGGCATATTGTCCATATTTGATTTTGCCTATCATTTCCATTGTATTTTTTTCAATGAAGCTAGAAATAATAATGAATGACTAGCGAGCAGTTCATTCGTTTCATGGAGGACGGCAAATGCTGCACAGATACAGCAAAGTGCTGAACCTGCCTGTGATTTGTGCCGACAGCGGAAAAAAAACAGGCGTTGTAAAGGATATATTGTTCAGTGCTGAGGAAAGACAGGTTAAGGCGTTGCTGCTTGAACGGGAGGGAGTATCAGTTAAAAAGCGTGTGGTCTTGCTGAGCGATCTAATCAGCCTGGGCGATGATGCCGCTATTGTAGACAATGCCGGCTGCGTATCCGACTTGGAGAGGACGTCGTTTATAAACAGCTTTAAGGATGAAGGCAGTCTGATAGGGCTGAGGGTGTTTTCGAAGGCCGGAGGCGAGTTAGGCGAAGTCAGGGATGTATTATTCGACAGCCATACAGGCAGGATCGAAGGCTTTGAGATATCAGACGGATTGCTGCAGGATGTGATGCACGGCAGAAAGCTGCTGCCTCTGTTTGGGAAAGTGGAGCTGGGCAAGGAGTTTGCGGTTGTCGAGAAGGAAGCAGTGGACGAGATGAAAGGGACCGGAGGCGGCATAAGGGGCAGACTGCGGTGAAGGCTGCTCAGATACAAATGAAAGGAGACTGGCGATATGCGAAATGGTTTTGTAAAAGGGATTATGGTGGGCGGCATAGTGGCTGCATCAGTTGGATTGATGATGAATTCGGAAATGATGATGTCCGGCAGGACGAAGAAAAAAATGATGAGAGGCGGCAGGAATCTATTGAGAAAATCCGGGCACATTATAAGCGATGTGGCTGATTTGTTCAGATGAACTATTTGTTGCAGAAACAGGCCGAAAGGCCGTTCATACCCAAACGCCTGTGCTGTATAGCTGCAGGCTTTAGTGTGGGACATACACATTCTCTCAAATCCTCGAAAAGACCGGGTAGAAGCACCTACCCGGTCTTTGACTGACCAGACCATACCGTCACCGATGACGGAAAGGTGAGAACTGTCCCCAAGGCATAAAGGTGAGAACTGTCCCCAAAGGAGGTGAGCAGCGGCGCGGTACAAGAAGCTGGCGTTTTATGTGGTCGTGGTGCTGCTGATTGCAGCACTGGTTTATTTTATATATACATGTAGGGAAAAAATCGCCCGGGTGCTGTCACCTTTTTTCATAACGGTCCTGCTGGTGTATATCGTAAAACCCTTGTCGAATAGGCTGACTGCTAAAAAGATACCCGTCGGTATATCGATACTGATAGTATATCTATTTATGCTGTCAGTATTGGCAGCTGCCAGCATATATTTGATCCCGGAGCTGGCAGCAAACATCAGGGAGCTGATGGAAACACTGCCTCAGCTCATTTCAAGCTATGAAAGCATATTCAATAATCTGCTTTCCATCATCAATTCAAGCAACTGGTCGGAGCAGGTCAAAGGAGCCATCTTCGAGCAGATAGCAAATGTTGTCGGGCAGGCTCAGGAATTTTTGGTCAGGCTTCTTGAAGACGGCCTGAAGCTTGTTGTGGATATGGCAAGGATCATTGTCGACCTTACCATCGCGCTGGTGCTGACATATTACACGATAAAGGACGGGGATAAGTTCAAGGAATACGCGCTGCGGCTTCTGCCCCGGCGGTGGAGGAATGGGCTGACCGGCGTATGCAAGGAGATAAGCAGGATCCTGGCAGGCTTCATTCAGGGGCAGCTGATGATAGCATTCATAGTGGGCATTCTGGAAACCATCGGGCTGATGATCGTTGGTATGAGGTACCCGTTGGTGCTGGGGATGATAGGCGGCCTGGCAAACATCATCCCGTATTTTGGTCCATACATAGGTGCGATTCCCGCTGTGGCAATCGCACTGACAATATCCCCGATAAAGGCAGTCTGGACCGTGGTGGTCTTTCTTGCCGTACAGCAAATCGACAACAATTTCATTTCCCCAAAGATGATAGAGGGCAGACTGGGCCTTCATCCGGTGGCGACAATCTTTGCAGTACTGGCAGGCGGAGAATTTTTCGGCATCATGGGGATGCTTCTCGCCGTACCGGTCATGGCAATCCTGCGGGTGATCTTCAATAAAGCCGTTGAGGCCATAGCGTGAACAGGCTCAAGTAAAAGGGAGCAGTTCAAGCGTCTCTAGTATAATGCATTTCAACATCATTTAGCTACAAACAACCCCACGGAAATAGCTTATAACGCAGTATGTGCGTGCGATAGACTGTATTCGACAATATAGTGTAAATGTATGTCAAAATATTAGTGAAAAAATGTTGGAAATATTCAAAAATGGTATTGACTAACAAATACAGGAAAGTATATTATTAGCATACACGGAATTTACAATATTATCCTGTTATGGTGTTTATAGCTTATTTGCATGATGCTCCTGCCTCTATAGATAAGGCAGCAGGAGTGTGGCAGATCCTTTCTACAGAAGACTAAAATACATATTTTCATAAAGGGGTATAGAGATGAAGGTTAAAAGCGGCTTGATGTTGCGCGAAATTGCCGGGGAGTGGGTGGTAGTCCCTCTGGGAGCAAGGGTTGTAGAATTGAACGGTATCATCACTCTTACGGAAAGCGGAGCGTTTTTGTGGCGCTTGCTGGAAAAGGGAGCGGAGGAAAATGAGCTTACGGCGGCACTGCTCAAGGAATACGACATCGATGAGGCGACGGCCAGATCAGACATAGGCAGGTTTTTGGATACGATACGACAAAATAGCCTTTGCGAGGCGGAAGTGGCAAAAGAAGCAGGTGAAGTGAAATGAGTGGGGGATGGGCAAAAATATACCAAAATATCATAAACAAATCCATTATTGAAGGTGCGCCTACCGCCGGTTTTTTCGAACTGACATCAAGATGCAATTTTCACTGCAAGATGTGTTACGTATGCAGCATGCCGGAAGACAGGTCATATCTGCAAAATGAACTTACGACACAACAATGGGTAGAGCTTGGCAGACAGGCAAGGGATGAGGGGCTGCTTTTCCTTACCTTGTCCGGCGGCGAGATATTCATGAGGAAGGATTTTTTCGATATATATGAGCCTCTTTCAGAGATGGGGTTCAACATAACATTATTTACAAACGGCAGCCTCATTGATGCGGAAAAAGCAAGGCGGCTCGGAGAAAGACCGCCTTCAAAGGTGAGCATCACACTGTATGGCGCCTGCCCAGAGACATATGGCAGGGTCACCGGTCATCCGGAAGGATTCGATAAAGTGATAAATGCCATAAAGCTGCTGCTGGCGGAGAATATCAAGGTCGAGCTGAAAACCACAGCGATAAAGGACAACTACAGGGAATTCCATGATATTTATGAGATAGCGGACGGTCTTGGACTGACACTGGGGGTAGTGAATTATGTGGCTCCGAGGCGGGAAGGCTGCGGCACCGATCCTGAAAACAACAGACTTGATCCGATAGAGCTGGCAAGGTATGAAAAAATGCTGCAGGACTTCAGGCTGAAACACACCGATATGAAAAAGCTGAAAAAAGTGCTGAAGATATCTGTGGATGAAGATGTGATGACCGAAAAAACCATTGGCGATGCCATCAATAAACTGCTGGAGACTAAAAAGACAGACTGTGTGTTCAACTGTACTGCCACAAGATGCGCATTCTGGCTTTCATGGGACGGAAAACTGACACCCTGCGGTTTGTTGACAGAGCCCAGTGTGGATGTAAAAAAGCATGGGTTTCTAGAGTCATGGAAACATTTGAAGTCGGCTGGACTGGATGTACCTGTATGCAATGAATGCAACAGCTGTCAATACCGCAAAAGATGTATGACCTGCCCGGCAAGGCTCAAGGTCGAGACAGGCCGCTTTGACAGACCTGCACCATACTTGTGTGAGCTTTCAAAAGCCAGAGCAGAATTGGAAGTCATATATTGAACGATTTTTATTCGGAAAGGAGGTTTCCTATGAAAAGATATATAGCACCGAAACTCAACTGTGTTGAACTAAGGCTCGAAGAACGTATCGCCAGCAATTGTACCGGCAGCTGCACACCAGAGCAGGTAGCTACTTATCCAGAAATGGCTCACTTGATTGCATTGGCCTCATCGTGATCAGTGTCATAAGTAAAGGAAAAGAGGTGAATAGAATGAAAAAATACGTAACCCCAAAAATTACATACACGGATCTTCGTGCCGATGAAAGAGTTTGTACATGCAGTTATAAAGAGGGAGCATGTGACCCTGGTGTGTGGGTATGTTTGAATTCATGATTGTAGACGGCTTAAGGGGTTGAATCATTCAATCCCTTCCTTATTTCAAATACCAGATGTCAGGAGTGAATAAAAGTGATATATGATATCGCGGGAGTTTTAGTCGATTTTAGCGGCGATAATGATTTTCTAAAGGCAAGGAGTTCGATTTTTGAAGCCAAAGACCAAAGCGTTCACACATCTGCTTCCGATTTATCAATTACAGCAATCATGACCGACACCATTTATATTCCTGACGGTGAACTGATCCTGGAAGAATTGTCGAAGTGGTACAGAAAAATCAAGCCGGAAGAGGGCCTTTATATAACTATGCACAGCAAAAGAGGCAACGTTGTGGACACTATACTCGAGACCGATCCCGGCTGGAGAAATGTTGTTATCAGATATCAAAAATCAGACCTGAGATTTCCTGTAAAAGAAAACGAATATGTCAACTGGAATCAATACCACATATTCCAGTTGGCCGGCATTGCTTTCAGAAACAGAACGCTCAGTATGGACAGCATAACGATCCACTCATCCTCATTTTCCATCGATGGCAGAGGGATCATCGTGTCAGCTCCTTCAGGCACGGGAAAATCGACGCACACGAGATTGTGGAAGGAGAGATATGCTGATAGGGTAATGCTGATAAATGACGACAGGCCGTTGATCCGTTTCCTCAATGGCGTTCCAATGCTCTGCGGCACACCCTGGAGCGGGTCGACTGATATATATATGGACACAAAGGTGCCGCTCAGTAGTATCGTAATGCTGGAGAGAGCAGCCGAGAACAGCATCAGAAGGCTGGATACATGCAGTGCGCTGCAGATGCTGATGCCGCGCTGTTTCCTGCCGTACTTTGATGAAAGCCTGATGAACACTGCAATGAAGGTCGTGGAAAGGCTGGTCTGTACAGTTCCTATCTACCTGCTCAGATGCAGGCCTGATTATGAGGCAGTAGAGCTGGTGCAAAGATGTGTGAGTTAAAAAAGGTCAGGGCTGCCGAATTGTTCAGCCTTGTTGATGAGATACTTGGAAACGGAGAAAGGGCCTGGATAACAGTCACAGGAATGAGCATGTATCCATTCCTGAGAGAAGGCAGGGATAGTATCGAATTGTCAAGTGTGACATATGATACTGTAAAAAAAGGAGATATAGTACTGATCAGAAGGAAAACGGGTCAATATGTGCTGCACCGACTGCTTAAGAAGGAAAGGGATCAGTTCTATATAATTGGCGACGC
The DNA here is from genome assembly GCA_012519745.1 of Clostridiaceae bacterium. GTDB lineage: Bacteria > Bacillota > Clostridia > Acetivibrionales > DTU013 > DTU013. Next base: position 2,100 of record JAAYPO010000080.1, on the reverse strand, counting down.
CCAGCAGTGGGTGGAGGGCCCGCTCAATCCCGGGCAGCTGCTGGCATACGTGACCAGAATCAAAAGAGGAAAGCAGACCATAATCTGCAATAATATCATTCATAGATGTGCAGCCGGCATCTGGCTGGCTCTTATACCATACAGAAACAAGGTCATACGAATATGCATAAGAATATGACAGCTCATCAGGCTGCGGTCATAAATGTACTATCCTCCCGGCAACAGTATTCTCTGCATATGCTAACAAAAAACTACACTGTACACAAACAAATGACACGCAATTGCCTTAAAATTACTGTCAAAACATATAATAAGTCATTGACTTGTAGCTATTCTTGCTATAAAATGGGATTATCCGTAATGTTGCTCATTGAGGAGTAAATGCTAATGTTTCAAAATTCAGGGATTGATGAATGGCACGGAATTTTCGTGGTTACGGGTGAAGAGGAGAAGGCGAAGGAAAGAGTCAAATACAGATTGCAGGACGGCTTTACGGTAGTCGTACCCAAAAGAAAGCTACGAGTCAGAAAAGGCGGCGTATGGAAGGTGGAAACAAAGGTATTGTTTCCTGGGTATGTGTTGATAAATGGAGAGATAACTACCGATATATATTACAGATTAAAGAACATTCCAAACGTCCTTAAGCTTCTCAGGACGGGCAGTTCAGTGGCGAGAATAGACCGCCGCGAGATGGCTGTACTGTCAAAATTGATTTGCAACAACGAAGAAATAGGTTTTTCCAATGTGCTGTTGGAAAATGGACGAGTCCGGGTAGTTGACGGCCCTCTGTTTTCTCTTGAAGGAATAATCGTTAGCATTGACCACAGGAAAGAAAGAGCAAAGATACGATTGAATTTTTTAGGGGAAGAGCGGACGGTCGATCTAGGGATATCCATCCTGAAGCCGATATAACGTCAAGTACCCAGGAGAAGCATCATCAGCTTATCGCCGAATAAAAAAATCCAAAGTCTTATATCGGTGTTTCGGCCCGTTATGAGATCAGGAGGTCAAAGGGTCTGGCAGATGGGGTCATTATATATGGAAATGCATATATAAATGGCGGAGCTATGCCCTCTTACGGCCAATTTTCAGAAAACCATAGCGTTCACAGATTTACAAAAGAATATATCAGATGAGATCAAATTCAGGTGTTGAACAAACACAGGAAGGAAAAGAGATGTCTACAAATATGAGAAAAATATTACTAGTCATTGCTGACGCAGTACTAGTCAATCTCTCTGTTTGCCTTGCGCTGCTTATTAAGTATGATACTGCCATACCGCAGCAATACATCGGATATTTTCTTAGTAACGCACCGGCTATCACAGTCCTCCAGATCGCAATATTCTATATATTCGGACTTTATCGAAGCCTTTGGGAGTATGCAAGCATCGAGGAAATGATGCAGATCATACTGGCAACACTGGCAGCTAAAGGTCTGGGTTTGGCAGTGGACCTAATAACCAACAGAGTGTTTTCTGTACCCGTATATATGGTTTCGTGGATATGTCTCGTCATGCTGATAGGAGGCATCAGGATCAGCTACAGATATGTACGCCGGGTCAGGATGCACATGCAGAGGAATCAATGCAAAGCAAGCAGAGTAATGATAGTCGGCGCCGGAAGCGCCGGCTCAATGCTGATAAAGGAATTCAAAAACCATATCGATATGAACCTTGTGCCGGTGGTGGTAGTCGATGATGATAAAACAAAGCATGGCACCAGCATAAACAATGTACCGGTGGTTTCGGGAAGAGAGAAGATAAAAGAACTGGCAAAGCAGTACAAGATAGACGAAATAATCGTCGCGATACCGTCAGCTTCGAAAAAGGAGGTGGCGGAGCTGCTGAGGATCAGCAAGGACACCAAATGCAGACTGAAAACACTCCCTAACATGATGGAGATAATAGATGGAGAGGTAACAGTCAGGCAGCTGAGGGATGTGAGTATAGAGGACCTCCTGGGACGCGACGAGATACATCTGAACATGGATGAGATATCCGGCTACCTGAAGGACGAAGTAGTGCTGGTCACAGGCGGCGGAGGCTCCATAGGATCAGAGCTGTGCAGGCAGATCGCCAAGTTCGGACCAAAAAAGCT
>JAAYPO010000079.1 GCA_012519745.1 Clostridiaceae bacterium | reverse complement strand
TAATGTTGATAAGTCTGTGCATAACCCTGTTTTTTAGGGCTGTCCAGTTGTGGATAAGTGTTATTGCCCTCTACAGCATCTCTTTTATTTCCTCTTCCGGTACGGGCTTTGAACAGTAGTATCCCTGGACCATATCGCATTTATGCTTCGCCAGGTACTCGAGCTGTTCCTTCTTTTCCACTCCTTCGGCAACCACCACAAGGTTCCGCTTATGACCTATATGGATTATTGACTCTATCATGCTGTGATCATTGTCGGGTATATCGTCCACAAAGCATTTATCTATCTTCAGTGTACTTACAGGCAGCTGCTTGAGATAACTCAATGATGAAAAACCTTTTCCGAAATCATCTATCGAGAACCTGACCCCGATCTCCCTTAGCTCATGCAGCTTCTTCAGGTTTATATCCACCGTCTCCACAAGCTTTGATTCTGTTATCTCAAGCTCCAGAAGCGATGGTGCAAGTCCTGTATTTGTCAGTGTATCGACCACTGTGCTGACGAAATCTGCCTGCATGAGCTGAATAACTGAGATATTCACAGATATGCCGTATTCCTTGCCATACCGCCTGTTGAGATTGACAATGAACTCACAGGCCGTTTTCAGCACCCATTTTCCGATCTGTACTATCAGACCGGTCTCTTCTGCAACACTGATAAATTTCAAGGGCGGAATAATACCGTTTTCGTGATGGACCCATCTGAGCAGCGCCTCAAAGCTTACGATGCTGTCTGTGGCCAGATCCACCTGAGGCTGGTAATAGAGGATGAATTCATCATTCTCGATGGCGCGCCTAAGCCCGTTCTCCATCTCTATCCTTTCGGTAAATTCATCGTTCATTTCCTGCCTGAACATGATGTGAGTGTTTTTGCCCACCTTCTTTGCATGATACATGGCAACATCCGAGCTCTTCATCATCTCCTCGATGGACGAGGCATGATCGGGATATATACAAATACCGCAGCTGGCTGATACATGGAAATGGTTTCTCATTACACTGAAGGGCTCTTCGAACACCTTCATTGCACTGGCGATTTTCGAATTCAACTCATCGATAGAGGTTATTTTCTTGATGAAAACAACGAACTCGTCTCCTTAGAATCTTGCAACCATCTCATTATCATTGAAGGCTTCCCTTATCCGTCTGCCTATTTCCACAAGCAGCATATCTCCTATGGAATGACTGAAGGAATCATTGATATATTTAAAGTTGTCCAGGTCAAGGTAAAGCAGGGCACATTTATCGGCTTCACCTATGCCGGCAATGACCTTTTCGACTTCATTGAACAGTGCTGCCCTGTTAGGGAGTTCTGTGAGCTGATCCTTGTAGGCCAGCTGTCTGATCGTCTCTTCAGTAGCTGCCAGTTCATCATACACAACAGTAAGCTCCTCAAAGCTGTCCTGAAGAATGTTTTCCTGCACCACCCTCTGAGTAATGTCAACACCAAGGATCTCAATGGTACCATCCTTATCCTTGTCATCAATGGCATTACAGTATATATGGATCGTCTTGCTTTCACCCCTGCTGAGTGCAAGCTCATAACTAGCATTATCGTCATTGCTGTTTACATTTCCTATGGATTCTTTCAGCATCTCCTTGTCATCCTCAGAAAGCAGTTCGAACAAGTTTTGGACCTTGTTTGCTCCATATTTGTCGAAATAAAGGAGCATATCCTCTGCATATCTGTTTGACGTCAATATGGTTCCGTCGCGTTTCACCGTAAATGCGATAAGGTTTGTAAAATCCGCGATCCTGTAGGTATTGACCTGCTGCCTCAACAGGTCGATCTTCAGAAGCCTTGTGCGGAATATAATGAAGGTAATGACAAAGGAAATGGTCAGTATCAGTATCAGAAGAATAATGAAAACAATATTGAGCTTGCTGAAAACTGCGCTTTTAGGCGCCGTCACCGCAATGGACCATTCTGTGTCTTCGATGGGGCAGAAGCCCATATACCGCTTCTCGCCATTATAATGATATTCGCCGGTACCGTTCTCGCCTGCAATCATCCTATTCTCAAGCTCGGCAAGTTTTCCCAGATCGCTTTGTGTATAAGAGTTTATTATATCGTTTCCAATATTGTAAACAAGCTGTCTGTCCTCATGTGCAATAATATTGCCATCCTTATTTATAATAAAAGTGTATCCGCTGTCACTGAGCTTTATTTGGTCCGTGATGGTACTGATGACTTCTGCATCGTAAGTAGCATAAAGTACTCCCGCTGTTTTTCCTTCATTGTATATCGGAACGGCAAATGTGATTACCATCAAGCCATCGACCCGGCTTTTGAAGGGATCTGATACGACAGATTCTCCAGCCATTGCTCTCACATAGTACTCTCTGTCGTGTATATTGAGTCTTACTCCGTCAGTGGTTATAGAATTGCCATTCACATCAGCTATGCTCAGCCTCCTGTATCCGTCAAGGCTCAGCTGCTTTCGAAGCTCCTCCAGCCGCTGTTCTGTAGGCAGAGCAGTATTGCTGATAATACTGTTGGCCGCGATGGACCTGGTCTCCGACAGGCGCCCATTGACATAACTGCTCACTGTTGCCGCACCTTGATTAGCATACCTTATAAGAGAGTTTTCCATATCGAATATGAGTATCCTGGTAACAGCATAATAGAACAGGAGTCCTGTTATCAAGGCCACAGCCATTATCTGTAAAGTTTTGTTGATTACGATATTTTTTCTCACTGACTTCAGAAAACCATCCTTTAAATAATCATACAACATAAGTCTTTCACACTTGTTATTGCGGGGCGGCAGACACGGCCATCCCCGCTGAAGTGTGCATACTGATAAACAGTACGTCATAACAGAAGCAATTTGCCCTCCATTATGCATGACAGAACAAATTGCTTCTATCAATAGTAATCAGGATATCTGCAGGAATCTAGCCCTTGAGCTCCTTCATACAAACAGAGCAGATGTTTTTGCCCTTATAGTTAATGACGTCCTTGGCATCACCACAGAATATGCAAGCCGGTTCATATTTTTTCAAAATGATATTTGCACCATCGATAAAAATCTCAAGAGCATCCTTCTCAGCAATGTCCAGTGTTCTTCTCAGCTCTATCGGCAGAACCACTCTTCCCAGTTCATCAACCTTTCTCACTATACCAGTGGACTTCATACCTTCACCCCCTTTCAAGTTGCGTATGTTGCTGCATCTTAGCTTCTATGTTTTAGATTCCGAAGCGCGCAGAACCTGTCTTACGACCTCCGGCAAATCTGTGATCCTCTCTTTGGGAAGGTAGGAATCACAGCCTTTTTCGAAAGCCTCTTCCAGTTCATTCTGACTCACGTCTTCGGATACTATAACAAACGGTATCTTACTGCAAATGTTGTTTTTTATCTCGAGAGCGCCCAAAGCATTTAGTCCGGGCATAGCATTATCACTCAAAATAATATCGCACCGGTCTTCCTTTAGTGCTTTTTGCAGTGCAGGTCTGGATGATACTATTCTGCTTTTGAAGTTCAACCCGCTTCTTCTCAGTATCCTTATAGCCAGATCCGCAAAAAATTGTGAATCCTCTACAACGACAACCGACAGTACAGCCCCATTGTCCATACTCATCCACCATTCTTGTTTTCTACATCTTATTACCGGGTATTCCATCGGACCGGCAACATATGCCGCACCTTATTGCAATAAAAAAACAAGGTATCATATTATCCCTTACTTATAATACCTTGTAAAAAATTATATTTTAATGAATTATTTCTAGCAAATACCCCGAATTTTGTCAGATAATGACTAATGAGTTGTCATATTCCTGTAATGACTTGGGTTGACTCCCATATGCTTCTTGAAAAGCCTGCTAAAATATTCCGTATCCCGGTAACCCAACTGTAAAGCTATCTCATATGTTTTCTGGCCGCTTTGCAAAAGCAGGCGTGCAGCCCGGGTCATTTTCACCCTGGTGATATAGTCGATCAGCAGCTCACCTGTTCTCTGCCTGAAAACCTCACTAATGTACTTTCGGTTCATATACAGCACCTTCGCAATTCCCTCGATGGAGATTTCGTTATCTACATTTTCCAGTACATACCGGCAAATTTTGTACTCTATCTGGCTTTCCGAATTGCCGTACTCAAGCCTGCCGATTTCTCCGGTCATTTCACCTACGGCGGCACCAAAGGCCTCAAAGGCTGACTGTGTGTCACCCATTGTGACATAATCAAATCCTTTATACTTATTACAGTCAATGAATTTACACATCCAGGCAAAATGCGACCTTAGCTGTGAAATCAGTTCTGACATTGATTTTTTCAGCGCTGTGCTTGTCTTTATGACATCGTCCCCAAAAAGCGCTGATATCGACTCCGTCAGCCTGTTTGCTGCCGCCGTTATATCAGGCTGCTTTCCCTTGGCAGCTTCTATTAAATGCTCAAGCTCTGCCGACGGAAACGCATCCTCGATTTTTTCTTCAAGCTTCTCTTCCAGGCTTTTAACGAGCTCGTCCTCCTTTTTCTTTTTGACTAGAAACTGCTCCACCCTTTTGAGCATATCCTTCATTGCCTCGTATTCCGGAGGCTTTCCAAGATAGTCGAATGCACCATGCAGTATTCCCTGCTTTGCAAAAGAGAAGTCTTCATAGTCACTCAGCAGAACAACGCAGGGACAAAGTTCTTTTTCCGCCGTTTCCCGAAGCAGCTCGATACCGTCGATCTTTGGCATTTTTATATCTGTTATGATCAGATCGAATTGTTCCTGCTTCAGCAGATTCAACGCCTCTTGCCCATTTTGAGCTTCTGCCGCTATAGAGAAATTCGTCGCACCATTCCACAGATCAAGTCTCCTGACCTGTCTGCGGCTTATTTCCATATCGTCCACAAGCAATACCCTGAACAAATTCTCACCTCAACAAATTACGACATTTACTTTAAATATATTACCATATTGGAAACCGTAATAACATATAACACTATAATAAATTCATGCAATTTCCTGTAGTAAATTGTAATAATGCACAGAAGGAGCAGGATGCATTATGCAATTTCCGTCTAACATTTCCTTCATATTTTTCTTGACAAAGCTATAGTAATGCGTATATATTATTATAGTAAAGCAGTAATTTGAGTGTGTTACAGGTCTTTGAAGGAAGCAGTTGCCGTTTGAGGATCTTTTACCAATATGAAGGATTGTGCAGCAACAATTTCACAAAAGGCATCTGATCTATCATAAACAGAAATACTGCAATACGGAGACAGCAAATCCGTAATATGTGATTTTTTCAGTAACAGGAGGTATATAATATGAAAATATTACAAAATGTAATGGAGCAGGTCATAAAAAGAAACCCGGGCGAACCGGAATTCCATCAGGCGGTCAAGGAAGTGCTGGAATCCCTGGAGCCTGTTGCTGATAAGCATCCGGAATGGGTTAAGGCTGGGATATTCGACAGGATAGTAGAACCTGAAAGGCAGATAATTTTCAGGGTGCCATGGGTCGATGACAATGGCAGGGTCCAGGTCAACAGAGGCTTCAGGATCCAGTTCAACAGCGCTATCGGTCCTTACAAGGGCGGGATCAGACTGCACCCTTCAGTATATGCAGGGATCATCAAGTTCCTCGGCTTTGAGCAGATATTCAAAAATTCCTTGACCGGACTTCCTATGGGAGGCGCAAAGGGCGGCTCCGATTTCGATCCGAAGGGAAAGTCCGATGCAGAAGTGATGCGCTTCTGTCAGAGCTTTATGTTTGAACTGGCAAGACATATCGGCCCTGATACCGATGTTCCCGCAGGAGATATAGGGACAGGCGGCCGTGAGATCGGCTATATGTACGGCATGTACAAGAAACTGAGGAATGAGTTTACCGGCGTACTCACAGGCAAGGGTCTATCATGGGGCGGAAGCCTTGTCAGGACCGAAGCCACCGGCTACGGACTTTGCTATTTCATGGATGAGGCAATGAAAAGCATAAAGGGCAAGTCCTTCGAGGGCACAACTGTTGTCATATCAGGCTCAGGCAATGTGGCAATATATGCAGCAGCAAAGGTGAGCCAGCTCGGAGGAACTGTGGTTGCACTCAGTGATTCAAATGGATACATCTACGATCCCACAGGTATAAAGCTCGACACAGTCAAGCGGATCAAGGAAGTCGAAAGAAAGAGGATCAGCGAGTATGTGAAATACCATCCCGAGGCAGCTTACACCGAAGGCTGTGCCGGTATCTGGAATATCAAATGCGATATCGCTCTTCCATGTGCAACCCAGAACGAGCTTGACGGAACCGCAGCAGCAACATTGGCCGAAAACGGCTGCTTCGCAGTGGGCGAGGGTGCAAACATGCCATGTACTCCTGAAGCTATCGAGGTGTTCTTGAAAAACGGCATCGTTTTCGGACCTGCAAAGGCTGCAAATGCCGGCGGTGTCGCCACATCAGGTCTTGAGATGAGCCAGAACAGCATGAGATATTCCTGGACATTTGAAGAAGTAGATGCAAAGCTAAAGGACATAATGGTCAATATATTCAAAAACGCAAGCGAAGCAGCTAAAGCATACGGCTATGGCGATAATCTGGTGGCAGGTGCAAACATAGCAGGCTTTGAGAAAGTCGCAGCTGCAATGTATGCACAGGGTATTGCGTATTGAGGCTCTTCTTCAATAGTCATACCATCCGATGCTATTGATCTGACAGCATAATAAAAACCGGTCTGTTTTTCGGACCGGGTTTTACATACATTCACATATCTGCAGCCTATTTCCTCAGCGTTTCATTTACCTTCTGCAGCCATTGGCTGATCGGTATCGTCTGGGGGCATTTGTCCTCGCATATCCTGCAATCAACACATTTGTCTGCACGATTTGACTCGTTGAAAAAATTGTTGTACGAGACGGCTGCTCCTTCTATATCCTCATGTATAACACCATCGTTGTACAGGGAAAAATTCCTTGGTATATTGACATCATTCGGACAGGGCATGCAATAATTACACCCGGTACAGGGTATGGCAGCCCTTTCGTTATACTTCATGCGCACCCGCTCAATGATATCAAGCTCGTTGAGACTGAATTTTCCGATCCCTGACCTGTCCGCAGACAGGATATTTTCCTCCACCTGCTCAAGCGTGCTCATTCCGCTGAGCACCACCGATACCTCCGGCTGGTTCCACAGCCACTCCAGGCCCCAGTCTGCCGGAGATCTGCCGCTGCCGCCCTCATCAAATATTGCCTTGATATCCTTCGGAGGCCTGGCAAGTCTTCCTCCAAGCAGAGGCTCCATAATGACAACCCCAAGACCCTTTGAGGCCGCGTATTTCAACCCCTCCGTACCTGCCTGATTTTCAATGTCCATATAGTTGTACTGTATCTGGCAGAAATCCCACTTGTCATAGCCGTCAACTATCTCCTTGAACGCATCGAGACCATCGTGGAAGGAAAATCCCAGATACTTTATTTTTCCTGCCTTTTTGGCAGCTTCTGCCCGTTGGAGCACATCGTGCTTTAGCACTATATTCCTCCACGAATTCCTGCCGATGGCATGCAGCAGATAGAAATCCACATAGTGCGTCTGCAGCTTGCCCAGCTGCTCATCCAGCAGTCTGTCAAAATCCTCGGGCTTTTTTATGAACCAGACCGGCGATTTTGTAGCAAGCATTGTTTTATTTCTGTATCCGTCCTGAAGAGCTTTCCCTGTGAGTACCTCACTTTGTCCGCCATGGTATCCGTATGCCGTATCAACATAATTGACTCCGTTGTCAATGGCATGCCGGATCATTTTTATGGCCTCATCCTCATCTATGTTGCTGTCGAGCCTGTTGCCGGCGCCCTTGATTTCCTTTGTCGGGAGCCTCATTGCTCCAAACCCCAGCGCCGACACCTTCAGATCAAGTTTCCCAAAATTCCTGTACTGCATACCAATGCCCCCCGTACTAGATTTATTTAGTCAAAAATACTAGTGTATATACAAGTATTTTACTATCAATAACTGAAACAGCCAACCCTTTTCATCAATTCACTGTTGTCACATCAGTCACAAACAGTTGACAAGCCTTGGTCATGCGGCTCTGAAAACCGTAAAAACCAAATAGAGAAAAACCCCGAAGCTGTGATGCCTTCGAGGTTTTCTGGCGCGCCCAGCAGAGATCGAATCCACAACCTTCTGGTCCGTAGCCAGACGCTCTATCCAGTTGAGCTATGGGCGCAAATAATCCGCACTCTGTCAAGAGTGCATATATATGATAATACTTTCCGGGCCAAAAATCAACTGTATTTATGTGGGTCAAGAAAGATGTTATAGGTTTAACACATTTAAACCAGAGCATGGGTGTGGGTTTTTTCTAGTTTTTATAGTACACTGTGTATGTTATAATGGATAATGGATCTACATCCTGTGACGGGCAATGACATACAGCGTGACGGAGTATATACAGATAGAGATCAGTGAGGTTATCTAATGGTTTTTGATACAAACATATCCATACTTTATTCAGATACACTTATTCCGGATGTTTTTATCTCGGAATACTTACCGTCGCTGGAAAGCGACTTTATAAAGGTATATATATATTGCCTGTTTTTGAGCAAATACAGGAAAACCCCTTCATCGGACGATATAGCCAAAAAGCTGGAGCTGCCGACGCCCCGCGTTAAGCAGGCCCTTGTCCGTCTCGAAGAGCTCGGCCTGATATCAAGGGGCACCAACGAAAATGTCATGATCATAAACGATCTAAAAGAGCGGGAAATAAAAAAGGTGTACCGGGCCAAGACAACATCGACACCGGAAGAGGCTGAACTCAGCAGTGAACGAAGCAAAAGGCGCAGCCGTTTTATCTCAAGTATAAACAATGCATTTTTCCAGGGCGTTATGTCTCCTTCCTGGTATACGGATATTGACTCATGGTTCGATAAGTATCAGTTTGAGGAAGACGTTATGTTCGCCCTGTTCAAGCACTGCTATGACTACAAAGCCCTTTCCCGTCAGTATATCGCCAAGGTCGCCGATAACTGGCACAGCAAGAATATCCGCAACAGCTTCGATCTGGATAAGTACTCCATGGAAGCCAAAAAGATAAAGGATATAAGGGGTATGATAATCAAGAAGCTCAGGAAGCAAGGCCTCCTAACGGAGTATGAAGAGGCATATGTTGAAAGATGGGTCTCGGAATATGGTTATGACGGCGGCATCATAGAGCTCGCTTTGAAACGCACGACATCGGCTGTGAACCCAAGCTTTGAGTATATCAACAAAATCCTGACCAACTGGTATGAAAAGGGATACAAGACAAAAGAAGAGATCACTGCCGCCGAGGGGACAAAAAAATCTTCCGATTCAGGCAAATACAAGCCAAGGGAAAAGGCGATCCCTCAAAAGGGCAATTTTGAACAACGCAAATATGATGATGACTATTTTGATAAGCTCTACAAGGATGTTTGACCTCCGGATATTTTATGATCTGGCGGACACAGCAGCAAGGATAGTTCGGTTTAATTGAAAGGATCAGAATGATGGGCACAGGTATCAATATACATCAACGTATAAAAAATGAATATGAAAAAAAGCAAAGAAGGGCTCAGGAGCATCTGGAAGAAAAAAAATCTGCGCTTTATTACCACATTCCCCGGCTCGAGGAAATAGAGGGAGAGATACATGCGGCAGGGTTGAAATACAACAAAGCGATACTTCTGGGAACAGTACCTTCCGACAGCGCAGCTGCCCGGCTCTCTGACACTATAGAGCAGCTCAGGAGAGAACGGTTCGATCTGCTGAAAGCCAACGGCTATGATACAGACTGCCTGGAACCGGTCTATGAGTGTCAAAAGTGCTCCGATACCGGCATAGTCAGTTCACCGGACAGAGAAGGCGATACGCTCTGTATTTGCTACCGTCAGATGCTTATAAACCATCTGTATGATCAGTCCAATATATGCATCGCAGGCAATAGCGGGCTGGAATGCTTCAATATTGAATATTACCCCGATGTAGTCGATGAAAAGAAGTATGGTATCAAAAAATCTCCCCGCAGGCAGATCACGGGAATACTTGAAAACTGCCGCCGCTTTCTGGATAATTTTGATGACCCGGATGTGAAGAACCTTCTTTTCTGCGGTCCTACCGGAGTCGGCAAAACCTTTATGGCCGTGTGTCTGGCAATGGATCTGATGAGAACCGGACACACCGTTCTCTACCAGACAGCCCCTGCTCTGTTCAATGCCATATATGAGTACAGGTATAATGCGAACAACAATGATGATTGCGACTCCACTGTGTACAAAAACATACTGGAAACAGAACTGCTGATAATAGACGATCTCGGTACCGAATCACCGACAGCCATGCGTTATGCAGAGCTGCTTAATATTATCGATACCAGGATGTCAAATGACATCAAAAAGCCCTGCAAAACTATCATCGCCACAAACATAGACCTGAAGAAGCTGTTTGAGTATTATGATGAAAGGATCGTGTCACGAATAACCGGAGGATTTGACATTTTCCGTTTCGCAGGGGATGATATTCGCATGAAGAAGGCTTAAAGCACAGATCCCGGGCCGGACGGTCTACATGGTAAGCACTCCGTTTGGCGTATCGATTATCATCAGTATGTCTTCCTCTTCTCCTGTTTCGGCATTGATATAAACCAGAAAATCCTTGTCGTTGAGCTTTCCTTTAAACTCGTAGCAAAAGATCTCCTTTTTGTAGTTAGTGGGGATGATTGCAAGCCCCGAGCTCAATACCTCCATTTTCCCGTTGATCTTCTTCCTGGCCTCCTCCATGGAAATTTTGGGTTCAGGTATATCCCGTTTGGTATGGTTGGACAGGTAGGTCTTGGCCTCCATACCGGTTATCTCCCCTGTATCCAATGCTATCTTTAGCTTGATCAGGTCCGGATATATCGTCACATCATCCTGTGTATATGCATAATTGATGGTGGCTGTGTTGTCCTGCTTGATGTAATAGGTATCCTTCATGTTTTCATAGCCTTTTTCCTTCAGAAACTTTGTTCCGGCTTTTTTTGCCTTATCCATATCAAGCTTTGATTCGCCTGCCGGCCTGTTGCTGAGCATCCACTCGATGTGGCCGCCCTTTTGTGTGACAGCTATGTTTATCATCTGATCCTCAGGCATGTCCTTTAGCTTTACCTGAAAGCTGTAAGTTTTTATAGGACCGTTATCGCTTTTGCCCGAATCCTTCACTTCCTGGACGCGGTCCTTCCCCAGGAACTCCCTGACTTTTTCCTTTGCCTTCTCCACACTGATTTTGTCCCCGGTAAGGCCCCGGGCTTCAGCTGTTGACATATGGTCTGAAAACGGACCGTCGTAGATCAGCGTTGGATAATCCTTGAAGTTATCTCCCACTGTCTCGAACTTTTTCATCATTTCTCCCGGCTTTGTCTTGCTGAACAGTCTGGTCCCCTTGCTGGCAAGCTCACCCCACCTCAGCCGGCCTGCATTCAGATCATCCTGAAGTTCCCTGAGCTTTTCACTTAATGAGGATGAGTACTTATAAAGCTTTTCCACCATGCCATACTGCTCATCACTGAGGGGCTTGCCCTTTATGTTCTGATTGTCCAGGGCCAGGCTGAGATCCCCCACCTGGTTGAGGAATTTCGACGTGCTGGCCAGCACAGGCTGTGAGACAGGCAGCTGCCCAAGGTTCGTCTGCGCAAGGTCAGCCTGCTTCCATGCCTCCTGCAGCGTGATTGCAGTTCTGTCGGTGGTAGTACTGACCATTGATTTGGCCAGAAGTGTTTCCACATTGTTCACATATCCGACCATTTCATAGAACGCCCTGTTGTACTGGCTGTCAAGCTCCTGCCTTAGATCTGCGGCATGTCTGAACTGGTAGATGCCCCATGCAGATATTGCTGCGATGGCTAAGACAACGATTGCGTACACTTTTTTATCAGACAGTCTTCTTTTTTCGCCCATTGCTTCCTACCTCCATGAAAATCATACTCCAAAATTGTGCTTTCCGATCTTCGTTACGATCTTCCTGCTCCAGATCCATGAACTGGTAGCCGTTGCAGGATTCCAGTAATAAATGCAGCCATCGGTGGGGTCCCATCCGTTCAATACATCACGGGCAGCCTTTACCACTGTAGATCCTGGGTCTATGGGCTCGTTTATCTGTCCGTCGGACACCGCTGTGAAAGCACCCGGCTGGTAGATCACCCCTGCTATGGTATTTGGAAAGTTGGGATCCTTTACCCTGTTCAAAATCACTGCACCGACAGCTACCTGGCCCTCATAAGGCTCACCTCTGGCTTCTCCGTTAATAGCCCTGGCAAGGAGCTGTTCGTCACTGACATTATTGTTTTTTGCATATGCGATGTTCATCCTGAATAGAGTCTCAGGACCCACAAGTGCACAAATGACGGCTATCAAAAGCAGCGCCAAAACCGCTGTGACAGATTTTCTTGGTTTCAAGATACACCCTCCTGTCCCGTTTTAACGTATTATACCTTGCTATTATTCTCTTCATAATGGAAAAAATTATTCGAGGGAGAAAACAGAGGAGCAAAATGTAATAACAAAGGTCAATTTTGCTAATAATGTATGTCGGAGGTAAATGCCAAATGAATATACTATTCCTGACCGCATCCACAGGCGGTGGTCATGTCAAAGCTGCACAGGCCCTCATGGAGCATATGGAAAGACGTATCCCGGGATGCAGGACAAAGCTGGTCGATGCACTGAAGTATATAAGCCCGGCAGTCGACAGGCTCATAACAGGAACATACCTGCAAACGATCAGAAGGGCTCCTTACATATATGGCAGCCTATATTCTCTCTCTGAAAAGGATGAGGTCCTCACGGATCTTGTCAAAGCCTTCAACAGTATACTGGCCCCGCGGCTGCTAAGGATCTTCCTGGATGAGTCGCCTGATGCTGTGGTCTGTACGCATACGATACCGCTCCAGATTGTATGCCGGCTGAAAAAGACCGGTCTTGTACAGATCCCCGTGGCGGGCATCGTCACTGATTATACAAACCATTATTTCTGGAAGCTGGATGAGGCTGATGCCTTTATAGTGCCCCATGAATGTATAAGATCGGATATGGCAGGGATGGGCATAAGAAAGGATCGTATATACCCCTTGGGGATCCCGGTATCCAGCCAATTTACAGACAGTAATGTCAGCAGCGGGAGCACAGGATATAAAATCCCGGATAAAAGACCTGTAATACTGCTGATGGGAGGCAGTCTGGGCCTGTGCAATATGAGGGCTGTCTTTGCATCATTGCTGGCTCTTGATAAAGAAATAAGCATAATCGCTGTCACAGGACATAATGAGAAGCTGAAGAAGGAGCTTGAAGAGCTTTCGTCCGTATCAGCAACGCCGGCAGCAGTGCTCGGGTACACACATATCATAAGCAAGCTGATGGATGCGGCAAGTATCATCATCACAAAGCCGGGAGGTGTGACCATATCGGAAGCACTGGTCAAAAGGCTTCCCATACTCATAATGGATCCGATCCCAGGTCAGGAGGAAAGGAACGCAGAATTCCTAACAGGCTCCGGAGCAGCACTGAACCTTCCCAATGACGAGACCTTACCCGATGTTTTGATGAGGACGCTGGAGGATCCATTCCTTTTGCGCAGAATGTCCGCCGCAGCGGCAAAGCTGGCAATGCCGGATGCATGTGAAGACATTGCCAGGCTGATCTTAAGGCTGGTTATGAAAGAGTGTACCTTTGACATGCCCTCCTGCGAATACACAAGATAGGCCTCAATACCGCTGTGATTTTATGTTCAATTGAATATCCTTCTGGCAGCTACGACCACCCCGTCGGGGTTTTCCCTGTATATATCGCCCACGGCCACATATCCTGTTTTCCGTCCTGCGTAAATATAACTGCCGCCTCCGATGCCGACGCCCACACAGGAAACCATATCGGCCTCATTGTCGCCGGTTCCCGTCAGGAAAACAAGATCGCCTGCCTTTACATCGTCGAGTTCTATCTCGATCCCTTTTGACAATTGTCCTTCTATAGTTGTCGGCAGATTGATGCCGTTGATCCTCGCGCAAATATAAACAAGGCCGGGAGAATCGATGCCCATGGAGCTCATGCCGTTGAGCATAAAGCTCGTCCCCTTGAACCTGAGTGCTGTAGCTGCAAAGTCATCGGCATTGGTAACAGGTATGGCATCGTTGACCGGTATGCGGATGATGCCGCTCCCCTTGAGCCAGCCTGTGGTATTGTCCGGCAAGAACACCTCATATGCGTCATCCTTGTTGTTGAAGGCATAAAATTCAGTCCCCATCTGGGCATCGACCCGTGTTATCCCTCCATTTGGTCCGGAATAAACGGTCTTTTCCCTGCCGGTCACGATTATCCTGTATGTGTATATCCTGCCTGTGATACTTGATACATCATCACTTATATATCTGGACTTTATCCATCCGGTAATACCGCTGATGGTCTTTACCTTCGCCCAGCCGCCTTCATTTTCAATGACACTGACAGGCTGGTTGCACAGCACCTGGGTGATGCGCTCCGACTTGACATCCGGCCCGGCAAAAATGTCTGCCACATTTTCGGTCACAACGGCGGCATTCTCATCCATGGGTATTCCGTAAATATATTCTGCCGAGTGCTCCGTCTTTGTATCCGGTCCTTCGGTATCTGACCCGTTGCTCCCGGACATATTTGCATCCCTGTCACCACATCCGCAGAGCAATACCAGAAGCAGTACGCCTGCAAGCAGCTGACCCTTTAAAGCTATCTTCCAAGTACTCTTGTTAAGAATCCTCATGCCTCAACTCCACAAAATTCATTCTGTCCCCGTAAATCCGTCTCGCCAGCTCCACCTCCCGCTGTTTGCAGGTAAATATGAATATCTGGCTGTCTCTATACTCATTATGTAAATATTCTAACGCAGCAGCAGTCCTGTTGTCATCAAACTGTGAAAACACCTCATCCATTATCAGGGGCAGGCTCTCCGATCCGGATGTCAAAAGGTCCGTCATTGCAAGCCGCATGGCAAGGTACATCTGGTCTGCCGTCCCGCCGCTCAACAAAAGCACATTCCTGACCTCTCCGTATTCCGGCGCCGCTGCCTTGAGCATAAGACCTTCATCCCCTCTGAGGTCTGTATACCTCTGTCCTGTCATATTTGCAATTATGCTGCTCATCCTGCTGTTCAGACTGGGTGCAAAGTCTCGTCTGATTTCCGCACCGGCTTCCAGCAGGACCTCATGAGCGAGCTTGATGGCATCGGCCTTATTTCTAAGATACGCGATTTTTTCATTCACCGCAACGGTTTCTTCTTCCACACGCTGCAATTCATAAGTGTTTTCCCTGTCATCGTCAGCCATACCTTCACAATACTTTTCTCTAAGAGCCGTTTTAAGAAACTCATTCCTGACACTGTCCATTTCATTCTTCAGTGTGGACTCCAGACTCGATATGTCAGAATCATAGATTACCATATCCAGGTCCTTTTCAACGAAATACCCGTCTCCATGCTGCTTCAGGCTCCCGGCTGCTTCAATGCCCTGCTGCAGACCAGCGCTTAGTTCCTCCAGCTCAGCCATTATATCCCTCAACGTATTGTGTACATCTTCGATACCCTCCATTCTGACGCCGCATATCAAAGAAGCACTGCTCAATGCATTACGCTTCATTGCGGTAAGGGCTTCGACCCTGGCCGCATTGTCATCCGTTTTCAGCGAGGTATCGGCCGTACTGATCAAATTGGCGGAACTGCCGCTATCACGGTCATTTTCATTGCACTCGCCCGGCAGCACGACAGATGCCTCTTCAGTCCGGCTATATATGAGCTTCATTCTCTTGATGAGAAAATATGCTCCTGCAACAGCAGATATGATCATAGTAAACACATATATGTAAGGCGGCACTGACAAGCTCAGCCAACCGGCTGATGTCAATGATGACACATATAGTATCACTGACACCAGAGCAATGGCGCTGCAAAACAGTGCAGCAGATAAACTAAAAGCAGGACTCCCGACTTTTCCGGAGCTGCGGCCATGTCCTGCTCCGGCTGCGCCGTGTCCGGATTCCCGACTGATTTCACCACTTAGGCCCGTTTTTACCTCATCTGTATTCTCCTGCTTCGTCAGCTCCGCCAGCTTACTGTCCGTCTCCTCCAGCAGCGCGGCGGTCTCTCTGAGACTTGCCTCCTTCTTTATACCTGCATCGATCTTCTTTCTTGTATCGATCAGCTCTGCCACTTTTGTCAGGTACTGCTCCTGTGCCTCCAGACCGGAAAGCCGGTCTTTTACCTTTGCCAGCTCTTCCTTCAGACTCTGTCGCTGCTCTTGCTTTTGTCTGAGCCTGTCATGGTCCTGCCGGAGCTGCTTCAGCCTAGCTTCCAGCTTATCCAGCGGCTGCGTCCTGGTCCTATCGGTACCTATCCTGCTTTTTAGTGCATTGGTCAAAGCTGCCTCGGCTCTCTGGAAGGACAGTCCCTCGACCCCAGTGTCTCTTGCATTGGCCAGCCTTGCCGCCAGCTCTGACGAGCCGCTGCTGCCGATCCTGACTTCCATCTGCCCTATAAACGCAGTCCTTATAAATGTTGTCTCATCTATTCCCAGGTGTTCGTCAGCAAACATTGGCAGCTTATCCATACCAAGCCTGAATGTCCCGGATATATCGCTATAATTTGCGTCAAAAATACTGACGGTATTTTTATTGAAGTTTCTTTCTGCCCTGTATACAGAGCCATCGTCAAGAGAATAGGTTATGGCACCGCCATATGAAGCTCCATCCCAGGGCATATACCTTTTCTGTGCGACAGGCAGTCCGGACATCCTGCGCGGGCTCCTGATCCCGTAAAGCATCGCTCTGATGAATCTCTGAACTGTCGATTTTCCGGCCTCATTAGCTCCAAAGATGATATTGAGTCCGCTGCCGGGAGTAATAATCCGGTTCCTCATTCTACCGAAACCATTGATCTCTAATCTTTCTATACGCATACCTTTCCCTCGTCAATAGCCTCCAGTCCGTAATAGAGCGCCTGCATGACCAGCCTGGACTCCTCCTGTCCGGCCGCTGAAGCCCTCTCAAGCATTTTTCTGACAAAAAGGCCCCTGAGTCCCTGTTCGCGGGATATTTGCTCCAGGTCATAGTCCGGGGCAGTTTCATCGATTATCTTTATGTAAAATACCTTATCAGCTGTCTGCTCCGTGATGATCTCCGGATCTATTCTGATATCCGATGGAATACGTCCTTTCAAAGTCACCCTGAAAAGGTCATCGCTGCTTCCGGCTTTTCTTATTTCTGCCTCCACCAGTTCCGCCGCCTGCTCATTGCTCAGACATCCGCCTATATCGGCCTCAAGGCTGACGGCTCTCCTTGAGCAAAGCTTGATAAAGCTTGAGCTTATGACAGCTCTCTTCTCCCGCTCCTTTTCGATAACGGATAAAAGTACGCCATGATCCCCCTCTTCATCAAAGCCAAGGGGTTCGGGACTGCCTGCATTAAAACATATCCCTCCGGGTCCCGGACCGGATATCCTTGAATGGAAATGTCCCAGAGCACAGTAATCGAAACCCTGCTCTTCGATCTCCTTTCCCGATATCGGCTGAAAGGCATTGGCGCTGAAGGGCATGTCCAATGTCCCATGGTGCATCAATATGTTTATATAGGACGGGTCTGTTGTCACTCCGGCGGCTGCGCCGTATACTCTGGTATGTGAAGAAGTATGCTCAAACATATCTCCCGCACCAAGTATATGTACATTCGACGGCCATGCATGCCCGCTGTAAAAAGATCCGGGCACCAGCGGATCATGGTTTCCCGGTATCATAAGGACAGGTATGTCCGCTATCCTGTCGAACTGACTGCATACAAAGTTTATCGAGCTTTTTTCAGTAT
The DNA here is from genome assembly GCA_012519745.1 of Clostridiaceae bacterium. GTDB lineage: Bacteria > Bacillota > Clostridia > Acetivibrionales > DTU013 > DTU013. Next base: position 27,382 of record JAAYPO010000079.1, on the reverse strand, counting down.
AGGCATGCTCATATAGATCTCCGCAGACAAGCAATATGTCCGGTCCTTCACTCAGTGCAAGATCGATTATCCTTGACAGTGTTCTCTTAAGATCCTGCCTCCTCTGATGAGGCCTCCCCTCAAAATCGCAAAGTGATGTGAAGGGGGCATCCAGATGAAGATCTCCGAACTGAAGCAGTCTGATACTCATTCCAATACACCTCTCAACTTTCGATCACTGCATAAGCCACCGCATACGCGCTGCAGTGTGAAAGACTAATATCGATGCTCTTTCCATTCATTTCCCGGAAAATATCAAGGGCTCTGCAGGTCAGGAGCACCACCGGCTTTCCGCGTTCATCATTGCTGATCTCGATGTGCTTCCACTCGACTCCGTCGGCAAGCCCCGTGCCCAGAGCCTTCAGAACTGCCTCCTTTGCGGCGAATCTAGCGGCATAGCTTTCATATTTTGCTTTATTCCTGCCCTCGCAGTACGCTATCTCTTTTTCTGTAAAAACCCTGCTCTTGAAGCCGGCAAGCTCATCAACAGATTTTTTCACCCTGTCTATCTCAATTATATCGACACCACAATGTACTGACATGCTGATCTATAGCAGCTCCTTTGCATATTCTATCATTTTGACTATCGGCATCAGTGAACTGTTCCCTTAAAGGATAACACAAATAAATGAAAAAGGGGCGGAGAAATCATTTATAACAATTTCCCGTCCCCTGCCTTTTACATAAAATCGTAGATAGAGCCTACATCCTCAGCTTGTTCCTGCGCCTGTCCTCAAGCACAGCATCAAGGGCTTCGGCCTCGTTTACCGCTGTCTCCAGCTGCTCGAGCATATCCTCGTTTTCGATGCTGGACATGATCTGGTGCTTGAACATGTTTACCGTGCTTTCCATGTAATCCAGCTTTGCACTTATCCTCTCCAGCTCCTTCTTCTCATCCTTCAGCCTGCCTATCAGCTTCTCATCCATCTCTATGATTTTTCGTACGTCCTCTGCCATCCTTGCGTCCTTTGCAAAGCTGAGCTTCCTTGTATTGTTGTTTATCCTGGCCGACACAGCTCCCACATCAACGCTGCTAAGCTCGCGGCTCCTGATACAGAAGTTGTTGAACAGCTTGAGATAGGCTATCACAAGATTCAGTGTCTGCTCCACTATCCTTTCCTTCAAATAGCTGTGCTCTCCTGTTGAGTAGGATGTAAAAATCTCGTTCTTGTCGTTTATTACCTTCCTGAGCTTCTGCATATAAGTGTTGTTGGAGTTTCTTCTGGCCTCTGATGAAAGCCTGTTGGCCAGCCTGTTCAGCTCCTTTATGTTCCTGAACTTTTCCTTCTGGTTGAATTCGGTTTGGAACTTTTTACTCAGAAGTGTCTGAATGACAAATGCAATATAAACCGCAATGCTTCCCGTAATGGTAAGCGAATCAGGCAGTGCACCATCTACACCGAACATATTTGGAAGTGCAGTCGGATCGCTTAAAAGAGATGCCAAAATCAAAGCCGCAGCCAATATCCCTATATTTCTCAACTTGAATAAAGCACTTAAAAACATTCTTGCTCTCATAAGCTCAAACCACCATTCCCAAATAATAACTCATTGCCGGTAGCACCGAATTGTTCCGCTATCTACTGTGATACCTTGTTTTCAGCCTTTTCTTTTACCTCAAAGCCCTGCTCACTGCCAAGGAGCGCTTCGGCCCTTGCCCTTGCCCTCTCTCTTGCAGAGTTCATGTCAAGCCTCTTGAGCTTCAGGTCCATATTTGTGTCTCCAAGGGATTCCACTGCATTGGCCCGTGCCGTCTTCTTGTTGACAAGCTCTCTTGCCCTGTCCATGCTCTCGTTCACACTGCCGACGGTATTATTCCTGGAGGTGTATCTGGCATTCACTGAGTTTATATTCTCTCTGAGCTGAGCCATTTTCGCCTGGGATTTCAAAGTCTTGAGTTCATTCAGCTTGGCACTCATTTCAGACTCGAATATCTTATAGTCCTCCCTGATCTTTGCCACCTCGGCCATAGCGGTATCATAAGTGGCCTTGTGGGTCTCATAGGTTGCCTGATATTCCTCCTCGTGCATGAGCAGCTCTATCAGAAGATCCTTGTCGCCGGTCTTCTGTGCCGCTTCGACTCTGGCCTTTACAGTAAGGAGATTCTTTTCCGCATTCCGCATTTCGATCTTGATCATTTCAGCATTGGTCTGGATCTCAAGTATCTGCCGCTCCGCTTCTTTTCTGGCTCTGTCTATCTGCATCTTGATATCCTCAAATAGCAATTCCGGATTATTCTCTTCCATTCCTCCCAGCAATTTGCCGAAGAAACCTCTTATCAAAGCTCCCAGTCTACTGAAAAAACCCATATTTACTGCCTCCTTAATTTATTGTTGCATTCCGCCATTTCTGTATATATTTAATTTATAATAAATGCCGCACGATGTAAAGGATTATTGTCCGGCAATACTCCTATCCTGTAATAATTATCCGTAACCGGCAGGGCTTGCTTATTCCGATCATGTTTTAAAGCACATACCGCTGCATAACTGTTTTGCTGACATATGAGTTTTACTTTGAAGCCCTGCCGATCCTCTGTGTTCATCTGCCGCTCTCACCTGTCCTCGGACAGGTTCTTATTGTCCAGCAGCCCTTTATACTTATCAGGCAGCAGATCCTTGTCATCGCATTCATCGATGGCCAGCATCGTCATGAACTGGACCTGCTGGGTGCTGGGACGGCACCTCTTTATCGCCTCCGACATTATTTCGGCCGTAAGGATGCTCTCATCGATATCATCCTCGCTTGCCAGTTCATAGGCTTTCCTGACGACGGTCTCTATCTCTGCACCGGTATAGTTTTCCGTTTCCTCTGCAAAGGGCATGAAATCCTCTACATCCGTATCAAAGCCGTACTTCTTCACCATGATCCTGAAAATATCCGCCCGCTCCCCGGCATCCGGCAACAGTATCGGTATCTTCTTGTCGAATCTTCCCGCTCTCTTAAGCGCCGGATCTATCAGGTCCGGTCTGTTGGTCGCTGCAATGAAAATAACCTTGCCCCTATTATTTGTATTACCGGTGAATTGTAAAAATTCACTGAAAATATTCCTGCTCACACCGCTGTCTCCGCTGTCTCCTCTGCGGAAAGCAGTATCCAATTCATCCACGAACACTATGACCGGGTGCTGCGATTGAGCGCCGAGGAGACATTTCTTAAAGTTCTTCTCGCTTTCGCCCACATATTGTCCAAGGATCCTTGACATATCTATCTTCACACAATTAAAGCCGCTGGCCTTTGCCAGAGCATTGACAAGAAGTGTCTTTCCCGTACCGGAAGGGCCGCACAGCAATATGCCCATGGGAACTCGTCTGAGGTCGCCCTTCATAATGGGCCTTACGATATTCTTTAGCAGGTAGTTCTTTGCCTTTTCCATACCGCCTATGTTCTCAAAGTCCAGTTCGGGGTATATGAATTCCAGCACATCCCCGTATTCCTTCTGCAGTACGGAATGCTTCTTTTCCTTTATGAACTCGAAGCTTATGGGTATATCCTCCGCTTCGGATTTCAGCTTGATATCTTTTATTGATTTCTTGCTCAGACCGGATGAAAGCTTGGCAAATTCGTCCGCCGTTATTTCGGTCTTCACACTGTCATCCTTGAGCAGGTAATCGATATATTCCTTGCGCTGTGCCTCATCGGGCAGCCCTACGAAGACCGGCTCTATCCTGTAAGAGGATTTGAGCAGCTCCCGGCTCACATCAGCCAGATTGTCAGCCAGCAGCATGATACAGCTGCCGACGGAAGATATCTTTGGGCTGACAGACCACTCGCAGATCCATACAAGAGATATCCTCTCCTCTAAAGTCATGCTGGCTATATCACCCGCAGGTATGATCTTTTCCACATGATGGATAAAGAGTACCATCTTTGTGTTCTTCAGCGCCTTATCGATATGCGGAAAAAGCCTGGACGGCATCGCGTTCATGAGATTGGCAGCTTCATTGGAGGTGATTATATTGAACTCCTTTTCCATTCCCGCGTCAAAAAAGGTCAGACCTCTTGAAATGTCGTAAAATGCAACGATCCCAAAGCCTCTCTTCTTGATGAATTCCTCGTATATGTACCTGTCCATATATCTGTAGTTGTCCACCAGATCACGGACATTGAAGTAGAATAGAAACTCGTGGGAGATCCCTGATTTGTATTTGCTTAGAAAACTATCGTACCAAAATTCTCCGGATGACACGATTATCCCTCCTGTTATGCTGCCGGCCGCCCCTGCTGCAAATTATTCCCGGCCTTTAAAAATACAATGCAAACAATTATACGTTAAATATTTTCAAATGTTTATTTCTCGTCATCTCAAATCATATTTTCAGCCGGAGGAGAATTTTCCTGCTGATCCGTGTTCTTTTTTGTTCAAATACTGCAAACAATATATATAAATATTTTTAGTGGAGGCTCTTATGGAAGCAACCTATACGGTACCTTCGATCACCTGCAGCACATGCTCAGGCCGGATAAAGGACGGGCTGGCCGGCATGGAAGGAATCAAAGGCGTCGATGTGGATCTGAAAACCCAGTCAGTGAAAGTATCCTTTGATCCTGAACTCCGCAGCCCCGGTGATATCAGCAGAAAAATCGCTGAGCTGGGCTACGAGGTAATGCAGTGAAGGCTGGCACCGACAGGGACGGACCATTCCGGTCCGCCCTTTGCCGGGCATGCCTGAGACCCTCTATTCGATTATTCTATTCTTCTTTACCGATCTGGTGATGGCTTCCTCCTGCTTCTTTATATGCGTCTGGGCTGATCGCATCGCAGCATCGGCATCTCGTGTGGTTATTGCTTCTATTATTTCATTGTGTTCCTTGATCAAATCACGGGTACTGCTGTAATCCTTGATATAAATGACTCTGAACCTCTGTATCTGTTCCCTGAGGTTGTTGGATATCTGTATCAGCTTGTCGTTCCTGGATGAACGGTATATTATATCGTGAAACTCCACATCCTTCTTGATCGATCCCTGGAGATTCTCCTTCTCCACATAGTTGACGAACTGGCCCTGCACATGCTTGAGTTCCTTTATCTCCTCGTCACTTATACGCAGGGCTGACAATGATGATGCAAGACCATCCAGAGTCGCACGTACCTCAAGGACATCCATTATATCCTTGACGGAAAGGTCTGCAATATGAGCTCCCTTTCTTGGCAGCATCTCAACAAGGCCTTCAAGCTCGAGCTTCCTTATCGCTTCGCGCACAGGCGTCCTGCTGACCCCCATCTTCTGGGCCAGCTGTACCTCCATCAGTCTTTCCCCCGGCTTCAGTTCGCCTACTATTATAGCTTCCCTCAAAGTGTCAAAAATCACATCTCTCAGCGGCTTATAATCATTCAGATTTACTTTCGTAAGCTTTCCCGCCATTTGCTGTACATCTCCTTTATAAAATAAACTCATTTATCTTGCATATCAGGCAGTCTTAGTAATGATGCTCTTCCAGTCCGGGAAGGCTGAAAGCTCCCCATATGCAGCCCGGGCAGCATCGGTATCCATAAACAGCCCGAACACTGCAGGGCCGCTTCCGCTCATCATGCTTCCTGCAGCACCTGACCGCACCATATTATTTTTTATCCTTCCAATGATATCATACCTGCTGATCGTCACAAGTTCCAGCACATTTTTCATGTTTTGCGCAACGGTCATGATATCCTTTCGCTTAATGGCCTCTGCCAGCAGCTCTGTATCAGGTCTGTCCCGTTCCTTTATTTCCGACAGGTTCAGATTCCTGTATACCCATGGGGTCGATACACCTATGTCGGGCTTTATCAGCACTGCATCCACTCCGCCAAAGGACGGCAGCTCCGTCAGGATCTCTCCGATCCCCTCCGCCAGCCTTGTCCCCCCTTCGATACAGTATGGGACATCCGCGCCTATCTGTTTTCCCAGCTTCCTTAGTTCATCATTGCCCAGTCCCAGATCAAACATTTCATTGATGCCCCTGAGTACAGCAGCCGCATCCGAACTGCCTCCTGCCAGACCGGCAGCCACAGGTATCCGTTTTATTATCTGTATCCGAAGTCCATCCCTTATCCCAAAGGAACGTCTCATTAGATCCGCTGCCTTCCATGCCGTATTCGTACAGTCCTCCGGTACCCATTTGCTGCCGCATTCCAGTCTGATACCCTCTCCCGATTTCTCCAGGCACACCGTATCATGCAGCTCCAAAGACTGCATTATCATTCTGAGCTCATGATAACCATCCTCCCTTTTTCCAAGGACGTCCAGTGATATGTTTATTTTAGCATGAGCCGGTATTTCCAGATAATTCATCATCAGCCTCGGTGTACTGCATTTTGAAGTATATTATATACAAAAAACATGCCGTTTACAATAAAAAGTGCCCGAAATCATATTTTCGGGCACCTGCACAAGCTCTAAATCTCAAAATAAGTACAATATCCATGTGTTTTCAAGCCTTCTTCATTATGATGATCTGGCTCCCCGGCACCAGCGCTTCGTTTTCATCGATACCATTGCTGCTTACAAGCTCGCTGACTGTCGTATAGTACCGCTTTGCTATCTTCCAAAGGGTATCCTCGGGCTGGGTGAAGTAAATGGTAACACTGGATTGTCTTTCAAATCTTTTATCATCAGGCGGCTGCTCCGTCGCTCTCACTATCACCGGCACGGTAAGCTGTTTGCCGACCCTGCTCTTTAAACCGATGAGCAACCGCACCTCAACATCTCTTGAATTGAGTATGCTGTAGCTGTAGTGGTCTATATCCATTTCCACATCCAGGGACATTCCCGCACGGATGCCTTTAGCATCCAGCACCTGCCTGAAGGGGATCTCCTGCTCGACACAGTAGACCGGTTTCTCCCCGTTATCGGCAAGATACAGCACATTACATATCGCCGCACCTTCCACAGTTATACGGTCGTCTGTTATTTCGCTGGAGGAAAGAGTCAGCTTGCCAACAATATTGAACAATTCTGAGATGTCAGGAGCGTCCTGCTCCAGTTCGATATTTTCTTTGAGGGTAATCTGGCTTTCATCCTCATAGACAAGCTCTTCAAACACGAGCTGCTCCTTCTCTATGCTGACTCTGGAGTTCGGATTGTACGCATCATCAACGATCTCAATATCCTTTCTTCCATAGCTTTGGGCGTATATGCCAAGATCCGCTTCGCATTTTAACTTCCTGAGCTCACCGTCGCTATCCTCGTCAGCCTCGAAAGATACCTCCCCCAGTGTTATATCCACATCACAGGAGCAGGATTCATCAGCTCCGGGCATATCAATGAGCTGCACAAAGGGGATCTCATGCTCCATGAACTGCAGACTCCGGCTCTCATCATCGCCGATGTACAGTGTGGATACATTCAGCTCGCCCTTGACAATGATTTTGTCATCCCCCGCTTTATATTCCCTGCCGGATATTTTGACATCGTTTCTCAATATCTCCAGTATTGCCGGTTTACCTGCAGGTATATCGACTATTTCCCTGACAGGACATTCCTCTTTGCCGTCGCCGATATATGAGTTGATAGTGATGGGGCTTTTTTGGACCTGTATCCCGTCAGAGCCGTCGAAATCTCTTGTAACATATTGTTCCTGCTGTTCCGACACTTTTGCGAACAGACTGACGATGGCCTTTACATTGACCTTTCTGCTGTTGAGTATTTCATATTCCATATGCTCGATATCACACTTTACGCTGCACTGCATACCCTGTCTGGTCTCGGGTATATCCATGGGATACTGGAATCCGGTAGAAGTCGTTATGCTTTTTACCGGCTGATCCGGATCATCGGAAACATACAGTATCTTGTATCTGACCGTGCCATTGATCAGTACCTTGCCTGCGGCGGTCTCAGCACCGCTTATCCAGGCATCACCGTCCAGCAGCAATATGTGCGCAATGTCCGGCTTTATATCCGGCACTATGATATCATTTTCAACTATGGTCTGTGTGGAATCCTCACCTATTGGTCGATTAAGCCTTACGGCCTCTTTCATCAATTCAAGAGACATTTGATATCCTCCCCCCGCATGACAGCATGCATATCCTCTCTAAATGTATATTGACAAGACCCTGCAAATATTACTGAAAACGATCACGGGGGACGCAGGTTTTTGTTTGTATCGAAAACAGCCCGATCGTTTGATCGGGCTGCTCTAAGGCTATTAATAATTTGTCTTTATCACCGTTTTAGCTTACAAGAATACGTTTGTCATCTTTGCAAATAACCAGTTCTACCGCTTTTGTCAACACATCCGTGTAACTGTAGGATACTCGTCTTGTTGTCTCGTATTCGTTCTCAAACTTGATGATGAAGATGCTGGGATATGAGTTTTCAATTACTCCCTCTTTTATAAAAGCCTTCTTTCTGCCTTTATTAGCTTTCAGCTGGACCTTTTCACCAATGCAGGTCTCAATGCTCTTCTTTATTTGAAACAGGTCACTCTTCTCGGCCATTGAATCACCTCATCTTCTGTTTTGTTTATTATATCACAAGTAGTATAGCTTGTCAAAAAAATTATATATTATAACAAGGGAAATTTAATTATGTCAAGTGTTTTTTTGAAAAAAGCTAAATATGCCACTTATTGGTAAGGTTCTGCAGGAAAACCCTCCCGGTATTTTCCTCTGGTTTGTACCCCACCGATACCAGTTTTCCCTGTAATAGTGTTTTTTATTACATCCTCTGCATCCAGTATGCTGTCAACACCGGTAAAAGCTATTTTTTGGCATACTCTGACGGGATCAAGGGCATGTATCAGATCTCTGAAGGGAGCACTGGCGAAGTTGGCACCTGCATTGATTATTTCTCTGTAAAGCGACTGACATGCACCTGCGAATATGACTAATCCATCCATATCACTATTAAACCTTCTGGCTGTCTTTACAGCATCTATAAAATATCTTGACGTCCTGTATGATGCCAGATTGTTGTAGCTGTCATGCCCCTTGATAAATCCGTCGTGACCGGTAAGTACCAGTATATCAGGTCTATGCTCGGCAAGCAGCTGCGCCACTCTTTGAGGCTGTTCCTTTTCAGGTACATATTCCCCGATGACCTCTATGCCGAGCTTTTTATATTCTGCCATACAGTTCTCCAGATAATCCTTATCTCCATCTAAATGGAGTACCTTTCCCGGCCTTTTGATTTTTTCGGCCGTATCATTTGCAGTATCTCTATAATATGCTTTTTTTCTTAATCCTCTGTAATAAGGCGCTGAATAGTATGCATACCCAGGTGTCAGCCTCTTGTCTGCGCTGTGCTGCTTCGCCTTCCTGCAGCATTTGTCCCTGTATTCCCTTACTCTGCTCTCCGGCTGCACCTCAAGGTCTGACTCCGGGGCATCAGCCTCAATCCTGTAGCTTATCCCCTTTAAAGTGATGATCCTCTCGCTGCCGGTACCCGTTATATCTACCACCTTAAAGAAAATATCATAGCCGTAGGATTTTCTTGCAACGATATCCCCTACCTTAAGATCGCTCATTTATACACCACCATTGCTTTTATCTGTGGCTGCAACTGACAGCCGCTCCTGTATCATTATATGTAAACCTTCCGGCTATTGTTCACTATTGTCTTGTAATAAACAGGAAGGTATAATAAAAGGCGAGTCGCGGATATTTGTCATTGCACAGACACACAGGCGGCTATAAACTGAACTGCAGACAAACGCTGACCACGACAGTGCTTTGGCAGGCAAATCTTACACGAAAGGTTGATGGAAATGCTCACAGACATAGAAATAGCACAGCAGTGCATCATGAAGCCGATCACAGAAATAGCTGCGGGATTGGGTATAGACGCAGATGAATTGGAGCTGTACGGCAAATACAAGGCAAAACTGACACCTGCTCTCTGGGAAAGGATAAAGGACAGACAGGACGGCAAGCTGGTGCTGGTCACTGCCATAAACCCGACGCCTGCCGGCGAGGGCAAGACTACCACCACAGTCGGACTCGGACAGGCTTTGGCTGCGATGGGAGAGAAGGCAGTCATCGCCCTTAGAGAACCATCACTGGGGCCAGTGATGGGGGTGAAGGGAGGAGCGGCAGGAGGAGGCTATTCACAGGTAGTGCCTATGGAAGATATAAACCTGCACTTCACAGGAGATATGCATGCTATTACCGCTGCAAACAACCTTCTGTCAGCTGCGATAGACAATCATATACAACAGGGCAATGAACTGGGAATAGATCCCCGGCAGATAGCATGGAAAAGAGCCATGGATATGAACGACAGGGCCCTGAGGAACATTGTAGTGGGCCTGGGCGGCAAAGCCAACGGAACGCCAAGGGAGGACGGCTTTGTGATCACTGTGGCGTCAGAGGTAATGGCCATTCTGTGTCTTGCCGCCGATATCACCGATCTGAAGCAGCGGCTGGGCAGGATAATAATCGGCTACAACTACTCAGGTGCGCCTGTCACAGCAGCACAGCTGAAGGTGGAGGGCGCAATGACACTGCTTTTGAAGGATGCAATAAAGCCCAACCTTATACAGACACTTGAAAACACGCCTGCATTGATGCATGGCGGACCCTTCGCAAATATTGCCCATGGCTGCAACAGTGTGAATGCTACCAAGCTGGCTCTGAAGCTGTCGGATTATGTGATCACCGAGGCGGGGTTCGGAGCTGATCTGGGCGCTGAGAAATTCTTTGACATAAAGTGCAGATATGGGGGCTTTAAGCCCGATGCAGTCGTGCTTGTAGCTACGATCAGGGCGCTTAAGTACAATGGCGGCGTACCCAGGGAGAACCTGAAGCTGGAGGATCTGGACGCTCTGAAACGCGGCTTCTCCAATCTCGAAAAACATATAGAAAACCTAAATAAATACGGCGTACCGGTGCTTGTGGCAATAAATCACTTTGATACGGACACAGCCGATGAAGTGGACTATGTCCGGGAAAAATGCCGCAGCTGTAATACAGAAGTTGCCTTTTCACAGGTGTTTGCCAAGGGCGGCGAAGGCGGCAGGGAGCTGGCAGAAAAACTGGTAGGTCTGATAAAGAGTACTCCCTCCGAATTTAAGCTGCTATATGATGTTAATGAGCCTGTAAAAGAAAAAATAGAGAAAATAGCCAGGGAGATCTATGGAGCGCGGGGAGTGGTGTACTCTCCACAGGCAGACAAAATTATAAAGAGGCTTGGGGAAATGGGCCTTGATACATTGCCCATCTGTATGGCAAAGACCCAGTACTCCCTTTCAGACAATCCCAAAATGCTCGGCCGGCCGGAGAATTTTGAAATAACTGTGCGGGAAATAAAGGTCTCGGCAGGAGCCGGCTTCATAGTAGCTCTGACAGGCGAGATCATGACCATGCCGGGCCTGCCCAGGGTACCGGCCGCCGAAAAAATAGATATTGATGAAGCAGGCCTGATAACCGGACTGTTTTGAATTAAACAGGCCATAGCGAGGCAGAGGACGGATCCCGATCAGCCTCTGCCCCGCTATAACGATGCGTTATAAGTATGTTTCTTTATAAGCCTCTATGAACGCCTTAAAGGGCTCTATCTCATCTATTACCTCCTGAAGCCTGTTCACGTAGCTCTTCTCCGACCAGCTGCGCCGGCTGTTGTAGTAGCGGTTTGCTACACGCCAGAATTTTTGAGGGAACTGAAGGACGATCTTCATTACCTCCATTTCCTCCCGGTCCAGAGAATCAACGCTGCAATAAGACCGAATGATCAGTTCGCTTTTTGACACATCCCATCCGCATTTTCGCATCTTGCGTCTCAGCAGATTTGCCACATCGTACACTCTCAGCTCATAGCAGCAGTAATTGAAGTTGATGATAGTAACACGTCCGTCATTCAATATGATATTGTGATGGGTATAGTCGTGATGACAAAAGGATTTTTCGTCCCATGTTTTGGCTGCTAATTTCTCATAAGCCGATGCAGCAAGCTCCTTGGAAGCTTTTTCACCGACATTGATAAAATGGTCGGCATATTGAAGAAACAGCTGGTCAAACCGCCCTTTTCCCCTTTTTGCCTGCTTGCGCATCTTCTTGATGTCTTCCAGGCGCTTTGCAAAATAACCGGGCAATCTGCCCAGTTCATTCTGTACTTTACAGCCTTCAGGGGCGATATATCCGGCTGAGGCTTTGTGCATCCCAGCCAGAGCGGCGGCGGCCTTTACCAGATCCGCATCGCTGTCAAAGCTGCTTTCACGGCCGTCGATCAAGTCCGTCAGGGCATACAGGCTGTTATTGTGATAAAAGCCGGGATCGCCTGAGGCTGTCAGCACATAGGGATCTATGAAAGGAAAGCCGTTTGACGCCAGATGTTCTTTTGCACCGTGAACAAATCTGAGCCTCTCGAATGAAAATGGTATCCTTCTTATTGCCTTGTGGCCTTTCGGTGTTACAATAATAAACATATCCTTATAGGGAAACATACTGCTGACATCCAGACTGTAGATGTTTTCGATTTCTCTTTCTATTCCCTGCATGGCAATTCCTCCGGTCATATCCTCTGCAGGAGCATTTACTCCGTATTGTTGCGAAACAATAAATTATATGCCCTCGGCAGCGTATATAGAAGGAGCCGGAAAACAAAACCGGCGGACAGTCAGTGATGACCATCCGCCGGTAAGCATCTGCCGGACAGCTTACTTAGCCGTTAGCAAGTCTTTTATAGCTCTCATAGCGTTCCTTTGCGTCCTTTTCAGCCTCTGCAAACAGCTGCTCCGCTTTTTCAGGGAATGTCCTTGTCAATGACGAGTACCTTACCTCGCTCATTATAAAGTCTCTGTAAGAAGCGGTCGGCTCCTTGGAATCGAGCACGAAGGGGTTCTTTCCCTCTTCCTTGAGCATCGGGTTATATCTGTACAGATGCCAGTAGCCTGCTTCTACTGCATTCTTTTCTTCAAGCTGTGAATTGCCCATTCCCAGCTTCAGTCCATGGTTTATGCAGGGAGCGTACGCAATGATCAGCGAAGGTCCTTTATATTTCTCTGCTTCGATCATTGCCTTTATAAGCTGGTTCTGATTTGCACCCATGGCTACCTGAGCTACATAGACATAGCCGTATGACATGGCTATCATGCCAAGGTCTTTCTTCTTTGTCTTCTTGCCGGATGCCGCAAACTGTGCCACAGCGCCGGTAGGAGTAGCCTTGGATGACTGACCGCCTGTATTTGAGTACACTTCCGTATCAAATACGAGCACATTTATATCTTCATTTGAGGCCAGGACATGGTCCAGACCGCCAAAGCCGATATCATAAGCCCAGCCGTCTCCGCCAAGGATCCACTGAGATTTCTTTACAAGGAATTCACTGTTCTCCAGTATATCCTCGACCAGTACCTTTGCATCGGCATCAGCCTTTGCTGCAAAGCCTGCAAGCGCTGCTTTCAGATCAGCAGAAGCCTTCTTGGAACCATTGCCGTCATCCATGTTTTCGAGCCAGCCTTCGATTGCTGCTTTTACATCCTCAGGAAGTGATCCTTCAAGGAGTTTTGCACAGTTATCTGCAATCTTGCTCCTGATCTGTTTCACGGCAAGATACATACCATAGCCAAATTCGGCATTGTCCTCAAACAGCGAGTTTGCCCATGACGGTCCAAAGCCCTTCTTGTTTGAACAATAAGGCATTGACGGAGCACTTCCGCCCCATATGGACGAACAGCCTGTTGCATTTGCTATCATCATCCTGTCGCCGAACAGCTGAGTCATCAGCTTTGCATAAGGAGTCTCACCGCAGCCTGCGCATGCGCCGGAGAACTCAAGCAGCGGTTCCTGGAACTGGCTGCCCTTGACCGTAGTCTCTCCCATCGGGTTCTTCGGCTCCACTGTCATGGCATACTCCCAGTTCTTTTCCTGTTCGTACTGGGTTTCGATAGGCTTCATGATCAATGATTTTTCCTTTGAGGGACATACATTTGCACAGCTTCCGCAGCCGGCACAGTCAAGCACCGACACCTGGATCCTGAAGTTCAGGCCGTCAAAGCCTTTGCCCATTGCCTTCTTTGATTCAAAGCCTTCAGGAGCGTTCTTGACTTCGTTTTCATCCAAAAGGAACGGTCTGATAGCTGCATGGGGGCATACGTATGAACACTGGTTGCACTGGATACAATTATCTATCTGCCATTCGGGAACATCGACAGCTATTCCTCTCTTCTCGTATCTCGAGGTGCCATTGGGGAACGTACCGTCTTCTCTGCCTACAAATGCACTGACAGGAAGCTTGTCACCCATCTGGCTGTTTATTGGATCAAGTATCTTGCTGATAAATTCAGGCACGTCCTTTGTGGCTGCAGCTTCGTCGACTGCATTGCCCCAGTCTGCCGGTATTTCTATCTTATGCAGAGCCTCTATTCCTTTATCTACAGCAAGATAGTTCATGTTGACGATCTTCTCGCCCTTTCTGCCGTAAGTCTTGAGAATAGCATCCTTCATGTATTTAACTGCATCTTCCAGAGGAATGATGTTGGCCAGCTTGAAGAAGGCTGACTGCATTATCATATTGATCCTGCTTCCAAGCCCTATCTCCTTGCCTATGGAAACACCGTCAATAGTATACAGCTTGATATTGTGCTTTGCTATATAGCGCTTCATGTCTGCAGGCAGCTTCTCGTTCAGCTCCTCAGGGGTCCAGCTGCAGTTGAGCAGGAAAATACCGTTGTCCTTCAGATCGCTGACCATGTCATATTTGCCGATATAGGACGGGTTGTGACATGCCACGAAGTCCGCCTTGTTTATGAGATAGGTCGAGCGGATCGGCTTCTTTCCGAATCTCAGATGCGAGATCGTTACACCGCCGGATTTCTTGGAGTCGTATGAAAAGTATGCCTGTGCATACATATCCGTATGGTCGCCTATGATCTTGATGGAGTTTTTGTTGGCACCGACTGTTCCATCCGAACCAAGTCCCCAGAACTTGCAGCTTTTGGTTCCTTCGGCAGCAGTGTCAAGCTCTTCCCCTACAGGAAGGGAAAGCATTGTAACATCATCTACTATTCCTATTGTAAAGTGATTCTTCGGATTATCTGATTTCAGGTTCTCATATACAGCTGCTATCTGTGCAGGCGTCGTATCCTTCGAACCAAGTCCATAACGGCCGGCAACGATAGTGCGCAGTTTACCGCTTTCCAGAAGGGCTGTACAAACATCCTGGTACAACGGCTCTCCCAGCGCTCCGGGCTCTTTTGTCCTGTCAAGGACAGCTATCTTCTCAGCGGTATCGGGAATGACCTTCAGCAGGTGTTCAACTGAGAAAGGTCTGTAAAGGTGGACTTTTACAACGCCGACCTTTTCTCCGGCAGCCATCAGGTAATCAATGGTCTCGTCTATAGTTTCGGTGACGGATCCCATGGCTATGATTATCCTGTCTGCATCCGGTGCTCCGTAATAATTGAAGAGTCCGTAGTTCCTGCCGGTGAGTTCATTTATTTTGTTCATGTATTCTTCAACGATTGCCGGCAGCGCATTGTAAAAACCGTTTGATGCTTCACGGGCCTGGAAGAATATATCCGGATTCTGTGCTGTTCCTCTGATCACCGGATGCTCTGGATTGAGAGCGTTTTTCCTGAACCTTTTGACTGCATCATAATCGATGAGCTTTGCCAGTTCGTCATATTCGATCACGTCTATCTTTTGCAGTTCATGGGATGTTCTGAAGCCGTCAAAGAAGTTGATAAAAGGCACTCTGCCCTTTATTGCGCTCAGATGAGCAACAGCTGCCAGGTCCATGACCTCCTGTACGCTGCCTTCTGCAAGCAATGCAGCGCCGGTCTGGCGACATGCCATAACGTCCGAATGATCTCCAAAGATGGACAGCGCATGGCTGGCCACTGCCCTTGCACTCACGTGGAATACGCCCGGAAGCAGTTCTCCCGCGATCTTGTAAAGATTCGGTATCATGAGCAGCAAGCCTTGAGATGCTGTGAAGGTGGTAGTCAGAGCACCCGCTGCGAGGGATCCGTGTACAGTTCCTGCTGCACCCGCTTCCGACTGCATTTCTACGACACTTACTTCCTGGCCGAAAATGTTTTTCCTGCCGTTTGCAGACCACTCATCCACATGTTCTGCCATAACGGATGACGGAGTGATAGGGTAAATACCCGCCACATCGGTAAATGCATATGCAATGTGGGCAGCAGCGGTATTTCCGTCCATTGTTTTCATGTTCTTTCCCATTCTAATCTCCCCTTTATTTTTCCCCTTTTTGTTCTCTGATTACTGCAGACTTCTTATAACGCATTGATTCAGGAGGGCTCTATGTACTGATCAATCTATAAAAACTTACAGTTAAAGATAATCGGGGGTTTTGTCAATTTGATTCACGGGTCAAAATGTATACTGTATACAATTTTAATCCGCACACCTGATATTATTTTAACACTGAACTTGGGTTTTGTGAAGTGTTTCATTTACTAACAAATTTATTATCTGCTATTTGAATATCAGCTTTAGAATGGCAAGAAGGATGAACCCCGGTATGCCCAGTGTCCCAACGATAAATGCAGTATATATGTTAAGTGCCATATGAAAGCCAAACAGGCTGCCTGCCCAGTTGGCAAGCAGGATAGCTGCAGCTCCCATCAGCGAATTGAGCACAAGCTTAAGGATGGTTTTAAGAGGAGTAAGAAACAGCCTGGCAAATATAAACAGCAGTACTATACCGATGACATATGCAAAAACGACCCCAACATTAACCATATTTCACACCATACCCGGCGAACCCAACACTTTACTTTAGCCCGTACCGGCAGCTCTGCCCGCCTGTCCCATGCGCAAAGCAACAGACAAGAAGCCGTGAACAGCATGCGGCCCAAGCGCATCCGGCTGCCTCGTTCTATTATACTTGTACAATGATGTAATTATGACAACAGAGTGTTCAGAGTCAGCCCTTTTTCCTTGGCAAGCTTTAAAAAGTAAGCATATCTGGCCTCACAGGCCTTTAGCCTGTAGACATGATAATCTACGAGCAGATCATCATCTGCATAGTTGAAATCAACACTTGCTGCCACCCACTCGTCCTTGGCCTCAAGCACCGCTTCTATGATCTGATGTTCTTCCCGTGTCAGTCTGTTATGATGCTTTGCCTTTGGAGAAAAAGAACTTTTTGCATTGCTTGATTTGAGTCTGGAATCTGTGCCCGTTGGGCCCCGTTTTAATAATTCGGTATCCATCATTTGCACCTTCTTACAGCATATTCCTTTTATACTATAAGTATAGGCGCCGATTTGTGCTTATATACGCATGTAACTCAAATATCTCAGTGCAGCGTGGGTAGTTATGTATCTGAACTTGCCCCAATCATGCCATTTCCCTTTTATGGAATCAAGGGCCGCTGCGACGCACTCAAGTCCCTCCAGGTCAACCTCTTTGATGGCACTTATCTCGTCATCGCTTGCATCCACCAGCAGCTTGCCGCCGATCTCATCCAGGATGAAAATGTATGAATAAAACATCACAAAGCTGTCCTTGTACTCAAACCGTATCCTTACCGCACCTGCAAAGGATCTTATCCTGACCTCAAGGCCCAGCTCCTCCCTGACCTCGCGAAATATGGCGTCCAGTATATCTTCCCCATGTCCGATGCCTCCCGTGGGTATCCTGTATATGTTTTCAGGATAATCTCTGCAGGCAGTGGTTATGATCCTGCCATCAGGCCTGATGACACAGAAAACGACTTCACCTCTTCTGTCCCGCTGAACTACGTTCCTTATCCTGTTAAAGTAGCTGGGTGTAGTATAGCGTACCGTCACATCCTTTATTGTTCCTTCACAGTCAAGCTTTTTGCATATATTGTAAAACTCTGCCTCATTAAATACATTCATCAGTTATTGTCCTTTCAAACAGCCGCCTATGTGGTAGATCTCTCTTTTCCTTAATATTAATACATTTTAAAGCCCATTTCTACTATTGTATTGATAATTTGAAACTTCAGTAATGAAAACTTAATATTATTTTTTGTTTATGTATTGAGTTTTAGGGAAACAATTGCGATAATTAAACAGTCTTAATAAGTATAGAAATCAGTATAACTAATTATTCCGGGGTGTTGAATCAATGGAGCCAGAGGTACAGTCCAGTTTGCCCAAGCCACAAAGCAAAAAACGTATTATTATTGCTGCATTGCTGATATTTACAGCCATAATGCTGTTGTCGGCTGCCATTTTTTCCTATGTGCTTTTGCAAAGCACTACAGCATACGAGGGTGTATATGTAGACAGGCTGGATGTTTCGGGCATGGGCAGGCACGATATGCTCCAATACCTGGATGCCCAATACACTATCCCTGCAGCGGAGCTTAAGATCATGCTTAGAAGCCCGTCTGCCGAAGTGGAAGCAACTTACCCTGAGTTGGGAGTAGATTACGATACCGACGCCGCAGTGGAAGCTGCTTATTCAATAGGACGTACCGGCAATGTGTTCAAAAGGCTGTATGATATCGCACAGGCAGGTATCAGCGGGGTCGTGATCAATATGCCCCAAAGCTATAATGAAGAGAAGATCGACAGCTTTGTTAACAATTTCTGCAAGGAAGCGTTCATCGAAGTCAAAGAAGGAGCTCTCCTCGTCACTAACGAACGCGTAGTCATCAGATCCGGCAGGCATGGGGAGAGTGTGAGCAAAGAAGATGTTAAAGCTCTTGTTATGGGCATGATAAAAAATAACAGGGGAGGTCTGGCCGAACCCGAGGTCACGGTGACGCATCCCACTCCTTTCGATGCTCAGGATATATATGCCCAGCTAAACAGCGAACCGGAGGATGCCTTCTTTGAGAGGGAGGACGGTACTCTGAGGATCGTACCTCATAAAGTCGGCAAAAAGATAGACCGGTCTCGTCTTGAAAAAATAGTCGAAGAGCATAACAAAACCGAAGATAGGGACCGGGAAATCCCGGTGACCCTGACACCTCCGGCAGTGACTACCGAGACAGCTGTCTCCATGCTGTTCAGAGACGAGTTGGCCAGGGTGAGCACCCCTTTCAAAACAGTCACCAAAAATGAAATAAACAGGGCCCATAATATCGGCCTGTCCGTAAACAAGTTTAACGGCACCATACTTCTGCCGGGTGAAGAATTTTCATTCAACGATATTGTCGGTTCGAGAAATGCAAAAACCGGCTACAAGGAAGCTCATATATACATCAACGGACGAGTGGAGGATGGCATCGGCGGCGGTATCTGTCAGGCAGTCAGCACGCTCTACACCGCTGTTCTCCAATCCGACCTGCAGGTCAATGAAAGGAAGAGCCACACCTTCATTGTGACATATGTCCCCTTGGGCCAGGATGCTACCGCTTACTACGGCGGCACGGACTTTCGCTTTGTGAATTCTACTCAATGGCCCCTCATGATCGAAAGCTGGCTCGACGATAAGAATGTACATGTTGTATTCAAAGGTACCAATACAACACCTGACAAGACCGTCCATATCAGCAGCAAGGTGTTGAGCCGGACCCCCTATGAAACAAAATATGTAGATGATCCCAATCTCCCGGTGGGTACTACGAAAAAATACCAGTACGGCACCGATGGTTTCGTCGTCGAAACATATAAAACAATAAAGATGGGCAATGAAGTCGTTTCTCAGACAAAGCTCCATACAAGCCGTTACAAGCCCTGCACCGAAGAGATACTGGTGGGGATACTCAATCCCGACGGTTCGACCACTCCGGGCCTTGCAGCGGAAATGAAAAACATAAACACATCAACTGCCGCTGCAGCTGAAACAAAACCGGGTGCTGCGGACGCAGCTGACTCACCGGGTACTCCCGGCACTGCCGGCACAACTGACGTTCCCGACGTCTCCGACGTTACCGAGGCTCCAGATGGCCAGGATACAGCAGAACAGCCATCTGAACCGCCTGCTCCGGAACTGCCGGCAGCACAGCAGACACCTGCCGCGGATGAACCGACAACAGTACAGGAACCACCGGAGAATCCATGAATCACAATTCAATGAGTGAAGGACATATGAAATTCTCATATGTCCTTTAATTTTTACATTGCATTTTTTTACACTTAATATAAAATAGAATCTGAAAGGCGTTCATATTACTCATGTCAGGAGGTGCCGATCATATGAGCAGGTTTATTTTATCTGCATTCGGCGATGAAATTTCTCCAAATCTGACTACCCAAATGGATGTGCTTGAGCAGAATGACATCATGTATATCGAAATGCGCGGAGTAAATGGAAGAAGTATCGTACAATATACCGCCAGAGAAGCCAGGGACATCAAGAAGCAGCTTGATGCAAGGGGCTTTCGCATTTCCGCCATTGGCTCGCCCTTTGGAAAGATCGGCATAGAGGATGATTTCGTGCCCCACCTGGAGATGTTCAGGCATACGCTGGAGCTGGCAGACATACTTGACACCAGATATATCAGGGTTTTCAGCTTCTATCCCCCGACAGGTGCGGATCCGGCGGATCACCGCAGCCAGGTCATGGACAGGTTCTCACAATTTATACAGGCTGCCTCAGGGACAGGGATCACTCTCCTGCATGAAAACGAGAAGGACATCTATGGAGATACTCCCGAAAGATGTCTGGACCTGCTGGAAACAATGAACTGTGACTATACGGCGGCGATTTTCGATCCGGCCAACTTTGTGCAATGCGATGTCGAGACTTACCCCGAAGCATATGAATTATTGAAGAAACATATCAAATACATGCATATCAAGGATGCCGTCTATTCCGACCACCATGTGGTCCCGGCAGGATACGGAGACGGGAAGGTCAGGGAAATACTGAAGGCATTATACGACAGCGGTTATGAGGGGTTCCTTTCCATAGAGCCTCACCTCTGGGATTTTGTCGGCTATGCCGATCTGGAGCCGCGTTCACATGTAAACAAGATGGAGGACGGCGGACCGAAACAGTTTGCCATGGCAGCCGAAGCACTGAAAAAAATAATTACAGAAATCGAAGGCTGAATAAAACAACCCGTAATAAAAAGCGCGAGAGGAGAACGAAGTCATGGACAGAGTCCGTATTGGTATCGCAGGCATCGGAAACATGGGCAGAGCACATGCCAGATACCTGCTGAACAAGAAGGTGGCAAATGCCGAGTTGGCAGCGGTCTGTGATATAGACCCTGAGAAGCTTAGGTGGGCCGGACAGCATGTCGGCCACAGTGTACGCTTTTATCAGGATTATGATGAAATGATTTCCTCGGGGACTATAGACGGGGTCCTTATCGCAGTCCCGCATTACGACCATCCATCGTTAGCCATAAAAGCTTTTAAACGCGGTCTGCATGTACTTGTCGAAAAGCCTGCAGGAGTGTACACAAAGCAGGTGCGTGAAATGAATGAGGCTGCAGAAGAAAGCGGAAAGGTGTTCGGCATAATGTACAACCAGCGTACAAATCCGGTATACCAGAAGCTGCGTGACCTGATACAGTCGGGAGAGCTGGGCGGGCTGAAGCGTACCAACTGGATACTGACCAACTGGTACCGCCCCCAGAGCTACTACGATTCCGGCGGATGGCGCGCCACATGGGCAGGAGAAGGCGGCGGCGTACTGATCAACCAGGATCCCCACCAGTTGGATCTATGGCAATGGATATGCGGTATGCCTGTAAGAGTTCGTTCCTTCTGCAGTTTTGGAAAATATCATGATATCGAAGTCGAAGACGATGTAACTGCATATGTCGAATATGAAAATGGTGCAACCGGCGTTTTTGTCACCGGCACGGCAGACGCTCCCGGAACGAACCGGCTTGAAGTGTCCGGCGACATGGGCAAGGCTGTGATCGAAAATGACACTCTGACCTTCTGGAGGAATCGTGTGTCAGAAAGAGTTTTCAACAGTGAGTACAAGGGCGGCTTTGGCTTCCCCGAATGCTGGAAATGCGAGATCCCGGTCAGCGGCGATAACAGACAGCACGAGGGGATCACCGAAAACTGGGTCGACGCCATTTTAAAGGGCACCTCGCTCCTTGCGCCAGGTAAGGAAGGGATCAATGGGCTCATTATATCAAATGCCATACATCTGTCTTCCTGGATAGACAACTGGGTCGAAATACCTTTCGATGAAGAGCTGTATTATGAAAAGCTGATGGAGAAAGTAAAAACCTCAACCTTTAAAAAGACCCAGAGCCCGTCCATAACGCTGGATGTAGACGGCACACACTGAAAATACAGCCTTTGCAAAGAACGCAACAATAATAATCAGTGTCTTCCTTAAGAGATAAATATAGTTCATCACTTTATTGAACTGAGAGGCAGTGGTATGAAAAAATTCAATGCAGCAATTATTGGCTGTGGAGCAGTACACAACGTCCACGTAAATGCAATATCAAGTCTTAACAACACACAGCTCTGTGCTGTAGCTGACACGGATACCGCCATTGCTGATGATGCCGCCAGAAGGTATGACTGTAGGTCATACCATAGCTTTAGTGATGTCATTGCAGATCCACAAATCGACACAGTACATATCTGCACCCCTCATCACCTTCACAGCTCCATGGCTATAGAGGCAATGAGAGCAGGAAAGCATGTATTGACAGAAAAGCCCATGGCAATAACTGCAGAAGAATGTAGAGAGATGATCCGGGTCTCAGATCAGTCAGGCAGACAGCTTGGTGTATGCTTCCAAAACCGCTATAACACTACCTCCATATTTATCAAGGAGCTTCTGCGCTCCGGCAAGGCGGGACACATACTGGCAGCAAAGGCGTCAGTCACCTGGCTCAGGAAGGCGGATTACTACCTTCAAAGCGATTGGAGGGGCACTTGGGAAAAGGAAGGCGGAGGCATCATGATAAACCAGGCTATCCATACACTGGACCTGCTGCAGTGGTTTATCGGAAATCCGGTCAGGATCAAAGGCACGATAGATAACAGAATGCTTGGTGATGTGATTGAAGTCGAAGATACTGCAGAGGCAACCATAATATTTGAAAACGGCATCCACGCGTTTTTCTATGCAACAAACAGCTATCATGACTCTCCCGTCGAGCTTGAGCTGGTTTGTGAAAATGCAGTCATAAAGCTTTCGGGGGCGCTTACGATACAGTATTCAAACGGGGATACTGAAAATGTCAGGGATGTCCATCCCAAAACCGGAGAAAAGGCATATTACGGTGTTGGGCATATATCATTGATAGATGATTTTTATAGCAGTCTGGCCCAGGGAAGGCCCTTCCCGACAGACGGCAGACAGGGCATCGAAGCGGTACGCCTGGTCCGTGGCCTTTACAGTTCCTCAAGATCCGGCAAATGGATCGACCTGTAGTTATCTAAAACAAACAGGGTATGGGATCAGATCTCCCATACCCTGTTTTATTTTGCTGTTTACTTATCCAAATCGCATGCTGTACATCCCTTCCGCTAATATACATTAACGCTCCTAGCGCCGCTGTTTCTCAAAAGTGCCGTCACACGATCAACCTTATCATCATCGGTCTTCATGCTGAACAATACCTTTCCCTGCTTGATACCGCTCTCATATTGCCTGCTCTCCTTCTCAGGGATGCCCAGATCGATCAGCCCGCCGACTATTCCTCCGGTGACCGCTCCTGAGAGCAGCCCTGTTATGGGACCTGCTGCTGCAACGATCCCCAGTCCGGGAATTATCATGCTTCCTGCTCCTATCAGCAGTCCGGCTATGCCTCCCAGCAAACCGCCTGATATGATACCGTCGGAAATACTGTCGTCGGCTCCTTCACGTCTGTCCGTCCCGGCATCAGTATCAGGCCTGGTGACTATAGATGCATTGGGACCGGTCCTGCTGCCGGTCATATTCCCGCCTATCCTGTCTCCTACCACCGAAAAAGCTCCGTCAAAATCCCCGTCGGCATACCTGCCCGCATTATCAACACCGCCGCCTGATGAACCCTTGTCATACGGATCGCCCGTATCCCCTTTTTTTGCAACGATGGATATATCGCTGGTACGGAGGCCCTGGTCCTTGATCCGGCGGGCTGCGGCCTCAGCATGATCCTGAGTATCAAAAAGGCCTACTACTGTCTTTGACATTCGGTATCCTCCTTTAGCACATATTTATTATGCAAATCATTATAGTTAGCATAACAATTTTACCGGATAATTATGTGCGTATCAGAGTGCAGCTATAATAGATCGAGTCCCCAGAGTCATTACATTGATCCATAAAA
Source organism: Clostridiaceae bacterium (assembly GCA_012519745.1). Lineage (GTDB taxonomy): Bacteria > Bacillota > Clostridia > Acetivibrionales > DTU013 > DTU013. The sequence continues at coordinate 3,293 of JAAYPO010000079.1, read as the reverse complement.
GATCACCACCTTGGAAATAGTTCAAATATACAGACTGTGATGCGTCATAAACTTTATGTGTCTGAATATGAATTTTTATAGTATAATAATCTGAAAAAGAAAACATCTGAGCAGACATAAGTTATGTCCGTCAGATCCCAGGAGTAAAGAAATGCAATCCAAAGGCAGTGTTTTTGTATTTTTAGCCATACTAGTTTTCCCTATCATCGCTATATCAACGAATCATCAAATCTTTTTCGGTGTGATAGCAGCGATTCTGACAATAGTATCTTTTGCGAACATAGTAAATATTGCCGGAGGGAACAGCTTTGACGAACAGGAGATCGACGAAGAGCTCGAAGAAGAGCTGGAAGATCTGGTTAACATAGATATTAAAATGTTAGGCGCCGGCCTGAGCGTAGTTTGCAATCTCATAATTATCCTGTTTTTATGCTACTGCGCATTTTTTCTCGAAAACACTCTGTTAAAGGGCATAACTGCATTTGCTATATTGCTCCAGCTATATTTTGTACTGGTTAAAACAAAGAAAAACAGCGGCGTATTTGACAGGAACAATCACAAGCCGCAAATATTCCTTGCCAGTATGTCAAACGTCACTGTTATTCTGTTCACGCTGCTCAATAAGATCTCAAGGATCAGCTGAGCATTCTATCCGGTTCTTGATATACCTGTAAACCTCATTACTTCAAAAGTACCCTTCCGGCATAGTAATCGGTCAAATTGAAGGCCTGCCATTCAGATTTTTCCGCCAGCTTGTTTTTTCTGGACTCAAGCATTCCCTGAGCCAGTGATGCAATCTCTGGGTCCTTGTCTTCTGAAAGCATCTTGAGTTCTCTCACTGCAGCATTGGAAAGACTGTCGAAGTAATAAATATCGATTTTTCCCGTTTCATAGTATCTTTCAATATTCTTTCGTGCAATCATCCCATCAACATTGATGTAATTTATGACTGTGAAGGCGATCACAGCTGCCGCGATATATGGCTTGAGCAATGGGATTCGGTCGTTCCAGACCCTTGCCATGGTAATGACAAACAAAACGAAAAGAAAGATCATAAATGCCTGGGTCATGATGCGAAGGAATGTGAAACCATACGCAGCCTCATAGAGCGTCATCCTGTAATATGCCGAAAGCAGCATGATAAATGTGCAGCATATCATTATCGTGTTTAAAAGCCTGAATACTCTGTCACCGGCTTTGTTCATCTTTTTTGTGTAAGTAAGGGTCATTGCCAGCATCCCCATATTCAACAGCGATACGAAGACAAGCTCGGAAAATCCGTTCCTGGCATATTCAGAATATGTCAGTCCCTCAGGCAGCCCGTATTTTCCAAACAGGTAAGTAAACTGTATGAACACAAAGAAAATATATAGTATGTCGACAGCTGCAGTAACTGTCGTGAGTATGACAGGGTCCCAGAATCGCTTCTCTTCAGGCGTTTTTGTGCTGACCAGTCCGGTGCCGTTTCTGTTGTCTATAAGCTTTTCTCCATGGCCAAGGCTCCATATATAGCTGAAGGAAATGAAAAAGATGAACAGCGCAATGATCGTCCTGGAGAAAAGCTCGGAAAAGCTGAGGCTTTCAAGAAACTCCGGAAGCCTTTCGACGATCTTGCCAAATACCATGTCTGCTGAAGCCAGAATCAGAAGAAGCACCAACACTACAGGTACAGATATGACAAGCCCGATCAGCACTCTTGAGCCAACTGACCTTTTCCTGGTGTTTTCTGTCCTGTTGCGGGCCATGGATGAAAGTATGGCAAATGGCTTGGGTATATGGATCAGGCTCCTGCCAAACATACTTAAAAACATATCCGGCATTATTCCCGGACTATACCACTTGTAGCTGTTTACTCCTGTCACAAGCATCGTCTGCAGCACTATTAGCAGCATAAGTGCAAGGACATTAAGGACCATCAATGTGCCGTTTCTGAAAAAAAGGAAAGTCAATGAAAGCATCAAAACCGGCAGACACAGGAACCAGCCGAACCTTGCTTCCTTTTTCAGAACAGGCCTTGCATAAGTAAATAGCAGTGAGTAAAATGCGATGATGAATAGTGGTATAGAAATACCAATGTGCTTATCAAAAAACAGCCAGACGAATAGCGTGCCAAAAAGCAATGCTCCTGCCAGCAGCAGCTTGTCTGCGGAAGTGACCACTAAAGGCTGCTTAACAGGCACTTGAGGCTGCCTGTATAACGGCCTCTGCTGTTGACTGTACGGCACCTGTGGCTGGGTGTATAAGCCTTGTGGCTGGGTGTCAGGCCCTTCCGGCGGAGTGTTAGGCCCTTCCGGCTGAGTGTTAGGCCCTTCCGGCTGAGTCATCTGCTTGTTGATATCTGCAGTTGTCCCTCGTTCAGATTCACTCTGTGTTTCCACACTATTCACATTCCTATTATCTTCAGTCATTATTAACCCTCCTCATATAAGGAATCTCTATCATTGATCGTCATCAGGCTCATATTCCAATATGTCTCCTGGCTGACAGTCCAATGCTCTGCACAGGCTCTCCAGAGTAGAAAACCTTATAGCCCTCGCTTTGTTATTTTTCAATATGGACAGATTCGCCATTGTAATGTCTACCTTTGAAGCCAGCTCTGTCAGACTGGTTTTACGCTTGGCCATCATCACATCCAGATTTGTTTTGATACCCATTTATCCTCCTGCTTCTCCCTTTCCTTCACATCCGCTTCCGCTGCAGCTCCGGGGCCTATATCGTAAGGTCATTCTCCTGCTTTACAATGACTGCCTGTCTGAACACCTCGGACAGGATAAGCAGCATAAATCCGCCTATTACAAAAACCATAAAAAGAATGATAGTCAGAAAAGAATTGAACATGAAAATTTTTACTACATAAGCCGCCGCTATGATAAAGCAGCATATTGCAATCGTTCTGAAGCTTTTTACATTGTCCATCCTGAAAGGATCCATGCGGTTAAGTGTTATGAATATCTTCCGAAGCTCAAAGACGATTATGGCCGCCAGGATCCCTGTCACATAAAGAAATGGGAGCAGAAAAGCATAAAGTTCCGTCGTATTGCCCCTAAGCAGCCCAATATACCATTTCAAAACAAACGGCAGCCCAAGTATGATCAGTATCCCTCCAATAAATATAAGCTCGATAAATCGCTGAATTATTCCCGAGAGACCTTTGCGATCCAGTATTTTCATAAAAAATACCATCCTTTTTTATTCTTGAGGATAGTATACTACACTTTTTATTCTTTATCAATATATATTTATTGATTTTCGATAAATAATCAATTGTGGTTTGGATTGCATAATTATCCTTA
>JAAYPO010000078.1 GCA_012519745.1 Clostridiaceae bacterium | reverse complement strand
TGCACGAACGCCTCTATTGTCTACACTCATGCAATATCCCGGCTTGAGCTCCGAGATCCCTGAAAACACACCGCAGCCCGGAGTCCTTGCAGGTCCTGTCACAAAAACCTCCGCCAGGCCTTCTCTTCCGATCTGTGCAGTAACTGACGGATGAGAGAGGATCGCCTTTATCTCAGAGGCAAATAAAAAAAGGCTCCCTTTCTCACAGAAGAAAAGGGGCTTTACGCCTATCCTGTCCCGTGCAAGGAACAGAGTCCTTTTTTGAGCATCCCATATGGCAAAGGCAAATATACCGTTCAATTTGCCAAGACACTCCTCTCCCCATTCTATATAGGAGTCAAGCAGAACCTCTGTGTCCGACCAGCCTCTGAAGCTCCAGCCCTTTGATATAAGCTGCTGTCGAATATCCTCGGTGTTATACAGCTCTCCGTTATATACCATCACATAGGAACGGCCGCCCCTGACCGTCTCCATGGGCTGCCTTCCGCCTTCAGGGTCGATCACTGTCAGACGCCGATGCCCCAGCGCCACATTTTCCTCATTCCACAGCCCTTGAGCATCAGGCCCTCTGTGAGCAAGCTGTTCGGTCATTTTTGCAAGTATATCCCTATCATTTGCTATGTTTTCTGAGAAGTCGGTAAAACCAACTATTCCGCACATATATCGCACCTCCTGATGATATAGACATTTCAATTTTGACAGATGCCATATTGATTTATTCATTTTTACTATATTACCGCCAACAAAAAACGTTCTGAAAAGTCTTGTGAACTTTGATCAGAACGCCCTCGTTCAAATCGTATATTAAATTATATGCAGGAATGCTTCTGTTGTTCCTGCATTTTAATGGAAAAGAGAATTTTTCAAGCCTGACCGCGAAGCCTGACCACCCACCGGCCGTTGACGTACTCGTACACATAGCATGATGTGGCTTCGTGGACGTCCTCAAGGCAGATCAGCTCCGGGTCTCCGTCCCCATCTATATCGATCAGGCCGATAACCTGATATTCGGACCTGAAAACCATCATTTCCCCTTCATTGATCCATCCATGATAGGCACTGTCCCTGTCCGCCTCACTTCGCAGCGCTTCAGCTATTACCGATATTTCATATCCGTTTTTCGTTTCTTTGGCTAACAGCAGATATGAAAAATTATTGTTTTCCTTATACCATCCCCGGAGTGCCAGGTTATCGGCATCGTTATAGCTGCACACTGAAATCACGTGCTCTTCGTTCCCGTCATTGTCCAGGTCTGCGCTTATTCCCTGAAGGATGCCCTTTGGGTACTCACCACTTATTTTTTGATCAAGGAAGCCCTTGACCATATCAAAGTAAAACTCTTCATTGTATGCTTTAGGCTTGATAGAAAGAACATCACCTATTCTACCTATTTCGACAGCAACATCAATATCATCCCTGTGTGGACCTTCTCTCTTTACAGTTACATAATCGAATCCATGTTCATCAGTAAACGGCAGACTGCCTGTTCCATTGCCGATATGCTCGAAATTGGAAAAAACACTATATCTTATATTGTCATTTATTCTGGGAACAGTGGCTTCAACACCGAACCATTTCCCATCATGGAAGCTGCCGGCCAGAAGGCCATTGAAGGCTACCGGCACTATAGCATCGCCGGTATCATTGCCGGTACTGTCGCCGGCTCCGGCCAGAAAACCTACAACATCGTCGATGGTGGTGTTGGCCCCGGCATCATTTATTTTTTCATCCAACTCCGGATCATTGACAAATTCCTTCCCTCTTTGAAAATATACACCGGCAACAGGAAACTCTTCGGCCCCATGCTCTCCGACACCGGTCATATAAGAGGCTGTCACAATAACGTCCTTGAGGCCGTCGCCATCCAAATCCAGGAATGAAACGTCCGAGACCTCATAGAGCATCGGCCATTGGTTTCCATAGAAATCAGTGAACTCATAGATCAGCCTGTTGTCTTTGTCCGCCAAATAAAGCTTAAGATCAGGCAAGCCGAATTCATCCTCTGCGCTGCCCGTTATCAGCGTCACCTGACCGAAGTCGTCCAGGCCGACGCTGAATGCTTTATCCTCAAACAACTTTACACCTTCATCTTTCAGGTCCTCCAGGGTTTTATCGTCACCCTTCGGCTCAGCCTTGGCCGGTTCCCTGTTTGCTGTTGAAGGCCTGGCTGCGTTTTTCAGTTTTTGTTCAAACACCCGGAACAGTTCGGTATAGTTCGCCTCATCCGTCTCGCTGAGTATTTTCAGGTCACTTGTGTATTCATGGATCCTGCCGTTGATGATCAGATATTCTTCTCTTGTCTCGCTGATGACATTGGAACTGCTTTCATTATTTATAGGATTATCATATTGCACCGTTGTTTCAACAAAATACTTCAATGAATCATCTATGTAATAAACGTTATAGGACAGTCTTCCCATTTCTCCGTAGATATGTGTCTCAACATACTTCAAGACATCACCGGAGTAATATCCTTCGATGGTCCCTCCCTCTGTGGAAACATCGTAGTCAGCCTGCCTCATTATGTAGTTTTCTCTATTCTCCCGAAAATCCTGCACATGGGTTTCTACATACTGTTTGATACTGTCAAAATCATTTGAGTAAGAACTGTGCCAACTTGTGTCTTTGCTCTCACGCTGGCTTCCTGCCGCGTTTTCGTCAGGATCTCCCTTCTTGCTGCCCTGATTGAGTGCTGAACAGCCGGAAAACAGCGCCATTACCGAAATAATGAGCAAAAAAGCAAATATCATCCTGAACCGTATAATAGTCTTCATGAATAATCTCCCGATAGACCTGGTATGAGCCTATGCCCGCTGTTCACAATACAATGTCTTTATTTCCTAAAAAACAAATTTATTAGACGTAATCATACCACATCAGGCATGATTTTTCAATAAAACATCACTGCCTCCCGAGTGGCGCTGGCTGTGTATTCAACAAATCAGACAAATATGGTACACTAGTTAGTATCAGTATATCACAGCATCATTCAGCGGAGGTAAGAGATCATGCCTTTTTATGATTTGAAATGCAGCTGCGGCGAAGAATTCAATATAATGGCGTCCATGAGCGACCGTGAGAACAAACGCATCAAATGCCCGAGGTGCGGCAGTACCGAGTTGGAAGCTGTATTTACCAATGTGAATATAGTTCAGCAGAAAAAATCCGGCGCAGCCGAGTGCCCCAATTACCACCAGTGTGGCGGCTGCTGCCATTAAAGTCTGCAAAAGACCAGCGGCGCAGCAGAGCCTGGACAGCGCTTGCGCTGCTATACTCTGCATATCTTAGGCCTGATATGGTCATTGTCTATTTCTATTATGGCATATGATCCTTTCGAATCAGCCCTCGGTTCGCTGGTGCTTCCCGGATTGAGCAGATACAACGGGTCATTTACTATGAGCTCTGGTATGTGAGTATGGCCAAAGAGCAAAATATCGGCATTCTGCTCCCGGGCCTTGCTGAGCAGCCTCTTGCGATCCCACTTTACAGAATATTTGTGTCCGTGTGTCATAAATATCCTTTTACCGCAGACCTGGATCATCTTTTCGCCAGGCACATTCCCTATCAAAAAATCGCTGTTGCCATATATGTATTCCATGGGGATATTGGGAAACAGCGCCGAAAGCTTTTGCGCATCCCTGAAGTAATCACCCAAATGGATTATCAGATCGACTCCCCTGTTTGACCTGATGGCTTTTTCTGCCCTGCCGGTATCCCCATGGGTATCGCTAAAAACTAAAATTTTCATAACAAAACAGGCTCCCGACAATATCCTGTCTCAGCTATTGTCCGAGCTGCCTGCAGATCCACCCTCCAATATGTCCAGTATCTTCCTGAGTGCATTTCCCCGATGGCTGATGCTGTTTTTGAGCTCAGCGTCCATCTGCGCTATTGTCAGACCAAATGCCGGCACATAAAACAGCGGATCATATCCAAATCCATTATTACCAGCCGGTCCATCAGCGATGTACCCTTCACAGGTGCCTCTGACCACCAGTTCCCTGCCGTCAGGGAATATCAGTGCGGCAGCACATACGAATCTGGCAGTCCTTTTGTCCGCCGGCACTCCCGACAGCTCAGCAAGAAGTTTGATGTTCTTGTCTGCATCAGTGGCACCCTCCCCGCCATATCTGGCAGAATAAACACCCGGTGCGCCTGCCAGGTGATCGACCTCAAGGCCGGAGTCGTCGGCAAGTACCGTTTCTCCCGTCACCTTCCATACTGCTCTTGCCTTGATCAGTGCATTTTCCTCAAAAGTCGCTCCGTTCTCATCTATATCGTCAGTCATGCCTGCTTCGGTCATGGAAATCACATCATAAGGCAGCTCTGACAGCAGCTGGGCTATCTCCTCCAGCTTCCCCCTGTTTTTTGTAGCTGCTATGATCTTCTTCCTTTCACGGTCCATGCTCGCTTCACTCATTGTTGCTGCCCCTTCACACTGCAAATAGCATTCTGTATTGTATTACCATTACAATATGCATAAATAAATCATCTATATACTATAAACCAAATAATCCTATCTGTCCATAACATCATTTATGGTCACCGGGATGGCCAGACCTGCCGAAATATTGGTGCCCTCAGGCAGCTCTGCCTTGCGCCCCTCCACCAGTATATTGATTTTCCTTATGCTGTCACACTGTCTCAGCGTATAGGCAAGCTGCTTCAATATGTTTTCCTCCCTTGAGCTGCCCCCGTAGCTGAGAAACTCCTCACTGAAGTCCAGCGTGATCACATCGCCCTGCACATAACTGCTGATAAGGCTGACTCCCTCGGGCATCTCTGAATACATGCCTCTCTGGGGATCAGCACTAAGGAGCTGCTTTACATAGGTTTCAGGCATTACTCCGATGCCGCCTTCGCTATCCGTCACAGATACCGGAGCAGGATATGCATAGCCCGCATTAGCTGTTTTTATAAAATAAACATCGAGCTTTTTCTTTCCTGCAGCCAAAAGGTCCGGATCACCATTGATCATGATGTCCTCCCTCCCAATGGGCTCTGACAGATCGGTGCCATATTTGAGGATCCCCTGGGGATAGCCGTTTATCACGATCCTGACCTTATTGATAGTATCGAACTCAGTCAGCGTATATACGATAGACGCTACGATATTCCGCTCTGAATAAGCAGTCCCATAGTTGAGCAAATACCTGTTGAAATCGATGGTCGCTATACCGTCTTTAATGTCGATACCTAAGATTTCAGTATGCTCGGGTATAATGGGATAAACGCCGTAATAAGCAGTCTCCTCACGTGTCAGCGGGCTATCGACAGCAAGACTGACTGCCGCTCTGGCAATGCCAAGCTGAGGCTGGATCCATCTGGTCATTGGGATCACACAGCCGTCCTTATCCTGATAATATACAGTGACCGGCCGTCTTGGCTCGGCGAATCTGCTGCCTGCATCATTGCTCTCAGACGCAAGCACTCCTGTGGCAGGCTTCGCTGACCCTCCGCTGTCCTGTTCTGCCTTGTACTCCTGGCTGCTGGATGAAGCATCCTCCGGAGATCCATCTTCTGCATAGCTGTTGTCAAGCACTCCTCCCGCAGGATTGATGGCACCGGGGGTTCCTGTCCCATCCTCAGAATACAGGGAATCAGCCGCTTCACTAATGCCGCTGTTTGTAATGCCAGCCATAATGTCATCCGTATCACCGCCGATGCCGGCATCATTTCCGGGACCTCCAGGACCTGCAGGGCTGTCTGTCGTGTTGCCGGCCGGGTCACCAGGATCTGCTTCATCGTCCGCTGCGGCACCTGTGCCGGTGATATCATCCCAGTCATCAAGTCTCACCATGTCGTCGCCGGCAAGGTCCGGTTCCCCTGTTGATTCACCGAAAAACGGTATTTTGCACCCTGTCAATGCCAATGCCATGATCATGACAGCAATAAAAAAAACTAAAACCCTTTTCATATTGTCCCTCCCGATAAACTATTTCATGGAGATTATGGACAACTTCAAAGGATTTTAGTATTTCCCGCCCTGTCAAATGCTCAGCTGATCCTTTTCAGGGCCTTAAATACCGAGTCACAGAGTGACTGGGCTGCTTTTTGCCTGAAGGCATCACTGGAAAGCCGCGCCCTGTCCCCGGCATTTGTCAAAAAGGCCACCTCGGCAAGGGCCGCAGGCATATGGGTCTCCCTGAGCACTATCAGATCAGGCCTTGTCCTGAGGCCTCTGTCTGTTGTTTTCAGCGCCGAGAGCATACCCTCCTGTATGATTTTGGCGAAATCTTTGCCTGTGAAGCCCGGCTTTGATGACGGACAGAAAAGGGTCATTGTCCCGTCTGTCTTATTTGATTTTGTTCCATTATGGTGTATGCTGAGATATAGACCGGCACGAAGGGCATTGGCTATATACACGCGTTCATAATTGTCCACATTGGAGTCATCAGACCTCAGCATGTACACCTGGGCACCCTTTTCCTTCAACAGCGATTCCAGGCGTTTGGCTATATCGAGATTGAGTTCCTTCTCAATGAGCTTGCCATAAGCAGCCCCGATGGCTGTACCGCCATGCCCCGCATCGATGACCACCAGCTTCCTGTCGGAGGGGGCAGGCCTGACAACAGTGATGGCAGTATCTCCCGAATCACGGGTAAAAACGACATAGTCATTCTCGGGATGACCGGTAAAAATAAATGAAGTCGTTTCATTATCATTCTTCCTTACCTCAAAGGACTTTAGATGCTCATCGCCGATATCCAGCATGCCTTCACCGATATCAGCACCGGAGGATGGAAAGGTGATGGTATACACCTGTCCCATCCTGTCCCTGGAATATGTGTAAAGAGGCTTGAGATTCTTTGTGCCGGTGGTCAGTGACACATTTTTGATAAGAAAATGCACCCTGTCATAATTATTATTGTACCTGATATTTTTATATGACGGCCTTTCAAAGGAAATGACCAGGCCCTGGTCTGTCCCGTGGGCGCTGTACTGGTACTGGGCAGTGATGCCGATGGTGATAACGGCACCCGTTCCGCCTGACTTTTGGTAGTTGACATACCTTACCATGTCACCCTCCACATCAAGCTCCTTTCCGGTCCCAAATACACGTGCGTCCGGGATGGTGACCACAAGCTCCTCAGGGTCGGACCGTCTGGATATATGATAGCTCTCAAACCTGCCAAGGTCTATCACGACTGCCTCATTTGCACCGCTGCCTGTCTTTTTTATGCTTCCGCTCCTGCCAAATATCATGGTGTTATTGTCATTTCTCTCCGAAGCCGCTTTTTCATTGCAGACATATACTATGAGCCCTGTATCGGTTTCTCCGACTGAATAATCATAGCCTTTTTTCACATCCACAACAACTCTTCCGATATCCGAGGTGAACTGAGAATACCTGATCCCGTCCACCAGCGCACCTGCAGCTTTTATAGAGCCTTGTCCGGCGGGCACCTCCACATTTTTCAGATCGATGACTATCCTGTCAGGGCTGTCCAATATCTCCGAACTATATTTGGTATATCCTGTTGCTTTTATATGTACCTGCTCATAGATCTCATCAGAGCTGTATGTTATATCCCCCAGCAGGCCCCTGGATCCCGGCTCCGGAATCTTTTCGGCATAAATGATGCTGCCTGATAAGGATATGATGGATATGGTCAGTAGAAATGCTGCAATGAATCTTTTCATGATGATACCCCGCCGATTTTATCATGTGTTATGAGGCTTGATTTGTGATCAGCCATTGATGCTGTTGCCTATTTTCAGAATAACACATTATTCGACATCATCGGCGGATATGACGTATCATTAATATTAATTTAACTAAACTGTAATGAAAAACCCTGTATCCTTGCGGATACAGGTCTTTTCAGCTTTTCTCAGCTCCGATCACCGATGTGTCGTCGGACAGCCATTATGGCATTTCCATTTCTTCCTGTTGGTACCAGTCGGTCTTCGTTTTTATTCCCAGGTGCTCATATGCCAGCTTTGTGGTCATCCTCCCCCTTGGCGTCTTGTTGATAAAGCCAAGCTGGAGCAGATACGGCTCGTACACATCCTCTATCGTGTCGGGCTCCTCGCCGATGCATGCCGCAAGGGTGTCCAGGCCCACCGGCCCTCCCCCGAACTTTTCGATTATGCTGGAGAGCATGTTCCTGTCGGTACAGTCAAGACCAATTGCATCGATTTCAAGGGCGCTGAGGGCCATAGCTGCCACATCCTTGTCTATTATACCCTCGGCTTTGACCTGGGCAAAGTCCCGGACCCTCTTAAGAAGCCTGTTTGCTATCCTTGGGGTCCCCCTGGATCTTTTTGCGATCTCGCCGGCCCCCTTTTCATCTATCTCGATATTGAGTATTGCTGCAGAGCGCTTGACTATCAATGCAAGCTCTTCATTTGTGTACATCTCCAGCCTGTTGATGACGCCGAACCTATCCCTGAGCGGCGATGTCAGCAGTCCTGCCCTGGTGGTGGCACCTACAAGAGTGAATTTGGGCAGATCCAGCCTGATGGAGCGGGCGCTGGGTCCCTTTCCGATTATGATATCGAGGGCATAATCCTCCATGGCAGGATAAAGTATTTCCTCAACACTCCTGTTGAGGCGGTGTATCTCATCTATGAACAGCACGTCGAAGCTGCCAAGGTTGGTCAGTATCGCCGCCAGATCTCCCGGTTTTTCGATAGCCGGACCGGAGGTTATCCGAAGGCTCACTCCAAGCTCCGAGGCTATGATGCCGGCCAGTGTCGTCTTGCCGAGCCCCGGAGGCCCGTAAAGCAATACATGGTCCAGCGCTTCATTTCTTCTCTTGGCAGCTTCTATGAATACGTTCAGATTTTCCTTTACCTTTGTCTGTCCGATATACTCATTGATCCTTCTCGGGCGCAGACTCGTCTCATCTATATCCTCCCCGACTGCATTGGTATTTGTAAGCCTTTCCTCTTCCATGTGACTTTCCCCCATAGTGTTGTGAACTTATCTGACAAGGCCCTTGAGTGCATTCCTTATAATGGACTCCAGGTCCAGCTCCTCGGAAAATGCTGCAGCTACGGCCTTGCTTGCTTCAACATGGGAATACCCCAGCACCATAAGGGCGCTGACAGCTTCGGACAGCTTTGAGCCCCCCTGTGCTGCCGCAGGCATATCCATGTCTGCGCCTGTGTTCAGCGCCAGCTGTTCCTTCTTGATCTTGTCCTTGAGTTCGAGTACTATCCTTTGCGCCATTTTGTTGCCGATACCCGGCGCTCTTGTAAGTGTCTTTATATCATCTGTGATGACAGCAAGTCCAAACTTGGAAGGTGAGATCGACGACAGAAGGGACAGCGCTACCTTTGGTCCCACTCCCGAAACCGTCAGCAGCAGTTCAAAGGTGCTCAGCTCTTCATGTGTTGCAAAGCCGAAAAGGCTCATGACATCCTCACGGACATGGAGATATGTGAACACCTTGAATTCACGCCCGGGCTGACCTGCAGCCTCAAGGGTCGCCAGTGATGTGGCTATCTTATATCCTATCCCGCCTGTCTCCAGTATTATGTAATCATTTCCCCTTGCTTCCAGCTTTCCTTTTATATAAGCGTACATCAGGTCCCTCCCGGTAATCCATTGTCAATATCAAATAATAGGTTCCCTACGTCCCATCTTCTACTGCCTAATAATACAGCCTGCAGGCTGTTTGTCCGTTATTACGGCTGCCGTCCATTGCCCCGGCTGCCTGTCTATGGCTACCTGAGTCCTATGGCGGAAAGCTTGCAGGAATGGCAGTGACACACAGCGATGGCCAGCGCATCGGCCACATCGTCGGGCTTCGGGATATCAGGCAGGTTCAGTATTGCTTTAACCATTTGCTGGACCTGCTTTTTTTCAGCCCTTCCATACCCCACCACCGACTGCTTTACCTGCAGCGGAGTGTATTCGAATATTTCGATACCGGCTCTGGCTGCGGCTGCCATGGCGACTCCCCTGCCATGGGCGGCCATTATGGCCGTTTTAATGTTTGTATTGAAAAACAGCTCCTCAATAGAAACAGCGTCAGGCTTGAACCTGTCTATTATCACACTCATCTCCCGATCCAGCTTCAAAAGCCTGTGATCAAAGGGCTCTCCGGCTTTTGTCAGGATCGCGCCATATTCGATGGGCGAAAATTTGTTCCCCTCATATTTTACTATACCATACCCCGTGATTGCAAATCCAGGGTCGATCCCCATAACCAGCATATGAAAAACTCCTATGAATATTTATAATTTATATTGCATAATTATGCATTGTGTTGTATAATCATTCTAAATTTAATAAAATAGTGCTGTATCAGATGCATAAAGCGATAGAATGATCTTGCGGCGCACCCGCGGTCATGCTTGCTGCCATCATACAGTTAATATTTTAGCATAGATGGGGAGGAATTGATATGAGTCAGAAGGAAAAAGTGGTACTTGCATATTCAGGCGGATTGGATACATCCATTATCATTCCGTGGCTGAAGGAAAACTACGATTACGAGGTCATTGCAATGGCCGGTGATGTGGGACAGGGAGAGGAACTGGAACCACTGAATGAAAAAGCCATAAAGACCGGGGCAAGCAAGATATACATCGAAGATCTCAGAGAAGAGTTCATCACCGATTTCATCTATCCCACCATAAAGGCAAATGCGGTATATGAGGGCAAGTATCTTCTTGGCACCTCCTTTGCCCGTCCGATCATAGCAAAGAGACTGGTGGAAATCGCTCAGAAGGAAGGTGCAACAGCCATATGCCACGGCGCGACCGGAAAGGGCAATGACCAGGTCCGCTTCGAGCTGACTGTGAAGGCGCTGGCCCCCCATCTGAAAATAATCGCTCCCTGGAGGATCTGGGACATCAAATCAAGAGAAGATGCAATAGATTATGCGGCGGCAAGAAACATTCCCATACCGGTAACAAAGAAGGACAACTACAGCATGGACAGGAACCTGTGGCATCTGAGCCACGAAGGGTCCGATCTGGAGGATCCCTGGAACGAGCCTTCGTATGACAAGCTGCTAAAGCTCATGGTATCCCCCGAGAAGGCCCCTGACAAGCCTGCCTATGTTGAAATATACTTTGAACAGGGTATCCCGAAAAAGGTCAATGGAAAGGAATATTCACCCGTTGAACTGATGGATGTTCTCAACAAGCTGGGAGGCGAAAACGGCGTGGGTATAATCGACATGGTTGAGAACAGGCTGGTCGGCATGAAGTCCAGAGGCGTTTATGAGACGCCCGGCGGCACCATACTCTATGCTGCCCACAGGGAACTGGAGCTGCTCTGCCTCGACAGAGACACACTGCACTACAAGGATGTAGTTGCCCAAAGGTTTGCAGAGCTCGTATACTATGGTCAGTGGTTCACCCCTCTGAGAGAGGCTTTGTCGGCATTTGTTGACAATACTCAGAAGACGGTGACCGGTACTGTCCGCCTGAAGCTGTACAAGGGCAACTGTATGCCGGCCGGTGCCCAGTCACCCTATTCCCTTTACAGTGAAGAACTCTCCACCTTCGGAAGAGACGAAATCTACAACCAGAAGGATGCCGAGGGCTTCATAAACCTGTTCGGACTGCCGATGAAGGTCAGAGCCATGATGATGGAAGACAAGAAATAGAGGTGGGATGATATGAAACTATGGGGGGGCAGATTTTCTGCCGGTACAGATAAATCAGTGGATGATTTCCACTCATCAATAAGGTTTGATTCCAGGATGTACAGGCAGGATATCCAGGGCAGCATGGCTCATGCCGAAATGCTGGGAAAGTGCGGTATCATTCCGGAAGCTGACGCAAAGCTTATATGTATGACTCTTGAAGATATACTGAAGGATATAGAAAACGGACAGGTCCAGTTCCTGGTGGATGCCGAAGACATACACATGAATATCGAGAAGCTCCTCATCGAACGCATCGGCGATACCGGCAAACGTCTGCACACAGGCAGGAGCCGCAACGACCAGATCGCACTGGACATCCGTATGTACCTGAAGGACGAGATCGCTGATGTGAAGCGTATGCTCTCAGAGCTGCTGGAGACCATTTTGGAGATATCCGAAAACAATCTGGATACGATAATGCCCGGGTATACCCATCTGCAAAGGGCACAGCCCATAACGCTGGCCCACCACCTGATGGCATATTTCCAGATGTTCAGGCGCGATGTGGGAAGGCTGGACGACTGCTGCAGGCGGATGGATGTCATGCCCCTTGGCTCCGGTGCGCTGGCCGGCACCACCTACCCCCTGGACAGGGAGTTCGTGGCCCGGAAGCTCGGATTCTCCGGTATTACCGAAAACAGCCTGGACGGGGTGAGCGACAGGGATTTTGCTATCGAACTGGCATCCTGCCTCTCTATAATAATGATGCATCTTAGCAGGTTTTGCGAGGAACTGATAATCTGGTCCTCGGCAGAGTTTTCCTTTGTTGAGATGGATGATGCCTTCAGTACGGGCAGCAGTATAATGCCCCAGAAGAAGAACCCCGATGTGGCAGAATTGGTCAGGGGCAAGACAGGACGTGTCTATGGTTCTCTGCTAACGCTGCTGACAGTGATGAAAGCCCTTCCCCTTGCATACAACAAGGATATGCAGGAGGACAAGGAAGCTGTCTTTGATGCAGTTGACACCGTGAAAGGCTGTCTGCCTGTGTTTGTGAAGATGCTCTCCACGATGAAGATAAAGAAGGAAAACATGTACCGTGCGGCACAGGGCGGCTTCACCAATGCTACAGACATAGCTGATTATCTTGTGCGAAAGGGCATACCCTTCCGCAGTGCCCATGAAATAATAGGAAAAATGGTGCTGTACTGCATCAATAGCAATAAGGCAATAAATCAGTTGACCATGGAGGAATTCAAGGAATTCTCTCCAAAGATAGAGGCTGATGTCTATACAGAGATCAGCCTGGAGAAATGCGTCAGCGGCCGCAGCCTCCCGGGAGGGCCTGCCGCCGAAAGCGTCAGGGCTGCCATCGCAAGCGGCCGCAGCTTTCTGAAGCAGATATAGAAGGCCGGCAGGCATTCGGATACAGACAAGCCGAAGGCCTGTCGGCCTTCGGCTTGTCTTCCGCCAAATACCTCTGCAATAAAAAAACCCGGCTTCACCGGGCTCATGCATCTGGAACTATCTTTGTCTGACCTTCTTATCGAGGGCCTTACCCAGACTGTACCATGAGTCCCGCAGTTTAAATCTCAGCTCTTCGTCAACTGTACGTTCAATGACATCGTTAAGGTTACGTCTCATCTCGTGATACTCTACTAAAACGAATTCTTCCTTAAGAAGCAGTTCTTCCATGTCGTTGATCCAGTTCGTTATATGTTCCCTGCCTAAAAAGTCATTCTCCGGAAGCTTCTTCTTCAGGTGTGCAACAACAAGTTTAGCCGCCTTGCGCTTTACATCATTATCTGTCTGAACTTTTTTTACAGTTTTCTTCTCCTTGACAACTGTCGGTTTCTCAATCTTCTCGTTCTTCTGAACAGCCATCCTATCACTCTCCTATTGCATAATCGATTATTACCTGCCTGCACTTTTTGAATAATGACGATAAGCTAAAGCTGACAATAACAATTATATAATAATATGGTTATAAATGCAAACTTTATACCTTGTACCTCATGCATTTTCAACCGATACCCTGCTCCCGTCGCCGGCGAAGCTGGGGGGTGTTACTGTCAGGCGTCGGCCGATCCTTGACTTCAGTTCAGGCACATGGCTGATGACCCCGATCACACGCTGATCGCTGCTGAGCCTCTCCAGAGCGTCCAGCACAGTATCAAGAAGCTCCTGGTCCAGTGTACCGAAGCCCTCATCCAAAAAGAAGAACTCCAGCGGGCTCTGCCCCTTGAGCTGTATCTGCTCGGACAGCGCCAGTGCAAGTGAAAGCGAGGTCAGGAAGGTCTCCCCTCCGGACAGCGATGCTACCATCCTGTGTATCCCGCCGTTTGCATTGTCCCTTATGATAAAGCCCGATTCGGCATCCAGCTCCAGTGCATACCTGTGCCTGGTGATTTCCCCCAGGGTCATTGAGGCATTGGCCGCAACATAGCGAAGTCTTTCCTCTGCAATGTAGTCAATGAAGCTGTTGTCCCTGCCGCGCTTTGCACTCAACAGCTTTTGTATCTGATCGTAAAGACCGTGTTTATGGCTGATCTCATTATACGCTTTCTTGATCCCGACCCATTTCTGATTCTTCGCCTTGATGCTGTTATAATGTCTCTTGGCAACCTCACAGGCTGAGGCACAGTTCTTCGACTGCTCCGTCAGCTCATTGTAGGAGCGTTCCGTCTGTTCCCACTCCTGCCTGGTGATGTTCCGGGCTCCCAGCTTTTTTTCCAGCATCTGCTTGTGTGCAGTTAAGTTCAGCAATGCCTGATCATACTGCTCTATCGCTGTCTTCAGCTCTTTTTGCACTTCAGGCTCAAGGATGCCGGCCTCTGCTTCATCCGGACCGGCGAAGCCCTTTTCAGCCAAAGATACCGCCAGCTTTGCATTTTCCCGCTGCAGGTTTTCAGTATATATGTTTAACTGGTTCGTAAGCAGCGATTTCTTTGTACTGAGCTCATTATTAAGCTTCTCCAGCCTCTCAAGTTTTTGTGTGTATTCCTTCTCATCAGAGGCTATACGCATGAGCCTTCCATCTATCGAGCGGATGCCCTCCTCGATATCAGCTCCTGCTGTCAATTCCATCAGCCTTGCTTCCTTGTCACCGATCTGCGCAGCCAGGCCTTTGATGTCGGTCTCCAGCTTTATGCCCTCGGCATTTAACTTTGTGAGCTCTTCATTTGAATGATCTATATTGACCCTCATCTCATCACAGAGCTTGCGTATCTTTTCTACCTCTGCCTCGATCAGACTCAGGTTTCGGTCATTCTCCGACAGTCTGGACAGCTCCGCTTCAGCACTGGAGATGGAATGTCTTTGCAGGAACTCTGAGTGCTTCCGGCGAAGTCCTGCCAGTCTCTCTGCCAATTCCTCGATTTCTCTGTCCAAAAGCGCTCCGTTGTCATGGTTGACCTTCAGTTCGGAATTTATGCCGTTTTCAGATATGCGCAGCGATGCGATGGTATTATTATGTCTTTCACTGCGCTCCTTGAGCTCACTTTGCTCCTTCTCCCAGGCCTCTATGGCCTGGAGCTTTTCATTTACAGAGGCATCGGCCTTATCAATTTTCTGCCGGAGCTGTTCCGGCTCCAGATCCTTGAGCTTTTCAGGAAGCTTTTGTCTTTCGGCCTCGTATTCACCCGCCTTCTGCTCCAGCTCCCGGACAGCCAGCTCCAGCTGCTCTCGTCTTGCCTTAAGGTTCTCTGCAGCGATCAATGCAGCCCTTTCGGTTTCCCTGAGTTTGATTTCTGCATCATCAAGCCTGCTGCGGACATCATCCGCCATTTTCTCCAGTACCTCAAAGCCTTCAGTGCTGTCACTCACAGCCGGTGCCGGATGGGATGGCGAACCGCATACGGGGCAGGGCTCTCCCTCCTTGAGCTTTTTTGACAGGGTATAGGCAGAGTGCCTGTCCAGCTCCTGCCGGCATTGTTCAAGCTTCAAACGCAGCCTTTCATGCATATCGGCAGCTGCCACCCTTTCTTTTTCAAGCTCTGTACACCTGACCTCCATATCCTTCAATGCAGCTCTGTGACCTTCATTTCTTGAACGGCACTGTTCTATTTCCTTCTCTTTATGCAGAATCATCTGGTATACACCCTGTGCCGAGCGTACACGGTCGATCATTTTGAAGACAGATGTCTTGTCTCCCGGGTTTGCCTCCGCAAGGGTCTGCAGGCCGGCCGCCAGCTCCTCCTGGGTTTTCAGACTGTCCGCTATTTCCTGCCTTATGACTGCAAGCTTCTTTTCAAGCTCCATAGCCGCATTATTGACAGTCGCCTTCCTTGACTGAAGCTGCCTGCTGTTTTTTTCCAGAACTGCCATCTCGCTTTCAAGAGCTGCTCCCGCCTGTATTTCATGCCTGTATTCAGGCTTTGTTTTAAGGGCTTCAGCTTCAGCCGCCAGGTCACCCAGCCTTTTTTTAAGCTGATCGTATTCACTGACAGCTTTATCTCTTTCCTCAGTCCTGGCTCCGACAGCCCTGGCGATTTCAGCCGCAGACTGCGTGAGACTCTCCATCCTGGACGATAATAAGACTATCTCATTTTTTATGCCAAGGGCATCAGAAAGCCTGGTCCTTTGCTCCACCAGCTTTGGCTGCTCTACAGCGGCTTCACGCCTGGCTCTTTCATATTCAGCCCTTGTCTCGGATAAGCCTGTGCTTATCCCCGGCAATTTCACAAGTACTTCCTTCAGTTGAGCGTTGGTGTCGTCCAGCTTTGCACCAAGCTCCCTTGTCTGATCGATCATGGGTGCAAGGTCCCGGGCTTTTACCGCTTTGTCAAGCCGCTGTCTCTTGACCATGATTTCCTGTTCCAGTGCCCTGTGCTCCTTTTCTTTCCTGTCTATGTCCTCAATGTCCTGCACCAGACCCCAGATCTCCCTGGCCTGACCAAAGGCGGCCTCCTTGCCCTTCAATTCCTTCTGTATATCATCTCTGGACTGTATAGCGGCCTCCATTGCGCTCTTTGCTTCCTCCAGCGCTTCAGTCGAGGCGTCGGCATACCCCGACAGCTCTCCGGTCAGTACATCTATCCTGCTTTTCAGCCCGGCCATTTTCCGGGCGATCTTATCTGTCAGCTGTCTGCCGTACTCCTCAAGATAGAATATCCTCTCCAGCATGCCCCTGCGTTCTGAATTGTTCAGCAGCAGGAACTCCTGGAAGCTGTTCTGTGGGATGACCACTGCCCTTGTGAAATCCTCACTGTTCAGGCCAAGAAGCTCCCTGATCCTCGAGCTGACCTCTGTAGCCTTGTCACAAATCGGTATATCTCCATCGGCTGTTAGCTCGATGAGGCGGACTACCTTCGGCTCACACGCATGGAGCGATTTCTTTTTTCTCTGATAGGTCCTCTCCACCCTGTAGCTTGTCCTGGTACCGTTCCTGTTAAGCTCGAATGTGAATGCCACTCTGGCTTTGCTGCATCTGGAGTTTATGATCCCCTGGGTACCGTTCTCTGCTCTCTTCACCCTGCCGTACAATGCAAAGGTGATGGCATCGAGTATGGTAGATTTGCCGCTCCCGGTGGGTCCAAAAATGCCGAACAGACCGGCTTCCCCCAGTGTATCAAAATCTATGGTCTGAGCTTCGGTAAAGCTCTGCAGTCCCTCTATCTCAAGCAGTTTAGGCCTCATCTGTCCCAGCTCCCCCTTCCAGCGTGCCGCCCATATCCCTTACATCTCCAGCGCTGACCTCCGGGGCATCATCCCCCGTGCTGCCCTCCTGGGCGACATCTCCCGCGCTGCTCTCCTGGGTGACATCTCCCGCGCTGCTCTCCGGAGCGTCCTCTCCCCGGTCATATTCTTCATGCCCGTCATTTATTACATCCAGGAATGCCTCCATAAGCTCGTCGGGTATATCTACCCCCATCCTGTATCTGTAATAATCGCGGAACAGCTCATCTATCCTGCGTCCTTCCCTGCTGACAGGACTCATCACCTGCACATCTTCAGTCCTGAGTCTCGGGCGTATGTTTATGATCCCGGGATGCAGGCTTCTGAGCATCTTTTGTTCATCCATCGTCAGTACACGGTCAGTCAGTATTTCAAGATCAACCCATGCATTGGGGTCCTTCCCCTCTTCGCACCATTCTATTGCCTGACCGATGCCTTCCTCCGCATACCATCTCATCAGGGGTTTGCCGCAGTCAAGGTATACCGGTTCAATTACGGCTTCCTCACCCGGCACCGCATCAACTATGAAAACAGCCTTGCTGTAATCTGCCTCAGAAAAGCTGTATGCCAGCGGTGACCCGGCATAATATGCGG
Source organism: Clostridiaceae bacterium (assembly GCA_012519745.1). Taxonomy (GTDB): domain Bacteria; phylum Bacillota; class Clostridia; order Acetivibrionales; family DTU013; genus DTU013. The sequence goes on along the minus strand of JAAYPO010000078.1, from coordinate 11,586 downwards.
GACATGCCGCACTGCGTATCTGCTGAGGTCTGTGGAGATGGCCCAGCGCGGCATAGTGCGCTTTTTCAGGTAATACTGCAGGATCCACAGTCATTGCCCCTCCGACCTGCAGCGTCCTTTCCGAGTCAGATGTACTGCCTCCCAGCAGGAAGAGGTGCGATACGAGCAGATTGACCGTATCATCCCTGTATTTGCCGGAAAGCTCAGAGAAAATGCTCCCTATCCTTTCAGAATAAGCCTTCTGTAGTTCCCCCTCATCAGCCATGTCAGTGAGCAGTTCCTCAAGCCTTGATTCGGAGGGATATGCCATGGCGATGATCACAGCATTGCTGTCACATCCGGGCACGCTGATCTCCAGCCACCCCGCCCCTGAATCAACGATATGGATGTCTCCGTCATCTGTTTTGTATGCACCTGCATCACTTCCCGGGTATCCCAGCAGTATGATCCCGTTTTTGTAGGCCAGCGGACTGGCGGCACACAGCCTGTCCGGATTGTCATGGTTTCCCGCTATGACGATCACAGCTCTCTTCCCTTTGCCCCCCAGCCTGTCCATAGCCTCATAAAACAATTCCTCCGCTGCTGCCGAGGGATTGTATGTGTCATATATATCGCCTGCTATCAAAACGATATCTATATCCTTCTCTTCTGCCAGATTTACGAGACAGTCAATAAAACTGCGCTGTTCGTCGATCCGGCAGATATGCTCTAGGCTTCTGCCAAGATGCCAGTCTGAAGTATGCAGGATGCGCATAAGGGACTACCTCCTGTTTATATGATAGAGCCTGCCTGGCGCAGATCTGCCCGCAAAGCCGGACACACCAGGTCATTATTACTGATTTGCTTTAATACATAGATTATATCATTCAAGCAGTGCTAAGAACAACCTGATGCATACCCGGCGCATATTTCCCAAAAAGAAAGACCTCATGGTCTCAGCTGACTGATAACACGAGGTCTGCACTTTTTTCATATGATGCCTGTGGATCCACACAAGCTGCTATTTCAAAACTCTTCTTGCCGTCATATAGCACTTGGCGTAAAATCCGCTGTTTATGGTGGATATAACAACACCCTTGTGCAGCGAGGAAGAATGAATCATCTTTCCGCCGCCAATGTAGATGCCTACATGGTTGATTCGGTTTTTACCACCGTTGGTGTCAAAGAAAACCAGGTCCCCGGGCAGCAAATCAGCCTTCTTTATGTAGGTGCCGTTTTTAGCCTGAGCCGCAGAAGTTCTGCTTAGAGATACATCAAACTTGTTATAGACATATTTGACGAACCCCGAACAATCAAATCCCTTGGCAGTGGTTCCTCCCCATACATACTTGACTCCCTTGAATCTCTTGGCATAATCGATGATGCTCTCCGCCGAATGCAATTCTCCTCTGGAGGAAGCCTTCTGGCTTTCGTCAGCATTCTCCGCTGCGGCGGCTGCCGTACTGGAAGCAGCCTTAGCTGCATCTCTCTGCATCAGACTGTCCAGCTTACCCAATGTTTGTTTGCCTGCAATACCGTCCACCAGCAGTCCGTACTGCTTCTGCATCTTAATGACGGCAGTCCTTGTGATGGTCCCATAGTAGCCTGTGGGCTTGACTGTCATGAATCCCAGCTCATTGAGATCCTCCTGCAAAGTGTATACATCGTCGCCCCTCATACCCACCTTGAGCGTTACATTCGAATAGGCAAAAGTCATTTGTACAGATAGAACAACGGTCAATAAAAGTGCGAAAACTGATGTCAAATGTTTTTTCTTTCGTGACATTACATATCCCCCTCTTTTTATTGGCTTGCGAGGTTAGTTGACGGGTTAGGTAAAGAGATACCCTGCCATGTATCGCACCGGCGCGTTTCAATGGGGCAGCTCCTCCGCTGTCCCTCTTTTTGATGGCTTCACCCCAAAAGCTGTGGTTCTCCCCCGCTCCTTAAACATCAAGGATTCAGCTTTATTAAGTTTACCATAATACTGGTATTATGGAAACCAATAATGATTTACAGAGAATATGGTGAAATGTCGACTCTTCCCTTGTGTATTGAATGTTTCATGCTTTATAAGCCGCTAGTTTATCGCTCAGCCGCCATTGGTCCGGCTGTCTTTCACTCCGGCTTCTTATCTGCTTTTTTATCGGGCTTTTTCTCCTGCTTTTTCTTTTCCTCCGACAACACTTTTTCGCGCATGATCTCTATGAGCCTCTCACACGCCAGCTTGCCGCAATAGCTTGAAACAGCAAGCCTAAGTGTCATGTCTGACAGCGCCTCCATGTCCCAGTCGGCATTTATCAGATCAGCTGTTTCCTTCAAACCGCTGTCAAGGATCTGAACAAATTTGGTATAGAAATCGGCATGGTCTTCATCTGAAAGCTCCTGTTTGAGCAAAAATCCCGTATCCCGCACTGAAAGCACCTGCTTGAGCAGACATATCTCCGTCAGTCCGGCAAGATGCTCCCGTGAGTATTTCTTTCCGTCGGTCCTTGGCAGCAGTCCATCCTTGATATAGTTGTTTATCATAGCCGATGTAAGCTGCCCTTCACCTTCAAAGTTTATCAGCTGCCTGAACATATAGGATAGTACCTGGTCCTTATACAGGCCAATGTCGGGAAATTCCTGCCATCTCACAGGTCGTTCCGAAGCCAGCTTCTCTTTCAGCTGTCCAAGCTTCTCTCCGATCTGATCATGATTGCCCCAGTCATGCTTTTCCATGGAATTGCTCCTTATATATATTCGACATATTCCCTTAGTATTCTACTATACATAATATGATTTTGTAAATATTTAAAAGTTATCTCTTATCACGTATTGACATATCGCATACCACATAATATAATATTCAATATCACATTGTATTATTTGGCAGAGGAGACAAAAATGATAGACTCTATTTGCATATTCGGAGATTCCATAATGAAGGGCGTAATATTCGACGCCATAAAGGGAAGATATATCTTCTTGAAAAACAGCTTCCTTAACATATTAGGTATGCGAAATACAAACATCAAGGTAGATAATTTTGCTAAATTCGGCTGTACGATAACAGTCGGCAGAAAGCTGATCGAGAAGCATGCCGAAAAGCTGCCGGGATATGAGTACACAGCTCTTGAGTTTGGCGGCAACGACTGTGATTTTGACTGGAAGGCCATATCAGAGGACCCCGATGCCCTTCACATACCCAAGACTCCAATTGATGTATTTGAAAAAAATTATTCAGATATTATTGACCATGTTGCAAGCAAAGGGAGCAAGCCTGTCCTCTTTTCCCTGCCTCCGCTGAATGCCCACAGATATTTCTCCTGGATCTCCAGAGGGCTCAACGCAGATAATATACTTCGATGGCTGGGAGATGAGGAGCATATATACAGATGGCACGAAATGTACAACATTGCAGTGCTGAAGCTTGCGGCTGTTAAGGGTGTAGCGCTGATCGACATCCGCAGGGCTTTTCTTGAGACAAGAAATTACCTGACACTCCTATGTGAGGACGGCATCCATCCCAATGAAGCAGGGCATACCCTGATTTCCGAGGTCATCAGAAAGAATGTCCCGGCGCTGGCCTGATACTGCAGCGGTGGCTGACTGTGAAGCGCTGGTTTTATATCGCTTCACTCGTACAATAAAACGGCCGGGCAGGATCAATTCCCCAACCCGACCTTTTTCCGGTCCATTCATAATGTACTTGACTATCTGACCTGCCTTAATAAATTACAAGCTTCCTGTCTCCCAGACTTTCCTTGTTCACAAGTTTTTCATAATCCGCCGGAACTGTAACGGTTTCCGGATCCCCGTCACTTACGAACTGGTTGCTGCGCTTCATGTTTTCAAGCCACCATGCAAGATCCTGGGCTACAGGGTCTATACCGGAGGATCTGACCCGCGGTGTCGCCAGCGGATCAAATTTCACGCCGAACGGAGATTGGGCCGGCTCTGCGCCAACCTTCATTATAGCCCTGTTCTCATACGACACGCCCTCATATTCGCCCTTGATCACGTACTGGACAAGCTCCTTTGCAGGAGCGCCATATGGCAGAGAAAATGTGGTGAAGGTGTAACCGGGTATCAGCTCGTACAGCTCCTTCTGGTTACCGCCGATCTCTTTTTGAATTATCGCAGCAGTTTTGCCATCCTTCTTCAGATTGATATGTGAATATGTGTGATTACCAAGTTCAAAGCCCATCCCGACAAGATACTCCAGTCTTTGCTCCAGGGTTCCTGCCCCTGAGAAGGTCTGGTTGCCCAGATTTACAAAAAACGTGCCCCTGACGCCGAAATCGGGGTGAGTCTTGTTGAATTCATGGATCATACCTGCCGCAGAGCGGGGATTTACCTTCAGTTCGCCGTTCTCCTCGATAAGATTGAACTGTCCGGGCGTTCCGTCGTCAAATGTGAATACCATGGGTATGCAGCCGGCAGGTGTATCGATATTCCCGCTGATATAATCATTCAGGCTGATAAGCCTGTAGTCCGCTTCATAAAGGTTCTCCAGCAATTCTTCAAAAGCATCGAAGGTCGTAGTATAGTCCTTGTCGCCTTTTTCGTATTTCTCTATAAAATTGTGGAACATCACTACCATGACCCTGCCCGCTTCATTAGGCTTGACGACACTTAAATCGATAGGCTGAGGCGGGCTTTTGTCAGCATCACCCTGTCCGTTTCTGCTATCGTCGGCAGCTCCGTCACCAGCGTTGCCATCACTGTCTGTACCGCTGTCCTTACCACCATTCTGTCCGTCCAGGCTGTCTTCGTTCCCATCACCGGCTTGATTCGCATCATCCGGCTGTACCGGGCCGCCGGCTCCGCCATTTTCATACTGTGTGCCCTGTCCCGGGGCCTGTTCCTGGATTTTGCCGCTGGCGCAGCCACTGAGCAGAAGCCCGACAATAAGAATGATCGCTGCTGTTTTTACAGAAAGTTGTCGTCTGGTATTCATTTTGCTCCCCATTTCTTTAGTGAATAATGATTATTGTTTGCATAAATAGACTCTGCAATCCCTGAAAATGTTCCGTTACAATGTGGGATTGAAGAACTGTTGTATATACTTCTTTTGTTTTTCGATATTTTCAGCGAAATCCTCACCAAGTATCATTTTAAACATATCCGGCAGTAATGCGGGCATAAGTGCAACAGAGATTATCTGCATCAGTCTTTCGCTGACCGCCTCCCTATCCTGCTGTATCACCTGCTCAGCCTGTGATATCAGTCCGCCTGTGAATTTGAGTATCTGCTGCACTATAGGATCGTTGTAATCATTTCTATTGATGGGTCCGTTCAGCATTGCTTTAATGACTCCGGGATACCTTACAGCGCCCTGGAGCATATACATCATCATGCTGCTCAGAATGTCATCACCGCTGCTTCCCATTTGGGAGAAAAATTCGTCAGTATCGGAAAACATATGGTTCAATGCAGCTTGCAGCGTTTCTTCGATGAGCTTTTGCTTGCTGCTGAAATAGTAATTGATCGCTGCAATATTGACATTGGCCTCACGTGCTATTGTCCTGGTCGTAAGTCCGTGCACGCCTTCTTTTTCTATCAGGCCCAAAGTCGTGGCGATTATCCTCTCGCGCACCGACATCTCTTCCATATTGACTTCCGGCATATCATGGCTTCGAATGTCCATTTGATACTCTCCCCGCGCTATGCTTCACACAAGCATTATTCTGCTGTTCTCAATGTTTAAAACACATGTTTAAATTACCATAACACCGGAAGAACGTCAAGGGTTCTATTTTTTCAGATTCTCATCGATCCAGTCAAACAGGCGCTGGGTAGCAATGCCTCCTGCGCCCACCTGACAATGCTCGGAAGCCGAATCCTCCTCGGTAAAAAGCATGTAGTCCTTCTCGCACCTGAGCATGTCATAAAGCTCTTTTGACTGCCCCTTTCCCCATAGCTCGGATGTCCCGTCCATGACCAGCACCTTGCAGCTTATTTTATCTATTATGGCTGTATTGTCGAATTTCTTTACATTATCCAGGAATCCGGATGGTGTTTCTGCGCCAAAGACCCACATTCCGTGGTAGATGCCCCATCTCGTGCCTACATCGTAGCCTGCTATCTCCTCCATTTTTTCATTTAGCGCTCTGGGGTCTTCTTCATACAGATTCATAAGCTCTGTCGTCAGGTAGTTGGATATTATGTCGTATACATTCAGATATCCCGGGTTCAGGATGCAAAGCTTCAGCCTCGGCTCAAATGCAGCGGCACGGACTGCGAAGCCTCCTCCCATGCTGATACCCATCAGCATGATGTTGTCTTCATCTACTCCAGGGATCGTAACTGCATAGTCCACCACAGCAGAAACTGCCGTTTCCCAATCAGGCCGCAGCGGGATATTCTGCTCGCGTATCGTCAATCCCTGTCCGGGGCCTTCAAACAACAAGCAGTGGTAGCCCCTTCTTGCCGCCTCCTCCGCAATATGCTTTGTACTCTCTATTGGAGCATCGTAACCCTGGTGCACAAGCAGGATAGGCGCTTTGTCCGCTTCTGCGGCTATCTCTGCGGCTGTCACTGTGTTTGACACCGCCGCTGTCCCTGTGCCGGTTCCTGCAGTTGTACCTGATACTGCAGCCCTTTCTGTGCCCGTTCCTGCAGTTGTACCTGATACTGCAGCTGCTCCTGTGTCAGCTCTGAAAAAGTATCCTTTGAGCCTAGTCCCCTCATACGGGATCCAAACCTCAGTTACAGGGGCCGATAACAGTTCCATGCCTTTCATGAAATACTCTCCGCCCTTTTTATAAGCCTCGGCTATCCGTTGGTCATCCGGATTGGTATGCAGCATGACCTCAGCCGTCAGATAGTAGTTTGAGGCTCTGAGATATGCCTCCCCCGCACTGATGCGATGCCCTTTTTCCAGGCAGTCATCCCCGATGGCCCTGATTCTCTCGGCTGTTTTGTACCATTCCCGGTACCAGCTCAATTCACTTGTATGGCGGATCCTTGCTGCAGTGTCCAGTATCTCGTTGACATTGCCCATCCTGTGCCATATGCCATCCATTACATATTTTATACGGGTATCCATAAACCAGTTGTCCGCGAACCTATACCCACGGCTGCCCAGACCGGTGCCTGTGCCGCCGGTAACACTGCCGGCGTTTCTGCCGGCGTTTCCGCCGGTGTTGCCTCCCATATTGCCGTCGGTGATGCCCCCCGCATCAATACTGTCACTGTCGATGTTACCGCCATTATCGTAGCCGGTGATGCTGCCCGCGCCTATACCGTCACTGCCAGTACTAGTGCTGACGCCGGTGCCGTTACCATAGGCTGCACCGTTGCCCCCACCACCAGCAGACTGGTTCACATCTCCATTACCTTTTTCATCCGCCATTGCCGCTACTGCTGACTTTGGAACGGCCTGGCGTTCTATTTTATTTGATACCAACAGGAGTGTAGATCCGATACATATTACCGCAACCATAAGGTAACCCGCCCATATTGGAAATCCCGATACTACTTTCCTGATTTTTTTATTGTTTGTCATAATATATCACCTCAATAAAATTGCTGTTATGCTTTACCCATTTGTTTTTGCCTTGCCCCGCAGTTACGTCCTGGCCGTTTGTTATACCCTACACCGCAATTATGTCCTGGCCGTTTGTTTTGCCTTGCCCGGTCTAAAAAACGACCTGACGAGGCTGCTCAAAACATGCACGCGTTTAGGGTTATGTGACAGGAGATGGGTTATGTTCTGGTAACACAGCTCCAGCCCCGGCTTCAAAGGCGCAAAAAGCGAGAAGCACATTATTATCAGAAAGCCCGTCAATGTGTCAGACAGCTTGAAAACAGGACTGATATACTCTCCGCCGAGAATATATGCTATCGGTCCCTTGCCCACATGTATCCCTGTCTGCCTCAGGAAATACACGATAAACCCCGTTATGCCGAAAGCAAATACAAAGAAGACCACCGCAAGCAGTAATATCTCAAGGAAGACCACGAAAAAGCAATGAGACCGTTTGAATCCGATGGCACGCATCGTTCCGAACTCCTTCATCCTGGCCGCCAGGTTCATCCTCACCACAGACCTGATTCCAACTGCAATAACCAGCAATATGAAAACTACGAACAGTGTGAACAGGCTTTTCAGATACCCGGCTATGACCAGATAAAACTGACCTGAGCGGCTGATCGATTCGGCTCTCAGCAAGCCTGAGCCTTCCATCAGATAGCTGTCGAGGTCTTCTGCAAATTCATCCGATTTTCCAGGATCCTTCAGATATATCCGAACGGAATGGAAATATTCGGCCGGCTGGTCATAAAGCTCGAGGAAATCCTCAGAGTTCATGTAGATGTAAACACTGTCATATTCCGAACTGCTTTCATAGATGCCTGTGATCTGGTATTCAAGAGAATTGACATACCCGCTTGCGGTATCGCTGTCGATGACGACCCAGTCACCAAGCTGAAGACTACCCTGGCGCGCTGCCTCATCACTTATACAAATACCATATCTGTGTCCAAGCGGAAGCCTTCCGCTATTCATCCTAAGGACATTGCTTTCAGCGAGAAATTCAGCCTCGCTCTGGTCCAGTCCGACAATTATGCTATAGGACGCATAATTGCCGGCGTCCAACAGACCGTCACCCTTCAGCGCCTTATAATATCCGGCGATATCAGCCGCATGGCTCTCAAGATAAGCATCGAGCCTCCTTATCTCATCAATGTTCTGCTCATGCTTCTGTGTGTCATACTTTGAAAAGTGCAGCCTGCTTGGATCAGTCACTTCGTATTCCATTATATTGTTCCATGCGACAGTAACATCGCCAGACTGGAAACTGCGATATTGAGCAAGCACCTGAGACGCCATTCCGTTGCCGAGAGTAAAGCTAAACAACAGCAGTACACAGGATATTGTAATCGTCAGACCAATCAGGATGGTTCTTCTTCCGTTTTGGATCAAATTTCTGAAAGCGGTCTTAAAAAATACACTCATCAAAACACCTCCTATACTGTTCTGATGGCTTCTGCCGGCTCGATGGAGCATGCCCTGTATGCAGGCAGAAATGCTGCTATAGTGGAAAACACAAGTATCACCACAAAGTTTGAGGCGAAAATGCCGGTATCCAGGTCGAGCCGAAGTGTTTCACCCAAAATATAGCTCAGGAACGGTATCGGAGTTTTTACATCAACCACCCTGCTGGCAGCCACAAGCCCTGCACAGAGCAACGAGCCGCATACGGCAGAAATGCAGCTCAGCCCCGCGATTTCCCACATAAAGATAAGTACCGCCTGCCTTCTGCTGAACCCAACGGCCCTGAGTGTTCCAATCTCTCTATACCTCTCGGCACCGGTCATATACACAAGGTTGAGTATAAGGATGCTAACTATGATCAGAAGTATTGCGGATAATATTCTTACAGCTATAAACATTGCATCTCCGGAGGCCTTGTAGTTCTCTCCCATATCTTCGAAGGTCGTGATCTTCACGCCGGTTTTATCAGAATCGCTGTCTTCAAAGGAAATATCATTTACCTTGATATCCTCGCCGGTATGCTTCTCATCAGCCTGGATGGTATAGCCCATGCCTTTTTGCCGCATTTCCGCCGCCATCGCCTCCAAAGTCCCGGCCGCCATTGCTTTGTCCGGCAAATAAAGTATTATGTCCGTTGCTTCATCCTCAGAATATGCCGCCAGTTCACGAACAACATCCCCTGATGTATAGCTTGCATTGAAGCTGAAAAGTGACAGCATAACGAAATTGCCGATCCCGACTACCTCCAGGCGGCATTCTTCATTGAGGCCGTACCTGTTTTTCGTCGTCACGCTGACCTGGTCACCGATGCCGAGTCCAAGGGAGGATGCCTGTTCTTGTGTCAATAATATTTCATCCTTGCTGTCCGGCTCCAGATAACGTCCTTCGGTGAGCAGAAACGCTTCCTTGTATGTTTCCATATCTGCCGGCAGCCCCAACAGCATGGTATCCTTGCTATTGCTGCCGCTCTGCAGCTCCGCTTTCCTTCGCACCAGCTTGGCGGCAGCTGCATCCGGGAACTTCTCCGAAAGTATCATATCCAGCTTTTTTGCAGTTTCTTCAGCTATAGGCTTCAGCGTATCCCATTTACCTGTGTATTGGTCAGCCATATCATACTCGCGGCTGCTTTCGGCACGCAACTGCACATGGCCGCAGAGGCCGTTTGTCAATACATTCTCCACCTTGTTCCTTGCAGTGAGTACAAGAATGTTTGACAGTATCAGAATGAATACTGCAGAGAATATAAAAAACCCCAGAGTCAGCGTTCGGCGGAAATTGCCTGCCGCGTTTCGGAATGACAGGCGAAGTAACGGCAAGCGAAGTGATGACAAGCGAGATGATGACAAGCGGCCCTTGTTCATGATGCACACTCCCTTCCCATACCATCCGCCATGTGTAAAACTCTGCTGGCCCTATCTATGACCTTCTGGTCATGACTTGAAAATATGAAGGTGGTTCCCCTCTGGCGGTTCATCTCATGCATCAGATCAATGATCTCAATGCCTGTGCGTGAGTCGAGGTTTGCGGTGGGCTCATCTGCCAGAACGATCTTGGGACTGGTTACAAGCGCCCTTGCTATTGCAACCCTTTGCTGCTGTCCGCCGGATAATTCATATGGCTTTTGATTTATCTGATCTGTAAGGCCTACTTTTTCAATGAGCTCGCTGACGCGCTCCCTTTTTTCCTTTGGTTTGATATCCTTCCTGATAAGCAGCGGAAGCTCGATGTTTTCGTAAACATTCAGAACTGATATCAGGTTGAAGGATTGAAAAATGAAGCCGATATGATGCAGTCTTATCCTGTTCAACTCGGCATCACTGCAGCGGCTCACCTCCATATCCTCCAGCCACACCCGGCCTTCTGTCGCATGGTCGAGGCACCCTATGATATTGAGCAATGTGGATTTTCCGCTGCCGGATGGACCTGCCAGCACGAAGAACTCTCCCTTTTCTATTTCAAGGTCGATCCCACGTAATGCATGCACCTCTGTGCTGCCCAGCGGATATACTTTTTTCAGTCCTTTCACTATCACTGATCTCATAACTACATTCCCCCCAGTGTTGGTTCATTCTATCTTGATGGTGCTTTAGCTTTATTCATAAACCGTTTTTCACTATCTGTTGGTTCATTCTATCGGTGGTCATTCAAAAGCCGCGTTTATACTCCGTTCCGCCTATTATTGGCGCGTTCCCGCCGCATATAGACAGAGTTTGCGCGGGCTTTCGCCAAACTTATGTCTTAAAGCCACATATTAAACCTTTGTATTAAACTATCTAATTAAACATTTGTATTAAACTTACGCATAAAACGTATGTTTTAATCATGTGTTTGTTATAAGGCATGATTTTCCAGTTGTCAATCATGAAATTAATATTTGGAAAAATATGAGGTTGGATCTGTGCTTTCCCCAAACTCGGTCCAGACTGTCATCTTGATGAGGACTGTAGTCATACTGGGTGGTTGCGCTGTTCCAAATTGCAAGTAAAGTGTGTATTTACCTTTTGCAAATCGGCTTTTAGGCCAGATTCCGGCCTATAATTGAAGTTGACTCGATGTTATGTCTACAGGCGACACTCTTTACTTGAAAAACGGAACACCTGGTGGTTGCGCTGTTCCAAATTGCA
>JAAYPO010000077.1 GCA_012519745.1 Clostridiaceae bacterium | reverse complement strand
CCGTCATACGGCAGGGGCCCCAACGGCGAGCTGTGGAAGATAGAGGATGAGATATACCCGCTGATAAGCCAGTGTATGGACATACTGACAGACAAGCCGTTATTCTTCCTTGTCAACTCTTACACAACAGGGTTGTCTCCGACGGTTATCGGAAATATGCTGAGGCTGACGATGCAGCGAAGATACGGCGGGAATGTGACGGCAGATGAAGTTGGACTGCCGGCTACTGCGACCGGACTTGTGCTGCCCTGCGGTGCTGCGGGCCGATGGGAAGCCTGATAGGATGAGCCTGGGGATGACCCCGGGATAAGCCCGGGGATAAGCCTGATGATAAGCCTGAGGTGTAAATGAATAATAATATTAAGATAGAAATAATATATGAGGACAATCATCTCCTTGTGGTTGAGAAGCCGGTGAACATGCTGACTCAGGGCGATCACACGGGTGATGCTGATTTGCTGACGGCTTTGAAGGAGGACATAAAGGTTAGGTACAGCAAGCCGGGCAATGTATATCTTGGCCTGGTACACAGGCTGGACCGTCCGGTGGGCGGCGCAATGGTTTTTGCCAAAACCTCCAAGGCCGCGTCCAGGCTGTCGGAACAGATAAGGACCAGGGAGTTCGACAAGGCCTATATTGCTGTCATACATGGCGTGCCTGAAAAGCTGTCGGATACACTGGTGCATTATCTTGTAAAGGACAAAAGGACCAACATGGTCAGGATCGTTCCCGACCCTGAAAGAGCCGGCCATCCCATCTTAACGCGGCCCTTGCGCTCATCAAGCGCAGCAGGCTCATCAAGCGCAGCAGGCCGGTCTGAAGCAGCAAAAAAAGCGATCCTGGACTATACAGTTAAAGAAGCACGGGAAGGATACTCTCTGGTCCATATAAAACTGTATACAGGCAGGCCTCACCAGATTCGCGTGCAGTTTGCCGCCATTGGTCACCCCTTGTACGGAGACCAGAAATACGGAGCTTCGGTAAACAAACCGGGAATGCAGCTGGCCCTGTGGTCAGCGGAAATCGGATTTATGCATCCTGTCATTAAGGAGCATGTATCCTTCAGTTCAGCCCCTCCATCGATTTATCCATGGAATTTGTTCAAACAGAGATGATTTTCCGATATGCAGTGATACTTTAAACATTTCTGTGAAACTTTTTATATATGACATGCTAATGTCATATTCATGCACTATACTATCCTTAAGCAGAGGAGGATGGATATGAAAAAAATCGACTACAAAAGGGACATGAAAGAGCTGTACCTCCCGAAGACTACTCCCGCTTTTATTGAGGTGCCTCCCATCAGCTACATAACTGTAACAGGTGAGGGCGATCCCAATGGGGAAGGCTTCGCCCGGGCATGTGAGGCTTTGTACAGTCTGACATATGCGGTCAAGATGTCATACAAAAGCACCATGGTGCCGGACGGGTACTATGAATATACTGTTTTTCCGCTGGAAGGGGTGTGGGGCCTTATCGATACGTCAAAACCGGTTACTGACAAGAGCAACTACAAGTATGAGATAATGATACGCCAGCCGGATTTTCTCACAAATGACTTATTTGAGCATTTTTTCACTGTCACAATAAAGAAAAAGCCCAACCCGTACCTGAAAAGGGCTTCATTCAAAACTATTACAGAGGGCTTGTGCTGTCAGATGCTGCATCTGGGCAGCTATGACGACGAGCCTGCCAGCTTTGCGCTGATGGAGAAGTATTGCACCGATAACGGCTGCAGGAGGTCTTCATTACATCACAGGGAAATATATTTGACAAACCCACAGAAGACTGAACCGAAGAAGTTGAAAACCGTGCTCCGATTCCAGATGGTACGGGCAGAATAGAGACGTGATTGGGTTTCCATAAAATAATATAATAAGGTATAATGGATTCCAGTGACAGGTGGGGGCGAAATATGACAGATAGCGCGAGTAAGGCGAGATTAGTATTGATATTTGGCATGATCGGGATCATAAGCGTAGTATTTACGATAATAAGCGACCTGATCCTGCTTGGAAGACCCGGAAGCGGATACTCGTTCTTTCTGCTGCCAACAGAGTGCATGGCATGGATATCCGGCTGGAGGATCACGCTGGGAACATTTCTGGGTGTCTTCATGCTGCCGTTTCAGATTGCCGGTCTTGTACCGTTATATATCGGCCTGCGGCCATCGGGAAAGGCAGTTCCGGCCTTGACCGGTCTGATTGGTGCCCATGGCCTGGTAATGGGTGTAGCATTCCATACCACATATGCCTTTCTGGCGGGAGGCTGGAAGCTTTATCACTCGACAACCGGTCCCGGCGGCCTTGTCACCGGATCAGAAGCCGGCTCTTTTATCGGGTCCGGTACCACCGGCCTCTCTGCAGGGACTGAAGGCGCCGGCCCTTCTGCACTGATGAACGATTTTCAGTTTTACTGGAAATTGATAATCGTCATAATGGTGACTGAACTCATTTTGCTTTCAGCCCTGTACATAATTACTGTGTTAAAAGGAAGGACTTTGTTCCCGAAATGGATGGCAGTCCTGAATCCGGCAGCCATAATGACGACCGTAATCCTGATCCTGCTTGCATTACCGGCCCCGGTAGGCGGGTATGCGGCGCCGACCATGCTGAATCTTTCCAACTTTACTTTCTTCATTATATCGACTCTTGTTGTCTATGGGAAATTGAAGCATGATACTGCGGACGCATGAACAATGAGTTACAAACAAATCATGTCACAATACATTTTCGGAGGTTGTATAATGTCATTTTCAGAGGTCAAACAGTTTCAGGTCAGGCCTGATAAACTCGATGAGTTTGAAGAACTCGCAAAAGAAATGCTGCCTCGCCAAAAAGAACTTGCCGGATGTATTGACATCAAATATATGAAAAGGTTCTACATATTTGATAAGATAGGCGATATGCCAAGGCCATTGACTAAAATAGTAAAGTGCGTCAAGTATTACTCCTATTGGCAGTTCGATACGATCGAAAACTATTCCGGTGCGACGGCATGGTTCTTTGCAGAGTTTGAAAAACGCTTAAGCAAATTGCTGATCATGCCCTTTGATATCATGTGTGGAGAAAGTATTGAATGACCTTTCCGCTGTTCTTCCAGCGGCAATATATCATAAGTGTCAGGCTAATCACTCAGTTCACTTAATTTAGCTTCGACATCGTCTTTTGTGATAGTGCTGAGGTATGAGAATTTACAATCAAGAGCTTTTTTCATAGTTTCGAGGGCTTTCTCCCTGTCGCCCAGTTTATCGAGCACCAGTCCATAGTTATAATACGGCTCCGGGAAGGTCGGAGCTTTCTCCAACAGTGGCTTGTAAATCTCTGCCGCCTTGTCATACATACCAAGCAGCAAATAGTTCTGTCCCAGATTGTCGTTTATAATGTTGTCGGATGAATTGTACTCGTAAGCTTCCAAATTGAATTTCAGAGCTTTTTCAAGATCGCCCTGCAATATGAGCAGATATCCCAGGCTTCCGTAGACGGAAGTGGTCTTGTAAGTCTGAATCACCTCTTCCTGCATGCTCGCAGCCTCATTCAAATTGCCCTTCTTCCATAAAACAAGGGCCATGATGGATTTTATATAAGGCAGCATCGGACTGTTTTGGTTAGCATTAATGAGCTTTTGCAGAATTTCTTCTGATTTTTGCAGATCTTTATTTTTAAGAAGGAGGTATGCATACGAAACACTTGTCCTAACGCTAGCGCGCCCTGTTGCATATGCCCGGCCGAACAACAGCATCGCTTCCTCCGTACTGCCCTGAGCATATTTTCTGGTGCCGATCAATGCAAGGACCGAAGGTCTTAACATATACATAAGTATCACGATATACACCAGCAATGCGGCGATGCCGAGCCACTTGTTCACCAGCAATGCGATGAGTATTATGGCAGCCGGCAGTAAAAAATTTATCAGACCCTTTGTTTTGCTATTCATATGAGACCTCCGCCTTGTCAAAGTCACCTCAATTATAAACCAAGAGTCGTCGGTAATGCAAACGGGTATAGCTGTGTGCAAATAATCCTGACAGTTGCAGCGGGCATGGATTATCAGGAATGGGAAGCAGTTTTGTTTTTCCAAACTGCGGTGTGCAAAAACGCATTGTCTGGGCGCATAAAACTATTCGGAGTCTCCAAACCTCAGCGAAATCACGTTAAAATGTCTAAATTAGTGAATACTTTCAATAAAATTTATGAAATTGTGCCCAGACAACGCGTTTTTTGCACACCCTGCCTATATTGCCCCAAAAGTATTTCCCAAGCGCTGCTTGTTTGGTGCTTGCCTGGGCTTAAACCTATAAAAATTGCATCTTGTATATTGTAGGATTGTTGTAGTATAATATAATGCAATATTATGTTCAAAGCTATGAAAGAGGAAAGTAACCGGAACGGACTTTAAAGAGAGGAGCTGTCTGCGGCTGAAAGCAGCTTCAATGGACACACCGGCGAAGTTCCCTCCGGAGCTGCATCCTGAAAAAGGAGTAGGAGATGCCGGAGCCTGACCGTTATCAGACAGGCGGCAGTTAACCAGTACCATGCTGCGAAGCTCAGTTGGTTATGGAAGCTGCATAAGAGAGTCCGTTGTATATCAGCGGAAACTTGGGTGGTACCGCGGAGTTTAGCCTTCGTCCCTTGCATGGGGACGGAGGCTTTATTTATGCCCGGTGACGGGGTTATGCAAGGCAAAGCACTGGCAGATCCCAAGGCAAAGCACTGTGATCAATGAGTTGTATGAAACCGATGGAATACTACTGAACAGGTTGTTTTGAATACCGGCAATTACGAACAAAGAAAATAGGACACAGACAGTCCCGAATCTCATTCTAAAAGGAGGATGTGCAATGAGAGAACAGTTGAACAACATAAAGCTGGAAGCTGAGAAGAAGCTCATTGAAGCCGGATCGCTGGCGGAGCTCGAGAGCCTGCGGCTCACCTATCTTGGAAAGAAGGGCGGGCTGACCGCCGTACTCAGAGGTATGGGCGGGCTTTCTGCCGAGGAAAGGCCTATCATTGGCCAGTTGGCCAACGATGTAAGGAGCTTTATCGAAAGTAAGCTGGAGGAGATGACGAAAACCCTTCAGGACAAGGAACGCCTAATCAGGCTGGAGAAGGAAGCAATAGATGTGACCATTCCAGGGAAGAGGCGGTTTATAGGCAAAAAGCATCCTCTGAGCATCGTGCTCGATGAGATAAAAGACGTTTTCATCTCCCTTGGCTATGAGATAGCAGAAGGACCTGAGATCGAGCTTGACTATTACAATTTTGAGGCTCTGAATATACCTGCGGGCCATCCCGCAAGGGATTCCCAGGACACCTTCTATATTAATGACGATTTCCTGCTCAGGAGCCAGACCTCACCGGTACAGATCAGGGTCATGGAGAAGAAAAAGCCGCCGATAAAGATAATCTGCCCCGGTCGGGTTTACAGATCCGATTCAGTGGATGCGACTCATTCACCGATATTCAACCAGGTGGAAGGCCTTGTGGTCGACCACGGAGTGACGATGGGCGACTTGGTGGGCACGCTGCAGCTCTTTGCCAGGAGCCTGTTCGGCGAGGAAACCAAGATCAGGCTCAGGCCGCATCACTTCCAGTTCACCGAACCCAGCGCAGAGGTGGATGTGTCATGCTGGGGCTGCGGAGGAAAGGGCTGCAGGATATGCAAGAACGAGGGCTGGATAGAGATACTGGGAGCCGGCATGGTACATCCGAAGGTACTGCAGAATTGCGGCATAGATCCGAAGGAGTACAGCGGCTTTGCATTCGGACTCGGTGTTGAAAGGACTGCAATGGGAAGGTTCAATATAGATGACATGAGGCTGCTCTTTGAGAACGATATGCGTTTTCTCAAACAGTTCTGATTCCAAAAAGGCCAATATTGCATGAAGGGAGATCGGTAAAATGAAACTGCCGTTAAAATGGTTAAAGGATTATACAGATATAAATGCAAGTCCGAAGGAGTATGCAGACGCTCTGACACTGTCAGGGTCGAAGGTCGAGGGCTTTGAGGTGCTCGGCGCCGAGATAGACAGAGTCGTGGTCGGAAGGATACTCTCCATAGAGAAGCACCCCGATGCGGACCGGCTGCTGGTAGCGCAGGTCGACGCAGGAAGCGGGACGATACAGATCGTTACAGGCGCAAGCAATATACAGGTGAACGACCTGATCCCCATTGCCCTCGACGGCTCAAGCCTGCCGGGAGGCAAGAAAATAAAAAAAGGGAAGCTCCGCGGTGTGGAGTCCGAGGGCATGATGTGCTCCATTGCCGAGCTGGGCGTGACCAAGGAAGAATTCCCCAATGCGGTGGAAGACGGAATTTTCATACTTGAGGGCGATCCCGCGCCAGGTACTGATATAAAGGAATACCTGGGACTGAACGACACTGTCGTCGAGTTTGAGATCACATCCAACAGGCCCGACTGCTTCAGCATCATCGGACTTGCCAGAGAATCAGCGGCCACATTCAAGACCCCCTTCAGCATACCTGCAGTCACTGTTAAGGAACAGGGAGGGTCAGTTGAAGGCAGGGTATCTGTGGAAATAAAAGCGCCGGATCTCTGCCCAAGATATGCCGCAAGGATAGTAGAAAATGTCAGGGTCGAGCCTTCGCCGCGCTGGATGCAGGAAAGGCTCAAGGCCGCCGGTGTGAGGCCAATAAACAATATAGTTGACATAACTAACTATGTCATGCTGGAGTACGGTCAGCCAATGCATGCCTTCGATCTGGAAAACCTGAAAGGCCATAGCATCATCGTCAGGAACGCAGAACAGGGAGAGAAAATGCGCACGCTGGACGGACAGGACAGAGAGCTGGAGGCTTCCATGCTGGTCATAGCAGATGCGGAAAGGGCGGTGGCTGTGGCTGGAGTTATGGGAGGAGAAAACAGCGAGATAACCCCGGACACAAAAACCATACTGTTTGAATCAGCAAACTTCAACGGCATTTCCGTCCGTCTGACGGCAAAGAGGCTTGGGCTGAGGACGGAAGCATCGGGGCGTTTCGAAAAGGGCCTGGACCCCGAAAATGTCATCAGTGCCATAAACAGAGCCGCGCAGCTTGTGGAGGAGCTCGGTGCCGGTACGGTTTGCAAGGGTATCATCGACTGTTATCCCGTAAAGGCGGAGAAAAGAAAAATCACCTTTGATCCCGGGAGTATAAATAAATTACTGGGAACAGATATAAGCGACGACACTATGAAGGAGATATTCAAGCGTCTGGAGATCGATGTGGACGATGCGTCAGCCATGGTAACGGCTCCGACCTTCAGGCCTGACCTGGAGTGTGAGGCAGATCTGGCCGAAGAGGTAGCCAGGTTCTATGACTACAACAATATCAAAGCAACGCTGCTGGAGGGCAAGGCTGCAACCGTTGGCGGCAAGACTCCCGCACAGAAGATCGTGGACATCATTGGACGCACCATGCAGTCCTGTGGTCTGTCGGAAATATACACCTACTCCTTCACCAGCCCGAAGGTGTTCGATATGATAAACGCTCCCAAGGACAGTGAGTTAAGACGCGCTGTTGTGATATCGAACCCGCTTGGAGAGGATTACAGCATCATGAGGACAACCACCCTGCCGGAAATGCTGAAGGTGCTTGTCACCAACTACAACAGAAGGGTAGAGGAGGCAAAGCTGTTTGAAATATCATATGTGTATCTGCCAAAGAGCCTGCCGCTGACCGAATTGCCGGAGGAAAAGCCGGTACTTACACTTGGCATGTATGGGAATGTGGATTTCTATGATCTTTCCGGGGCAATCGAGGAGCTTATGAGTGCCCTTGGCATAAAGAAATACAGCCTGGAGCCGGTGAAGGATGATACTGCATTCCATCCCGGAAGAGCAGCAAGATTGATGATCAGAAACAAGAGCTGTGGTATCCTGGGTGAGATACACCCATCGGTTGCGGAGAATTTTGATGCAGCTCAGAGAAACTATGCGGCTGTGATCGATATAGAGCCGCTGGTCAGGAATGCATCTCTGAAGCCCGAATATACGCAGCTGCCAAAATTCCCGGCAGTGTCAAGAGATATAGCGGTGCTCGTGGATGATGAGATCCTGGTCAGGCAAATAGAAAACCTCATTTCTTCCAAAGCCGGAAGGATATTTGAGGGAGTGAAGCTTTTCGATGTCTATAAGGGCAAACAGGTGCCTGAAGGAAAGAAGAGCATAGCATACAACATTACATTCAGAGCTTCCGACAGAACGTTGACCGATGAAGAGGTAAACAAAGCAATGGATGACATCATCAAGGAGCTATCCGATAAGCTCGGAGCACAATTGAGGGTGTAAAACGGGTACATTAAAAACGATGGCGGCATATTGCCGTCATCGTTTTTTAAATGCGTTAAACTGAATAACCGGGTTTGAATCTCAGTGCTCACCTATTGCCCATACGATTTACTTCATCTGCTGTTCGGCAAATGCGATCATTTTCTTGACCATCTGTCCGCCGATGGGGCCGCCTTCGCTGCCATTCTGTGCCGCAGTCAGGTCGCCCTTGTAATGGTCGTTGTTTTCCTTGATGAACTGCTCACGGCCTATTTCTTTGGCACATTCGATCTTGAACCTGGTCAGTGCCTCCCTTTTTTCAGGAACAAGCGGAGTTTTCGGTCTTGACATCATTAATCACCTCATTTCTGCAATTGTGATATTAGTTATGTTGCCCATACATATTTTTAGCGTATTTAGCGATATTACGCTGTAAGATTATGCATGCAGCCGCTGTAGTTCATTATTGCTCAAAAATTAACAATCTGGTATAATGTGTGAGAAATTCCTAATGGGGAATAATGCCTGAAGGCAGATTTTGCGATACTATCACAGGAGGCACATTTACATGAAAAAATTGGGTCTTGATTACTCAAATGCGTTATCATTCATAAACGAAGGTGAGATCGGGTATTTGTCGGAATTCATAAAGGCTGCACATGAAATGCTCCACAACAAAACAGGAGCCGGCAATGATTTCGCCGGCTGGGTCGACCTGCCGAAGTCCTATGACAGGGTCGAGTTTGCAAGGATAAAGGCAGCGGCGGAAAAAATAAAGTCCGATTCGGACGCGCTGGTGGTGATCGGCATCGGAGGCTCATACCTTGGCGCAAGGGCGGCCATCGAAGCTCTTTCACATTCATTTTACAACCTGCTGCCGAAGTCCGAGCGGGGCACACCTGAGATCTATTTCGTAGGAAACAGCATAAGCTCTACATATATTGCAGAGCTTTTCGAACTGCTCGAGGGCAAGGATATCTCAGTCAACGTCATTTCAAAATCGGGCACGACTACCGAGCCTGCCCTTGCATTCAGAGTGTTCAAGGAATACATGGAAAACAAATACGGCAGGCAGGAGGCTGCAAAAAGGATATACGCCACTACAGACAAGGCCAGAGGTGCCCTTAAGAAGCTGGCGGATGAGGAGAAATATGAAAGCTTTATCATTCCCGACGATGTGGGCGGCAGGTTTTCCGTGCTGACGCCTGTAGGACTGCTGCCGATAGCTGTTGCCGGCATCGACATCGATGAGATGATGAAGGGTGCGGCTGATGCATCGGAGCTTTACAACAACGCCGATGTGGCATCAAATGAATGCTACCAGTATGCGGCTGTTCGAAACGCGCTGTACAGGAAGGGCAAGACCACTGAGATAATGGTCAATTACGAGCCTTCGA
Source organism: Clostridiaceae bacterium (assembly GCA_012519745.1). Classification (GTDB taxonomy): domain Bacteria; phylum Bacillota; class Clostridia; order Acetivibrionales; family DTU013; genus DTU013. The sequence goes on along the minus strand of JAAYPO010000077.1, from coordinate 9,549 downwards.
TGCACTTCTTCACAGAGTGGTGGAAGCAGTTGTACGGCGAAAGCGAGGGCAAGGACAACAAGGGAATTTTCCCGGCAGGTGTCGATTTTACTACCGACCTGCATTCCATGGGGCAGTATATACAGGAAGGTCTCCGCAATATATTTGAAACAGTGCTCAATATCGAGACCCCGAAGAAAAACATGACCATCAAGGCGGACAAGGACAATATCGACGGTCTGAACTTCCTTGCGGGCAAGGATGTGGACTATGTAAACAAGAAAGCCATGCAGGGCACTGTATTGGCTCATACCGACGGGGGAGTGCCCAATCTCATCATAAACATACCGGAGATGAACAGCTACTGGTTTGGCAGCATTGTGTACTTCTTCGAAAAGGCCTGTGGTATCAGCGGATATCTGCTGGGTGTGAACCCCTTCGATCAGCCGGGGGTCGAGGCATATAAAAAGAACATGTTCGCGCTGCTTGGAAAGCCCGGCTATGAGGCAGAGAAGGCAAAACTCGAAGAGAGACTGTCGAAGTAAAGAACAATAGGTACCAGTATAGAGTCCGTGGAAGTGAGCCTTTGCAGATAGATATCAAACCGATAAGTGAAAAAGGGTTCGGGAGATTTTCCCGGACCCTTTCATTATGGTATGGTACAGATCAATATTTCGGGCCGCGACATGAAACGCAGCGGGACAACTCCGTTGCCCAGGCCTCTGTTGAGGTATACCTTTATGTCATTGATGCGCCGCATGCCTCTCTTGAGGCCCATCCTGCACAGCTGGTCGTCCCGCAGCAGTATGAATTCAAGGTTGCAGGGCATCCATATCTGGCCTCCGTGGAAGTGCCCTGCAAACATGTAATCAACTGTTTTGCTGCGCATGCTCAGCACTATGTCCGGATTATGGGTAATGGATATCTTTGGCGCGTCCTTGATGCAGCCTGCCAAAGCCTTGTCTATATCGGGGCTGCCTCTTCGAAGATCATCTATGCCCACTATATTATACTTTTTACCGTTCTTCTCTACGATGACGGTCCTGTTTATCAGCACCTCTGCCTGTTGTGCCTCGATATCGCTGATAAAGCGCTCAAGAGCGGCTTTATCAGAGCCGAAGGCGCGATAATCGTGGTTGCCCAGGCAGATTATCGTCCTGTATCCATTGCAGGCCGTGTGAAGATATCTGAGAAAGGCCGGTGCGTGGGATGCCCTGTTTATGTAGTCGCCGGTGACGAGGATGACATCCGGGTCTTCAGCCTTTGCCACCCTCTGTATGCGATGGGCCGATATCCTTGTCATATACACATGCAGATCTGTCAGATGCATGATCTTCAGGCCGTCGCCGTCTTTCGAAAGATCCAGCCTTTCGACCTTCAGCCATGTTGTTTCGAAAACCATGTATGTATACATCAAAGTAATAAACAGAATTATATATACCAAAACCATGGTGCATTCTCCCGGTGTGTCAGTTATTTTACATTACAGGCAGTTCAGTGTATAAGTAAATAATATCAATTGCCGGCATTTGGGGCAACTGGTATTTCGCATGTACATTTGACTAAAACCGATTTTAAAAATATAATTAAATTATTAGCTTGGTTAATCAATTTATACAAGGCAAATGAGGATATGTAATGAGGGATGAGTTTTGCGACAGCTGTGAAGAGCTGAAAACGGACCCGGAGCGCATAAGCAGGGTCAGATCCTGCCTGATCAGTGACGACAAGGCGGCAGCCCTTGCCGAAGTTTTCAAGATGCTGGGTGACCAGACCAGGATAAAGATCATATTTGCCTTGTCCTGCTGCGAAATGTGCGTCTGTGATATCGCTGAAACCATTGGTATGACGCAGTCAGCAGTATCCCACCAACTGAGGCTGATGAGGAACATGAAGCTGGTCAAATACAGGAAGGAAGGCAAGTCTGTATATTATTCGCTGGATGACGACCATATACTGCAGCTTTTCAGCCAGGGCATGGAGCATGTGAAGCATGGGTAACTGTGTAACTGAACCGTTTTTGGCCGGTACTGTCATGCCGGAACTGTTAATGGACAACATTATCTCAGCTGTGAAGAAATATAAGTATGAGACCCATATGCACACAAGGGAGGCCAGTGCATGTGCGGGAAGCACCGGTGCGGAAATGGTACGTGCGCATTACCGGGCAGGCTATTCGGGAATGATCGTCACCGATCATTTTTTCAACGGGAATTCCAGCATACCTGCTCATCTGCCCTGGGTTGAGAGGGTGGAGCTGTTTTGCCGGGGATATGAGAACGCTCTGGCGGAAGCAAAGAAGCTTGATTTCCAGGTATTCTTCGGATGGGAGTACTCGGACAACGGGGCTGATTTTCTGACCTATGGCCTGGACAGGGATTTTCTTCTGGCATATCCCGAGATGCTGTCCTGGCCGATAGAAAAATATCTCAGGGCAGTGCGGGAGCACGGAGGATTTGTTTCCCAGGCACATCCGTACAGAGAGGCATGGTACATAAGTTCGATCCGTATTTTTCCCCAGCATGTGGATGCTGTCGAGGTCGTGAATGCAAGCAATATGGACCCGCTGTATGATGAGCGTGCACTTGAAATGGCAAATAAGTACTCGCTGTACCAGACCGGAGGCTCCGATACACACTTTGCCGAGATCCTCCATGGCTGTGGAATGGAGTTCGATCATGAGCTCACATCCATAGGCGATTTCATCCGGTCGGTGAAGGATGGAAGCGGAAGCATTATCAGATAATGCATGCACAATATTAACGAAACTGATATAAGGGGAGGGCATTATGGCAGGCATACCCCTGATTTTCTCAATAGTTTTCAGTTCTATTTGCATAATAAGCAGCTTTTTGGGGCTTTACACGCTGTATTCAGATCCGAGATCGACCACGAACCGTACGTTTTTTGCGTTGACCATTTCTCTTTTTATATGGTCCTTTGGTTTTGCCATGGCCATCTCTGCGCCTGACATATCCACCTGTCTGTTCTGGAGAAGATTCGCCGCCATCGGCTGGGGAGTGTTTTACTGTATCCTTCTGCATTTCCTTATTTCTCTGACCGGCAGGAATTCACTGCTGAACAGGTGGTGGAAATACGCACTGCTGTATCTTCCGTCGATAATATGTCTTCTGGTATTCACATATATCCCGGGTTTAAATCCGAATCAGTTCAATCTGGTGCAAACCGAATTTGGATGGGTCAACATTTCTATCAAGAATTTATGGGACTGGTACTTCATTTTGTACTATCTGAGTTATCCCATCACCGGACTTGTTTTAGTGAGTAAATGGGGGAAATCGGAAAACAGCAGGAATGCAAAAAAACAATCGAGGATCATCCTCGTTTCATTTATCATAACACTTGTAATGGGGGCCTTTTTCGAGACCGTTATCAATAACGTGTTTACCGTCAAGATCCCTCAGGTCGCTCCCATCATCATGATATTGCCTGTCATCACGATAAGCTATGCCATGCAAAAGTACGGCCTGTTCAATGTGAGAAGCAAGCTGACCGATACGGTGCTCTTTGATGAACAGATCAGGATGAGGATAATCCACTACCTGGCAAACTCCCTTTTTGCCGCCAGCATATTGAACATCATTACGATGTATTTCATTTTCGAAGGCAGGGATGTTGCTACGACCCTCATGTTCAGCGGATTCCTGGTATTTATCGGTCTGGTGTTCGAGGCGGTGCAGAAAATGAAAAGAAGCACGAAGGCCAAGGACTTTCTGTATGCGGCAGCATTTTTTGTATTGATACCAATACTGACTCTGAGCTTTATCGAATTTGCGAGTGTGACCGTCTGGGCTGTTGCGTTCCTCTTTCTGATCATATCCATAACAATGGTCAGCAAGATCATACAGATATCTGTTGCAGTATCCATCATATTGACCCAGCTGGCAGTTTTTATACTGAAGCCCCTGGTCATACTGCCCCAGATCGATGCTGTCGACCATGTAGGCAGATTGGGTTTTAGCGCCATTGCGATATGGATATCGCTGTTCGTTATGAATGTATTTAAGTCGAAATTAAGTGAAAACGCATACCAGATCAGCTTTCAGAAGCTGGTCGCCGATATATCGCAGAATTATGTCAGTGCAAGCGGAAAAAGCTTTGACGATGTGACAAATGACACCCTCAGCATGATAGGTGAGTTTTTGAAACCCGGCGGCATCTGCGTATCTCTGCTGAACAATATGAAAGATGCGATAGTATGCACATATGCATGGATCGACCATGAGATCACGGCAGCTGAAAAGCACAGAGAAATCAGTCTGAGTGATTACCCGCATGTCATCGATTCCCTCTCGGGGGGAAGTATATTGGAGATCTATGATGCAAACGACCTGCCTCCCAGTGAGCACAGGGAGATAGAACAGCTTGCCGGCGGAGAGATAAGGTCCCTGCTGATAATGCCCATCGAAAATGAGAACAATTTCTACGGATACCTGATGCTGAAATCATTTGCAGAGAAAAAGGTCTGGAGCGATATCGATAAAAACAATCTGAAAATAATAACGAATATTATCGCAGGCACGATAGAGAGGATCCATCAGGAGAAGCAGATCAACTATATGGCATACTATGACGGGCTGACCGGGCTGCCTAACCGCACGCTGTTCAAGGATCGTCTGACACAGGCTGTTTTACACGCAAAACGGTACAACGGTATATTTGCTGTGATATTCATCGATCTGGATTCCTTTAAGTATGTTAATGACACGATTGGCCACGAAGGCGGAGACGACCTGATCCTGAAGGTGTCTCAGAAGCTGTCCGAGTCATTGCGGAAGTCGGATTCCGTCTCACGATTCGGGGGAGATGAGTTTCTCCTCATGTTCAATAACATTGGAAATACCGAGAATGTATGCAAGATAGCCGACAAGATCATCAATATTTTCAAGGCTCCCTTTACAGTACGGGAGCAGGAAATCTACATATCGGTGAGTGCAGGTGTTGCCGTATATCCCTATGACGGCGAGGATGCGGATACGCTGATAAGGAATGCAGATATTGCCATGTACCAGGCCAAGTCCAAGGGAAAGGGGCAGTACTGCCTTTGCACAGAGGACATGAAGGAGGAGGTCAAGCTTAAGCATGAGCTTTCAAACAAATTGTACCGTGCTATAGAAAACGATGAGCTGTTATTACATTACCAGCCTATGGTCTCGGCTCAGACGGGGGAAATAGCCGGTTTTGAGGCACTGGTGCGCTGGAATCAGCCGGAGCACGGAATCATTTATCCCGGAGTGTTTATTCCGCTGGCGGAGCAGAACGGACTGATAGGCCCGGTGGGTGAATGGGTACTGAAAAAAGCATGCACTCAGGCAAACCGGTGGGTCGGCATGGGATATGAAAAGCTCCGCATTGCAGTGAATGTCTCTGTACTGCAGCTGCGAAGCTCCAGATTTGTGAACACGGTAAAAAGCATCCTGGAGGAAACCGGTCTTGATCCATGGCGTCTTGACCTTGAGATAACGGAGAGCACGACGGTAAAGGAATCCGAAAGCATAATCAAGGTACTGGCGGAGCTGAAAAAATGCGGCTTGGGGATATCCATAGATGACTTCGGTACCGAGTATTCTTCGCTGAGCAGGCTCAATCATATGCCTGCCAACAGGATAAAGATAGATATGACCTTTATAAAAAACCTGTTTAAAAGTGATAAGGATAGGGCGATAGTTAACGGAATGATCCACCTTGCTCACAATTTGGGGATGAAGGCTGTGGCCGAAGGCGTGGAGCATGAATCCCAGTTTGAATTCCTCAGACATAACGGCTGCGATGAGATCCAGGGCTACTTCATACACGGCCCTGCGCCTGCCCAAGATATACCCCGTCTGCTGGACGGGACTTCCGATATCGGTGAATGGCGCGAAAGTGCCGGAGCTGCCGCTGAACAGGAGGTATCCGATTGATATATAAAAACACCAGGGTGTTGTCTGTTGCTGCTTTTTCTTTCCTTTTTGCATATCTGCTTTCCTTCCTTTTTGAGGGACAGGTGCTGTACAGCACCATAGAGGCTTATGGAGCCCAGACGCATACATACATATTTTCCGCCATCCTTGCACATTTGGCCGGGCTTTTTTCCTGCGGGTATTTCATCAGGACGCAGCGCAGTGCAAAGCTCGCCATGACAGGAGTGATGGCAGCCTGTCTGGTATCATCCGTACCGTTCTTCTTTGCGCCTTCGGTACTTTGGCTGGCGGGACTGATCATTGCCGGATTTTTCGGAGGCTGGGCCGTTGCCGCGTGGGGATATTTCCTCAAGGCATGTACGCCGAAAAACGAGAGGATAAAAACATGTGCCGATGTGCTGATATTTTCCAACCTGATCATGATAGCCGTCAATGTGGTGGCTATGAATGTATCTCACGATGTCGGGCTGACGCTTTCAATGCTCTGTCTCATCATAGGCGCTGTGCTCACATGGCTGCTGCCTGCAGGTCCTGTACAGGAGCCACAGTATGAAAGCGGGGGCAAGTCCTTTACAAATATCAAAAAGCCCATGCTTGTGCTGTTCCTGTTTGTTGCGATCCTCACTATCGACTCAGGTCTTATGTATCAGGTCATCAATCCCGCCTTCGGACATCTGAGGGGCCTGGTCAGCTGGTATTGGGCCGTTCCGTATATTGCCGCCCTTGCTTTTATGAGAAATCTTCCGATTAGAAACAGAATACAGCGCTCTTTGTTTCTATATGTCGGTATGGGCATGATAATAGCGGCATTTATCACATTCATGCTGCTGGGACGCGGCACCTCAGACTATCTGGTGGTGAACACACTGATGCTGGGCGCCTGCGGCATCTTTGACCTGTTTTGGTGGAGTATCCTGGGAGAAATGCTGGACTATACATCAAATCCCGTCAGGGTGTTTGGAGCAGGGTTGTCAGCCAATGTGCTGGGCGTGCTGTTGGGTGATGTATTAGGAGCAGGCATCACCTCCGTGGGGTTCTCAGAGGCAGAGGTGGCGGTGATCGCGCTGACGGTGGTATGCATCACTCTGGTAATTCTGCCGCCGCTGAACCGGCAGCTGGTACTGCTTCTGAAAAACCACGCATATCTGGATGCATATGACCGCATGGATAAAGAACAGCGGGAGGAGATCATCTGCCAGATAAAACTGAAGGCATCCCTTACTGAGCGTGAAAAAGAGGTTTTGCAGCTCATCCTTGCCGGGAAATCCAACAAGGAGATCTCAGAGGTCCTGTTCATCACGGAAAGCACTGTCAAGACACATGTGAGAAATATATTCTCAAAATACGATGTCGGCAGCCGTGCCGAGCTCATCAGCGACATTCTTAAGAATAAATCCGAATCATAGGTATAAGCACTTTTGATCAGCATTGAACGGCCTCTCATACTAAAGTATGAGGGGTTTTTTATTAAAATCCGTCTTTCGGACGATGTCTGACGCCTGATGTTTTCTTATTATAGTATCAGGAGCTGGAGGTGAAGCCGGAGGTGGAAGCAATAAGGAAAGAGCGGGATGTAATAGCTGTGATATCAATGGCGGGTATTATTCTGACCGGGCTGTTCATTGTTCTTCAAATAAAGGAGGCAGCTATTGTATGCATCGTTGTGTGTGCCTTGCCGCTGATCCTTTTATACAGGCAGGGCCGTCTCCTTTCTGCTGCAAAGCTGATATGTGATAATCCGATCCTTACCGTCCCTTCATCCGTCATCACTGCAGAAAATCGTGCCGGTGAAAGGATGACGGAAGAAACCATTGTATCCACCTTTGGCCTGCTGCTGGGCAGTAAGGTATACAAATGGGGCTGTGACGGGATATCTGGAACACGTCTGCAAAGGGTCAGACTGGACAGGAATCATATATGGCTGACCTTCGGAGTCGATAATGAAGTCCTGTGTATTAAACTGCTGCATGGCATTACCGACAAGGCAAGAGTCATGGAGATCACCCAAAAGCTGTGGCGCGAAACAGGAGTGCAGGCTGAAGTAAGTGATTGATAACACAGGCAGTCAACAACATGGAATAATGGGAGGAGCATATGATGAGAAATGATTCTGCCCCTGCAGGCAGGGGAAAGACGATCCTGATCGTGATACTTATCGCAGCGAACTTGCTTATGCTTGCAATAGCAATTATCACAGTACCACCCAATCTGGGAGGGATAATAAAGAAAAATGAGACTCCGGCTGCTGTTAAACCATCGTCCTCCAGAACGGCAAAGGAACCTGCCGATATGCCGGAGCCGGCAGACAAGCCCGCACAGTCGGAAAAGTACGCACAGGCGGATGAACCCGCACAGGCAGAAACCGCAGTTAATGAGTTATCCACCTATGAGCGGCCTGATTTGGGAGATTTCCTATGGTACACGGAGGATGTGTTTTATAACGGTGTTCCGGACGGTGCGGCTATAATAGACAATGTCAAATATACGACAGGCGGCTGGAAGGGGCTTATCATCTACGACCCCGATAACGACTATGGCGCAAACGCATGGGAGTTTCTCAATGTAGATATCGCTGGTACGGAAGAGGAGCTTGAAGTTACCCTCGACTGGTATATGTTGTTTATATCCGGTGAGGGGAACAGCCTCGACGAGACTGATATGGAGGACATCGTGTATGACGGTGGGTGGGTAGGAGGCGGCATACGAGCCTTTGGTCTGGGTGAGCTGCGTCTGAGACGCCTCTATGACCTGAATGATAAGCAGTATGCCTTCGGTACGCTCGATACACCAGACGGAATACCGGCGTTCATCGCGCTGGTACGGCCATAAGGAGGAATGAAGATGGCAAAATATTGTGTGAATTGTGGTAATTTGCTGCATGCCGGAGCTCGCTTCTGCGGCAAATGCAGCGCACGGGTCGTCGACTTGCCTGTGAAGCCTGATCGAACAAGCAACGCCGCTCCGCAGCCGGCATATACGCCGCTGCATCAGGGGCAGCATCAGCCCCAGGTACAGCCCCAGGTACAACCCCAGGTACAACCCCAGGTACAACCTCAGGCACAGCCTCAGGTGCAGCCCCAGCCTCAGCAGATGTATGCTGCATCCGGACCTGTAAATATGGCGTATCCGGCCAATACGGCGAAAAAGAAAAAGGGCAGCAATGTGCTTTGCGTAATACTTGCCATTATGCTGGTGCTCCAGACCTCCATCGTGGCACTCTACGGCTGGCCGGGCTTTGCCGCAGGCAAAAAAATGAAGCCTCTTACTGTTCTCGAAAGCAATACATTCACGCTGCAAGAGGGACAGACTGCTGTTAAAACGGACAGCGGCGCAAGTATGGACTTTGGATGTTTGCTGGAAGCCGGTGAGGAAATAACTGTAGAAAAAGTAAAACCTGCCTCAGTCGACGCAGATGTTGAGATCTATGCCTATAATTTCGGTCTTTCATCAGGTCAGCCTGATGGTGCGATCGAGCTGATAATACCATATGATGACGCTGGGCTTAGTGAGGATGAAGAATTGCTCTCTGTCTGCGGTAAGTATCTGGATGAACAGAGCGGAGAATGGGAGGATGTTTTCTACACCGTAGACACGCAGACCAATGAGGTCCATATCATCACAGACCACCTCTCCACATACGGCGCAT
>JAAYPO010000076.1 GCA_012519745.1 Clostridiaceae bacterium | reverse complement strand
GATCTTTGCACCGTATCGACAGGCAGAAGGCCGGTAGTCATTCAGACTGCTTCGCGAACAGCTCCTATTCAGCATCATTTATTCAAATGAGGGCGCTGGTCACTCGCCGTCCATGGCTCGGGACGCAGCGCCTGCGGCGTCCGTGCCGCAGGTTGTGGAGCCTGTTGCCTCATTTGAATTGCATGATGCTGAAGTATCTGTAACGCTTGCAGTCATTGAATGTCGTCCCGGCCTTCTGCCTGTCGTTTGCTTCTGATTGACTGCCGGCCTTGCCTGTCGATGCAGTATATAGTTCAGTTTCAGCGATTGAGTTCGTCAAGCTTGAGCTTGACCTTTTTCATATCCTCGAACATGAGAACCTTTTTTGACGCATCACGAAGCAGCGCCGCGGGATGGAAGGTGGGCATGATCCAAAAGCCCTTTCGCTCCGTCCACTGTCCTCTGATCTGTGTGATCCTTGCATTCCGGTCCAGGATATGCTTCATTGCCGTCGAGCCCATGCATACCATGATTTTCGGCCTCAAAAGCGCCGTCTGCTTCCGCAGCCACGGCAGACAGCTTTGCGCTTCATCATCTGTCGGTGCACGATTGGACGGCGGACGGCACTTAACTATGTTACAGATATAATAATCGTCCTGTCTGAACATAAGGGCAGAAAGCAAGAGATCCAGAAGCTGCCCGGCAGCACCCACAAAGGGTTTTCCCTGCATGTCCTCCTGCTCGCCCGGACCCTCACCTATCAGCATTACCGGGGCGGTTTTGGATCCTCGTCCTATCACGATATTCGTCCTTGTCTTACCAAGTCCGCACCGCATACATCCCGAGCACCTTTTTTCAAGCTCCTCCCACCCCTGCATTGGTCCGATACCCCCTGATCACCGTTTATTTTGTCTCCATATGCTCGATGCCTTCAAAGGCCGATTTGGGCTGCAGCTTTGATTCGCCGTGCTTTACGAGCATCATAAAGAAAAATGCCAAAACCATGGCTATACTCGAATAGACAAACAGGAACCTGTCCCCCGAAGATATCCTTGATATATCCGAACAGGATGGGGCTGACTATGGCTGCTGTCATTGAGAAGAAATAGTAATAGCCTGTGTATTTTCCGATCCCCTTGCTGGAAGTCATCTCCACTACCATAGGGTAGGAGTTGATGTTTATCAGAGCCCAGCTGATACCGCCTATCGCAAGCAGCACATAGATAATGTAGGGGTTGAGGCCTACGGTGAAATTCATTGTCAGGAAAACTAAAAACAATACCGTGATGCCGATGAGTATCGTTTTTTTCCTTCCGATCCTGGAGGCCAGCAAGCCTGAAGGAATGGAAAAAATCACGAGCATGGCTGAGAACACCGCCAGCATGAAGGATGACTGGCTCTTGTCTATATTCAGTACCTCCTCTCCAAATGTGGAGAAAAAGGTCTCGACTGCATTGTATGCTGTGAACCAGAAAAAGATCGCAAGGAGGAGGAATACAAGACTGGGTATGGAGCCCTTCTCGCTCTCGACATCACCGGATGCCTGTTGCCGGTCCTCCTTGTCATCGACTATCTCCTTTGGCTCATGTATCAGCAGATACATCAGTATTATTGTCACTATCATTATTACAGAGCTTACCGCAAAGGGCAGATACTCGTTCGTTCTAAACAGGAACCCTCCGATGAGGAAGGCTATCACAGCTCCGACGCCTCCCATGAAATTGATGACGCCGTTTGCCTTGCTGCGAAGCGGTCTTGGTGTGAAATCCGGCATTAGCGCAACAGTAGGCGCCCTGTAAATGCTCATGAAGAAATTCATTGCAATGACAGTTACCATCAGCGGTACCAGGATCATTCTGAACACCGGTATCAGCATGAATGCCAGCGCCGAAAGCGGTATCCCGACAAGCAGATAGGGCATTCGTCTGCCGTACCTGGTATTGGTCTTGTCGCTGAGCGCGCCAAAAATAGGCAGGAAAATCACTGCAAACACATTGTCAATCGTCATAACGGTGCCGACCTCCAGACCTGACAATCCAAGGTTTTTCAGGTATATCGGCATTGCGATGTTGTAGATGCCCCATACTATGCTGACTGTAAAAAAGCCCAGGCCGATGAGCATCGTTTGCTTGTAATTAAGCTTCATACTGCGCCCCCATTTCTTTCAATATATTCAAAGCTATATCCGGGACATTTGTGATAATACCGTCCACCCCCGCGGCAGCCATGGCCCTTATATGATCGGGATGGTCCACGGTAAACGGATTTACATTGACATTATTCTGCTTACAGCCCTTCATCACTTCCGGAACGATATTGTAGAACAGGGGATGTATCGCCGCAGCCCCCATTCTCCGTGCATATTCCCAGGGTTCGTAAATACCGGCCATGTAAAGGGGAGCTGTCTTTATTTCGGGCTCGTATTTTCGTATCTCCACCAGACTGTAATGATTAAAGGAAGAAATGATGGTGCGGTTGGTCCGATTGTATTTCATGACTGCATCGGCAACGGCCTTTTCTATGCCTGGATAAAAGACGGGACCGTTCTTGATCTCGATGTTGAGCAGGCCGTCCCATCCGGATATCAGCCACAGCACCTCCTCCAGGGTCGGTATCCTCTCATCACTGAATTCATGTGAATACCAGCTGCCGAAATCCAGCGCCTTGAGTTCTTCGAGAGTCTTGTCCTTTACCATTCCCTTACCGTTGCTGGTTCTCTCAAGGGTTTCATCATGTGTAACGACAAGATAGCCATCCGCGCTGAGATGTACGTCGAGCTCGATACCTCCGGCACCCAGCTCAAGTGCCCTTTGAAATGCTGTCATCGTATTCTCCGGCGCCTGTTTTGACGCTCCCCTGTGCGCAATGATCAATGGTGTATTTATGACCCTCAACTCCTTTCAAGCTGACGTTGATATAAGCAACCCGCAAAGGCCGGGTTTGTCAGTTTCTAAGGCTTATGACAGGAGCAGGTATCCTGCCCCCTCTTTTGATAAATTCGCTGCTGCTGTAGCTGTTCAGATCCATGACAGGCCCTGTCCCCAGCAGTCCTCCAAACTCCACCACATCACCCGCCGCCTTGCCGGGGGCAGGTATGATCCTGACTGCTGTAGTCTTGTTGTTTACCACTCCTATCGCCATCTCATCCGCAATGATCGCCGATATGGTTTCTGCGGTCGTGCTGCCCGGTACAGCTATCATATCCAGGCCCACCGAGCAAACGCAGGTCATTGCCTTGAGCATATCTATCGACAGAGCTCCGGTCTTTACGGCATTTATCATGCCCTGATCCTCGCTGACAGGAATAAAGGCGCCGCTGAGGCCACCTACATGGGAGGATGCCATTATACCGCCCTTCTTCACAGCATCGTTCAACAGTGCCAGAGCCGCAATAGTACCATGGGTGCCACATCTTTCAAGTCCCATTTCCTCCAGTATGTACGCAACACTGTCACCTACCGCAGGAGTCGGCGCCAACGAAAGATCCACTATTCCAAATGGCACATTCAGACGCTTCGAGGCTTCCAGGGCTACCAGCTGACCCATCCTGGTGATCTTGAAAGCTGTTTTCTTTATAACATCTGCAACCGTACTGAAATCAGCTCCCTTTACCTTCTCAAGGGCACATTTCACCACGCCGGGACCGCTGACCCCCACATTTATCACACAATCAGGCTCTCCTACCCCATGGAATGCGCCTGCCATAAACGGATTGTCCTCAGGGGCGTTCGCAAACACCACCAGCTTTGCGCAGGCCATACCGCCATCGTCTGCAGTAAGCTCGGCGGCCTTCTTGATAACCCTGCCCATCTGCGCCACCACATCCATGTTTATGCCCGATTTGGTAGTGGCGGTATTAACAGAGGCACACACCTTTTTCGTGGCAGCAAGAGCCTCCGCAATAGAGTCGATCAGCTTCATGTCCCCCGGTGTGGCTCCCTTGTGGACCAATGCGGAAAATCCGCCTATGAAGTCCACGCCAAGCTCTTGTGCAGCCTTGTCCATCACAGCCGCAAACTCTACATAATCCTTATCGCTGCAGCTTTCGGCCACCATTGCCACGGGAGTCACAGATATCCTCTTATTGATAATAGGTATGCCGTATTCCTTCTCTATATCTCTTCCTACCTTGACCAGATCCTTTGCATATGCTGTGATCTTGTCATATATCTTTCTCCTGCATACCGCTCCGTCAGGATGGCAGCAATCACGAAGTGATATCCCCATAGTTATGGTCCTGATATCAAGGTATTCCTCATGTATCATTTTATATGTTTCGAGAATTTCAAATTTAGTGAGCATGTTCTCCTCCGTCTGCAGTAGCTGCTTTTGTACTCTATATCCTGTGCATAGAGTTAAAAATGTCCTCGTGCTGTATCTTGACATACAGCCCGATGTCCTTTCCTGCCGCTTCAAGCCTGTCGGACAGCTCATTGAAGGCGATGCTGGAATCAGTAATGTCCGTCAGCATTATCATCGTAAAAACATCCTGCATCAATGTCTGGGATATATCGAGTATATTTACATTGCTATCTGCAAGGATCTTGCTTATTGTTGCTATGATGCCTACCTTATCCTTGCCCAATACAGTGATCACTGCTCTCATAAGTTTTCTCCTTAAGTATGACCCATAAAATTTGATATGCAAACCTGGTTAAATCAGATAAATATTGCTGCGTCCGCCCTGACATATACAGGACAAGACCCATATAAAAACTATATCAGACTGATTGTGAAAATTCAATCACAGAAGTTATGAGCAGTCATCACCAGATGACAACACACCTCGCTCACAGATCGCTCAGAAAAGACGCAAAATGCAGGTACATTCCTGCATCAGCAGAACAGGCAGACCAAATGCGGGAGCATTGGCCTGGTTATACAAAATTCTCTTCTATCATAGCTGCGGTTTCTTCCCTGTCGTATATATACCACCACACATTGTCAATAATATAGCTCTCCCCCGGCAGCACAAAGGTTTTTATACTGGAGCTGCTGAGCTTTGACGCGCCGGATGCATATCTTGCGATATCCGATATGGTGATATTGGTCTTTACATAGTCCGCCAGGATCGCAAAAATATCATCTGCCCTTGATAAATACCGAAGCTTCAGCTTCTGATCTATGAGGGCCTTCATGAAATCCTGCTGCATCCTTATCCTGCCGATATCTCCCTCTGTATATCCCTGCCCCTTGTAGTTGCCCTTCCTGTAGCGCACCAGCTGCTCCGCCTTTTTTCCGTTGAGCACCTGCACGCCCTTTTTCAGATGGATATGCAGGTTCTGTGTCGGATCATCATAATTCATCCTGAAGGGAACATTGAACTCAACTCCCCCCAATGTGTCAATAACCTTTCTGAAGCCTTTGAAATCTGCGGTCACATAGTAGTGGACAGGAAGGCCTGTAATGCCTGAAACCTCTCTGGCAACACCCCCTGCCCCTCCTGATGAGTAAAAGGAGTTGATCTTTCTGTAGCCCCTTCCTGTGAAGACCCTTGTGTCTCTGGCAATAGACAATATGTTCAGTGCAGGAGATTTGGGATCGAAATTCAGCAGCATGATAGCATCGCACCTGGTCTTGTCCCTGTCAAGGCCAAGGAGCAGGATATTGACAGAAAGGTCATCTGTGCTGCCTTCGTTTCGTCTATCTGTGATGTCATTGTCCGAAGAATAGCTGTAGCCGATATTACCCGGACTATTGCTATCATGATGGCTGTAAAATCCGTCGTATCCAAGCTCACCGTCACTTATGGGTTCAGGTATACATCTGATGTCATCAGCGTAATTCAGCACATAGTAAAGACCATTTGCAGACAGGACAAGCAGCAAGATGACAGCAGTTATAAAAGCAAATCTGGTCTCCCTCATATATAAACCTCGATGAAAACAGCCCGCAAAAGTCGTTTATTTTCATTTAGTATATGTCTGAGGGATTTTTTCATTCACGCGGCAGGAGCATGTCACAGCTTCAGCCTGGTCCGTATACGATCCACTGCCCTCTCTGTGTTTTCCTTGCTGCCAAAGGCGGTCAGTCTGAAATACCCCTGTCCGCTTGGACCAAAGCCGGCCCCGGGGGTACCGACGATGTGGGTCTCTCCCAGCAGCTTGTCAAAGAAGGCCCAGGAATCCATTCCATTGGGTGTTTTCATCCATATATACGGAGCGTTTACACCGCCAAACACCTCAATGCCGGCATCCATAAGCCCTTTTCTGATTATTGCGGCGTTGGACATATAATAATCTATCACAGCCTGGGTCTGCTTCTTCCCTTCCCGGCTGTAAACTGCCTCCGCTGCCCTCTGTACGATATATGCCGTGCCGTTGAACTTCGTGGTCTGTCTCCTGTACCACAGCTGATTCAGCGAAACCCTTCTTCCGCTTCCGCTCTCGGCCATGACCGATTTCGGCACCACTGTGTAAGCGCATCTGGTGCCTGTGAAGCCTGCTGTCTTTGAAAAGCTTCTGAATTCGATGGCAACGTTCTTTGCCCCTTCTATCTCATAAATACTGTGGGGGATATCCGGCTCGGTGATATAGGCCTCGTATGCAGAATCGTAAAGTATGATGCTGTTGTTCTGCCGAGCATAATCCACCCATTTTTGCAGCTGCTCCCTTGTGATGGCAGCACCTGTAGGATTATTGGGGAAGCAGAGATATATCAGGTCTGCTCTTTGCTGCGGCAGCTCCGGCAGAAAACCGTTCTCCAGTGTGCATGGCATATACACCACCCCGGCAAATCTCCTGCTCTCACTGTCGTATTCACCTGTCCTGCCGGCCATTACATTGCTGTCCAGATAGACCGGGTAAACCGGATCTGTCAGCGCAACCACATTATTCAGGCCGAAGATCTCCTGAATGTTGGCTGTGTCGCTCTTGGCGCCGTCGCTGATGAATACTTCATCGGGTGCCAGGGAAACGCCCCTTGGTTTGTAGTCGTTTTCGATAACAGCCTTTATCAGAAAATCATACCCATAGCCGTCAGGACCATAGCCTTTGAAGGTTTTGGCATCCGCCATCTCATCGGCCGCCCTGTGGATACTATCTATGATCTCCGGCTGCAGCGGCCTTGTTACATCACCTATGCCCAGACTAATGATGTCCGCTTCCGGATGGGCCTTTGCAAAATTAGTCCTGCGCTTTGCTATCTCTGCAAACAAGTAGTTTCCCGGCAACTTCAGATAATTATCATTGATATATGCCATAGTTCCACTTCCCTTCTTCACGGTTGATTGATGTGTAAATCCTCATATCTCTATCTCGCCGTCAAATACCTTTACTGCCGGACCGGTCTTGTAAATATGACCATTGGTCTCATCCCACTCTATGAGAAGCTCTCCTCCCGGCAGCATCACAGTCACCCTCCTGCCGCACAGACCGTTGACCACAGCGGCCGCGACAGAGGCACAAGCCCCGGTCCCGCACGCCAGTGTTTCCCCGGCTCCTCTCTCCCAGACCCGCATTTTGATCCTGTCCCTGCTTACGATCCGGACAAACTCTACATTCGTTCTGTTTGGGAAAATGCTGTGATTCTCCAGTCGAGGACCATATAAATGCACAGGCAGCTCACTGACATCATCTGTGAATATCACCGCATGGGGATTGCCCATTGAAACACAGGTTGCTCTGAATACACTGCCGTCAATCTCGATGGGCTCATCGATAAACCGCTCTTTTGAACTGATCACAGGTATGCGGGCAGCTTCAAGAACAGGCTGTCCCATATCCACCCTCACTGCAGACACCTTCCCGTCAGCTGTTCTCAGTTCCAGTATCTTGATGCCTGCCAGCGTTTCCAGGGTTATCCTTTCCTCCTTGATGATCCCATTGTCAAAGAGGTACTTACCTACACATCTGACTGCATTTCCGCACATCTCTGCCTCCGAACCGTCAGCATTGAATATCCTCATTTTAGCGTCTGCTGTTTTTGAAGGCATGATCAGTACCAATCCATCAGAGCCGACTCCGAAATGCCTGTCACTTATTTTTTTAGCTAAATTTGCAGGATTTTGCAACACTTCATTCATCATATGTGCAAATATATAGTCATTTCCCAGTCCATGCATCTTTGTGAACTTCATTTTTGCAACCTCCCTTGTTATTTCCTGCAAATATTATAACATGATATTGGCATATGGCAATAGTTGATTTGAATAATAAACGGAAAAAAGTTGAGATTAGTTTATGTATTTTATATAATCAAGAGGAAAATAATACTTACAAATGGAGGATCTGTCATGGGTGAAATCATTATCAAAAAGGTTGAATACAAGGGCTGGAAAAATTGCATCGAGATCACCAATGGTATAATAGACCTCGTTGCTACGACGGATGTGGGACCCAGGATCATTCGGTTCGGTTTTGTCGGCAGGGAGAATGAGTTTGTTGAGTTTTCCGAGGATATCGGCAAAATCGGCTCGGAGGAATACAGATTTTACGGCGGACACAGACTCTGGCACGGCCCGGAGGATCTGGTGCGCACCTATCAGCCCGACAATTCGAAGGTCGCATGGAGAAAGAAGAAATACGGCATCGTACTCATCCAGGATACCGAACCCCAGTCACATATAAAAAAGGAGATGGAGATATCCATGTCTCCCGACTCTGCCAAGGTAACCATACTTCACAGACTCACAAACAAGGGGCTTTGGGAGGTTGAGCTGGCACCCTGGGCTATCAGCATGATGGCGCCGGGAGGTCTGGAAATCGTGCCGCTGAACACCCGTGATGCGGGCAAGCTCCACAATGGCAGCATTTCGCTGTGGTCATATACCAGGATGAATGACAAGAGAGTCAACTGGGGAGAAAAATACATCACTTTGGCACAGGACGAAAAAAATGAAGCAGCATTCAAGATCGGAATGCCCAACGAAGCAGGCTGGGCGGCATATGCAAACCATGGGCATCTGGCAGTAGTACAGTATACCCACGAAGACGGATATGAATACCCGGACGGAAACTGCTCATACGAGACCTATACTAATAACAGATTCCTGGAAATGGAGACCCTGGGACCGATCTGCCTGCTGGATCCCGACGAGACCGTCGAGCATACCGAGACCTGGACCCTTTACGACAACGTCGAAAGGCCAAAGAATGAAAAAGATATCGACAGCATAATAGTCCCGCTTATCGGAAAATAGAGAAATGGGGGGTCAGGCTTGGTCTGACCCCCTCAATCTATTCCAAAGGACGATCATAGGCATATTCCGGCTCCTTATCCTGCTCTTCTTTGCGAAAAGCATGATAATACCTCCCTTACGAATTTCTCCGGCTCGTTTATCCACGGGTTGTGCCCTGAATGCTCAAACCACACTATCCCCTTGTCGGGCGCATCCAACAGCCGCTCATATTCCTCCGCCAGCACGGTTGGTGCGTTGACATCATACCGTCCCAGGAAGAAGTAGACCGGCACTTCCAGCTTTGCATGATCCCTTCTCAGGTCGATATCATAAAGCTGCTGGTACACATCATTAAAAGTGTTGATGATCCCGCGGAAAAAGTTGATCTTGTCAAGCAATCCATACTCTGAAGAGCCCACATCCCGAAAGGTGTTGTAGCCTGGATTACGGATACCGGGTCTGCTCGCCATGTATGCACTGAGGTAATTGAGATACAGTGCACTTTTCCATGTGACATCCCTGCCGTAATAGGGCGGCTCGCCGTTTGCCCTGAGCTTTTTCACTAAATCGGTGTCACCGTTGCTTTCGGCTATTTCAATAGCTTTTGCATAATCCATCCTCTCGGTCTCCTCAAAATCGATCATCTGCCCCGTGCCGATAAAAGCATGGTAAGACCGGGGATATTCATCCACCAGAAAAATCCCCAACGCGCTGCCCCAGGACTCTCCCATCAGGTAGATCTTCTCCTGGGAGAAGCGTTCCTTCAGGTATTCTGTCAGAGCGTGTCCGTCCCGAATGTAGGTGTCAACAGTTATATCCCGTGTCTTTTCAGCGTAGTAGGACTTTCCGGAGCCGGGCTGATCCCAGTTCACCACCACAAAATGCTTTTCAAGCTCAGCCAGTTCATGGCGGACTGCCGCCATCTGCGTCCCGCCGGGACCTCCTGCAAGGAACAGCAGCACAGGCTTGCTTTTGTCCCATCCCCGCAGACTTATCCACTGCCTGGTGCCATTGAGCTCCAGCTCTGCCAACTCCGCGATACTATTTGCCGGTATGTTTCCGCTTTCATCGATAATGGGGGGTGTAAATGCAGTGAGCTGTGAAATGGTGATTACCCCAAGATTCAGCACCACCAGCACAGCAAAGATCAGAGCTGCTCTTTTCAAACGGACCCGCTGCCTGGAATCCGTTCTTTTGCGGATCTGCCCAAGGATGCGGCAGACCAGCAGAAACATGACTCCTGCAAATGAAATGACTCCCAAAACCGTCAATACAAGAAATATTACTGTATACAACATAGCAAAAACCTCCAGATACTATTTGATGTATACGTTTCCAAGTCATTGCCCATTAATTGCCCATTAGAAGAACGTCGATGATGCGGTTTTCCCGGTTTTCCGCATATAATGTGAGAGTCAGGCTTGCATGATCCCCCGATCAGTTCAGAGAATCACGCAAGTCTGACCCATAAGATTGGTGGAGGGAGATGGATTTGAACCATCGAAGTCACTGACAACAGATTTACAGTCTGCCCCCTTTGGCCACTCGGGAACCCCTCCGTATCAAGCACCTTTTGACCGGCGCATGTAATATAATACAGCACGTCTAAGGGCTTTGTCAAGTATGAGCTGCCATGTTTTTTTATGGAAGCATGCCCGAAAACATATCCGGTCACACCTTCCTCCTTATCTTGCCTACCAACAGCATTACAGCCGGGATCACAAACCCCAGTATGATATTGCCCGGTATGGCGAATGCGTCGGACAGCTTTTCCATCTCGAAGACATTGTTGGCAAGAAGCATGCACAAAAAATACGAGAATATCACATAAATACTTATGAGAGGCTTTGTATCTCTCAATTTCAAAAGGAATCCCAGTATGCTGAGGGCACAGGTGATGAAAAAACTGATGATTACAAAATCAGACAGCACCCACACCGATACGACGATGGATTCTACTTTCTCAAATATGTTCATCACCGATATCTGCTTTACCGCGACCAGAAAGGGCAGCTGTGTACGCTGGGCGACCCTGTAGCCGAATGTGCCCAGTATGGATATCTGGAACAGCACCAGTGCGGCTGTAAGAAACATGGACATCTCGGCACTGCTCTTTTTGATGCTTTCCTTGTTGTTTATCCTGTTTCCAAAGATAAAAATAAATGTAAAGTATGCCAGGATGCCTGTTGACCCGACACTGGCCCTGACCACCGGTAGAATGCTCCTTAAGCTGACGGGTGTCAGCATCTCGGTTTTAATATTCGGTATCATCATCAGAAAAAGCAGAAAGAAAGCCAACACCAGGAACGGAAGCACTACCTCGTTGAATCTGGCCAGCACAGGCAATCCGAATCTGAGCGTGTATGTCACAATGACCAGCATTGAAATAATAAATATGGATATGCTCGTATTGGGGTATATGGCGCCTACAAGCCTGATGGCAAAATAGCGTATATACAGCGCAGTCAGCAATATCATCCATAAAAGATATATCACAGCTATGATCCTTCCTGCTATGCTCCCTGTGATATCACAGTAAATCTCCATCAGGGAACAGTCCTTGTACCTCTTGTACAATACCTGCCAGACCAGCCCCAAAAGAAGCAGCAGCACAGTCGAAATGATCGGAGAAAGCCATGCTGCCTGTTTCGCCCTTTGTGCCGCATAGGTCGGGATCAGCCGGATAGAGGGGGTAAAGGTTATTGTCAGGAAAATGAGGACTGCCTGCCTGATCGATATTTTTCTACTGTCGGACAGCATATTTCAACACTCCCATCAGAAATGGATCCCAAAAAATTCAAGGATATATATTATCAAGCTTTTTTCATGCGGGGTCAAAATGTAGTAAACTCCCATCCCAAGGGACAGCAACGCAATTACGGCAAAAGCAACGATTTCTCTGAACTGCTTTCCTTTCACCATGCTTGTGATCTCAAATGCACTGACTGCCGCGATCAATAATGTCAGCATCACGATCAATCCTCATCACCTGCCCGGCTTCCGATAGGCTCCTTGATGTCGTATGTTCTGGGTATTTGCGAGTTCACAACTATGTCGAATTTGACCTCCGGAAGGATATCGCTCCAGTTTTCTTCGTAAGCATCCTCCCATTTGTCGGGATATTTATGAAGCACCGCAGTGCCGGCTGCGAAAACATCCAGTTTGTTTTCCTGTGCAAATTTTATTACACTTCCCACCTCATCTTTGATGATCTTATCCATCTGATCCTTCACATAGTCAAGTCCCATGCCGTTGAAGATATTCTCGCTGGATCCTATCTCACCTATATTGCCGGTCATATCTATTTCTACCTCGATAAACAGTTCACCATCCTTGATGGCAGGTTTCAACTTCCTGTCGCTTTCAATGATCTCCAGCGATATTTTGCCCCCCTCCGGGCTCCGGACCACGATGATCCCCGACTCGATCTTGTTCCGGAGCCAGTTCAGGCCTCTTGCCATTTCCCTTTCCAGAAAGCCCGCCAGCCTGTCCCGTTCAAATACGGCAAACCCCTCAAGGGTGATGTCCATACCCTTATCATTGTCATCCGGTCCCACTGTATGCTTCGACAGCTTTACACAGGGTATGTACAAAGATAGGTATTCGGCGTCAAGGATATACATGACCTCCATCAGACTGACCACATTCGTCATGGACATTCCCCAATGGTTATCCTTCAGTCCTTCAAGTCTTTCAAAAATGAATTTGTCTTTGACGCTGCCCAGACGGATGACATCGCCGGCATCCGCCCCTTTTACCACAAATACGATCAAATTGAGGCGGACCTCCGGATCCCGGGTGAACAGATCCAGATATTTGAGCAGCCCATCCTTTGCTGCCTCCTCCCCTATCAGGATGTATTCGAGATGCCCCCAGAAGGGCCTTTTTTCAGTAAAATTCCAGAAATTGCGTATTGCTTCAAAGACTGTCCTTCCTTCGGCGTACAGTATGTCGGATTGTTTTTGCTGGGATCCTCCTCCGCCTCCTCCTGACATGACTCTTTGTGTAGCTAAAGTTATCTGCACCATGTCATCATCAGGGCACTTATCGATACCGACGGTACGGATGAATTCGATCTTGTTTATCTGGGTAGCGCCCAGATATTTGAGATTGCACCCTGCCGGAATGCACATGACACATGCTGCACAGCAAAGCAGCAAGGCCTTTTTGACCAGGAGCCTCATGATCCTCCCCGCCTTTTCTTGTTTGTCGTCCTCAGGCTTATCGGACGCTTGTATTGCATAAACAAAGGCAGCCTGAACAGGGAATCCCGCATATCCTTGTGATCTCCCCCGACAAAAGGAGAAAGGTACGGCACGCCAAACACCTCGATATTAGAAAGGTGGTGCAGAAGTATTATAGCTCCGATACTCAGTCCAAAAAGCCCGATAATGCTGCTGAGGATGGCAAATATCAGCCTCCAGAGCCTCAGTGCATTGGAAAAATCCTGGCTTGGCATGGTAAAGGAGGATATAGCCGTAACGGCAATTATCACGACCACCGCAGGGGAAACCAGCCTTGCCTCCACAGCAGCCTGCCCCACCACCACCGCTCCGACTACAGAGACGGCCTGACCTATGTTCTTAGGCAGCCTCAAGCCAGCCTCCACCAGGATTTCAAAAGCCAGCAGCATGAATATGACTTCCACGAAGGTATAAAACGGGACGCCTTCTTTAGAAGCGGTAATGGCCAGCGCCAGCTCCGTGGGTATCATTTCGGTGTGGAATGATGACACGGAGATATAAAAGCCGGGCAGAAATAAAGTGATGAACACCAAAGCAAAACGAAGGAACCTGATGATCGAGCTGACAATAAAGTTTTGCGCGTAATCTTCCGGCGCATGCAGAAACGATTCCATGGTGCCGGGGACTATGAGGGAGACGGGAAGCCCGTCAATAAGTATGCCCACCCTTCCTTCAACTATATTGGAGCAGAATTTGTCAGGCCTCTCCGTCGATATTGTCTGGGGAAAAGGCGAAAACCTGTGGTCGGTCACTTCCTCCTCAACTACTCCTGTAGTAAGGACAGCGTCTGTATCGATCCTTTCGATACGCTTCTTTACCTCTTCAACCATATGTTCATTTGCTATATCCCTGATATACACTATGCTCACCTTGGTTGAGGTCTGCCTGCCCGCTCTTGTTTCTTCGATGACAAGCCTGTCGGTTTTCAGCTTTGTTCTGACTGTGGCCGTATTTGTCCGCAGATCTTCCACAAATGAATCCTTGGCACCCTTTATCACATTTTCGCCGGTGGGCTCGCTCACGCTTCTTTTTTCAAAGCCCTTGATATCAAAAGTGACAGCAGTATTGACCTGATCGAATATCAGGGCAACCGCCCCGTCTATTATGTCACAAATGCAATCCGAAAAATCGTGTCGTACTTTTTGTGATGCGTGGTATAGTGTGCCGTGCCGGATCCTTTCGATTATTTCAGCCATGCTGCTGCTCCGGCTGAGGCTCATCTCCTGTGTCAACGGCTTGAGTATATAGTCATCGACAGCCTTTTTGTCGGCTACTCCATCAATGAAAACCATTGTAACGGGCAGATCCCTTTGACCGTTTATGTAAAGCTCACGAAACAAGATATCACTGCTGTGCTGCAGCAGTTTTTTGACATTGTCCGCCGTCAGTTCCTGATCTGTTTTCTTCGGCTTCTCTCTGCATTCAGTTTCCTCTTCCCTCTTGCAGCTTTTTGTATGTCTGAACATAATAATACTCCTTGTTATCAAGGAGTATTATTTGCAATGGATCTATAAGAAATACAATTTAACGGTCAGTCTTCATATCTCGAAATACTCATCCCGTCCAGGTCCCACCGAGACATATCTTATTGGGCAGCTGATATTTCGCTGTATGTGGGAAATATACTCCCTTGCCGCAGCAGGAAGCTGGTCATAGCTCCTGCACCCGGATATGTCGCAGCTCCACCCATCCAGATACTCGTATACAGGCTTTGCGCGTATCAGTCTTTCTCCCGACGGGAAGCTTTCGGTGATCTCTCCGTCGATATCATACGCCCTGCAAACCGGTATTTTTTCAAAGCATGACAATACATCCAGCTTTGTCAGTGCGATACAGGACGCTCCCTGCATCCGCACACCGTATCTGGAGGCAGGAACGTCGAATCCCCCCACACGGCGCGGCCTTCCGGTGGCGGCGCCATATTCGCAGCCTGCTTCGCGCAGTATGTGCCCCTGATCTCCGAACAGCTCGCTTGCGAAGGGTCCTTCGCCCACACAGCTGGAATATGCTTTCATAACTCCTATGACATGATCGACCTTTTTATCCGGTATGCCCGCGCCGATGGGCGCATATGCTGCGATAGTCGAGGAGGATGTGGTATAGGGATATATGCCGAAATCGATGTCGCGCAGCGCGCCAAGCTGGGCCTCAAACAGGATGGAGCTGCCGCCGTCATAGGCATTCCAAAGGTATTCCGAGGTGTCGCAGATGTATTCTTTAAAGGGCAGTCCATATGTTTCAAGCCACTCCAGCATCTTTGAGCTTTCCAGCGCCTGACTCTTATATCCGTCACGGATCAAAAGGTTCTTCCACTCAACTACGGCAGGCAATTTCCTCCTGACACTGTCCATGTCAAGCAGGTCTCCCATGCGAAATGCCTTCTTCATGTATTTGTCGGCATAGACCGGCGCGATCCCCCGTCTGGTGGATCCGAACTTTGCATCACCGAGTCTGTCTTCCTCAAGTATATCCAGCAGTTTGTGATATGGCATGCATATCACCGCCTTGTCGCTTATTTTGAGATGCTCCGGCGTTATGTCTATACCGGCGTCTCTCAGTTTTTTCACCTCTCCCCGCAGGTGCTCCAGGTCTATTACCATTCCGGGGCCCATCACATTTACGGTATTTTCCCTCAGTATCCCCGAAGGAAGCAGGTTCAGTATGAATCTGCCCCTGTCATTGACAACGGTATGGCCCGCATTGTTCCCGCCCTGATAGCGCACTACTATGTCATAGCCCTCAGATAGGAGGTCCACCATCCTTCCCTTACCTTCATCACCCCAATTAATACCTGCTATACATCCCAGCATATCATGATCCTCCCTTCACACTATTGCCCAGTGCTGCTCCGACAAGTCCCAGGAACAGCGGATGGGGCCTGTTTGGCCTGCTTTTGAATTCAGGATGGAACTGGACTCCCACATTGAAGTCACATCCGGGCATCTCTATGGTTTCAACCAGCCTGCCGTCAGGCGAGGTCCCGCTTATTACAAGCCCGGCAGCCGTCAGTTCGTCTCTGAAAGCATTGTTGAATTCATAACGGTGCCGGTGCCGCTCGTTGATAATATCTGCTCCGTAGCAGCGTGCCATGATGGTCCCTCCAAGTATATGACAGGGATAGCTTCCAAGCCTCAGCGTTCCGCCCTTGTCTATCTCATCATACTGCCCCGGCATGAAATCGATGACCCTGTGGCTGCTGTTCTCGTCAAATTCCCGCGAATTTGCATCGCTCCAGCCAAGGACGCTCCTGGCATATTCTATCACGGCGATCTGCATGCCCAGGCATATCCCGAGATAGGGCACATTATTCTCCCTGGCATACCGGGCTGCGAGCACCTTGCCCTCTATCCCGCGGCCGCCGAAGCCTCCCGGCACTATCATGCCGCTGACCACGGACAGCTTTTCTTTGTAGTTTTCATCATTAAGGCTTTCCGAGTCGATCCATTCTATCCTGATCCTGGCACTGTGGCTGTACCCTGCATGCCGCAGCGCCTCCGCCACCGAAAGGTAGGCATCGTGCATCTGTACATACTTTCCGATGATGCCGATGGTGACGGTTTTCGATCGTCTGCTGATGCTTTCTATCAGCGATTCCCACTCGGTCAGGTCGGGTTTTTGAGTGTCGATGCCCAGCTCACGGCAGACTATATCTGAAAAGTGCATCTTTTCCAGCTTAAGAGGCACTTCATACAGAACGGGGATGGTTTCGTTTTCAATAACACAATCCGGCTTGACATTGCAAAAGCCGGCGACCTTTTTGAATATGCTCTCATCCTTGATGGCTTCATCACAGCGAAGCACGATGATGTCGGGCTTGATCCCCATACCCTGCAGTTCCTTTACCGAATGCTGTGTCGGCTTTGATTTGTGTTCTCCCGAGGCCTTCAGATAAGGCACCAGGGTCACATGTATAAACAGCACATTCCCAACACCGACCTCGCTGCCCACCTGACGTATGGCCTCAAGAAACGGCTGGCTCTCTATGTCGCCCGCTGTCCCGCCGATTTCTGTTATTACGATGTCGGCATTTGTTTTTCTGCCCACACTATATATGAACTCCTTGATCTCATTTGTCACATGGGGTATCACCTGGACAGTGCTGCCAAGGTACTCACCCCTGCGCTCCTTGCTCAAAACATTGGAATACACCTTTCCCGTGGTCAGGTTGGAGTATTTATTCAGATCCTCATCTATGAACCTTTCATAGTGTCCGAGATCCAGATCCGTTTCGGCTCCGTCCTCTGTTACATAGACCTCGCCGTGCTGGTAGGGGCTCATGGTTCCCGGATCGACATTTATATATGGATCCAGCTTCTGCGCCGCCACCTTCAGGCCTCTTGTCTTGAGCAGCCTGCCAAGGGAGGCTGCGGTGATGCCTTTCCCCAGCCCTGATACCACACCGCCTGTTACAAAAATGTACTTGGTCATAGTCCCTCCTTATCTGCTATTGATTACAGCACGCAGCCGCATCCCAAATAAATAGAATGCGGTTTGCTTAGTCCTGCTTGAGCTGATATTTGCAAAGTCCCAAAGAGGCCGGTTTTACTCAGTTTTGCACATACAATTGCTTATATGGATTGTGTGTATCCGGAGTCAGCACATGAAATTCCTTGTCTGCTATCTTTTCATAGGGTACATCAAAAAGCTGTGAAAATTCGACAAGGTACTTCTCTATGACCTCCATCTCATCGCTGCCTGCCTTCTTGCAGCTCACCTGCTTTGGAAGCTTTAGCCCTTCGATATCTCCTCTCAGATATATCCTGCCGCCATGCATCCCTGTGCCGCAGAAATTTCCCACGACCGGTCTTTCCTTGTCCAGACCGAGCACTATGATCATGCCCCCTGCCTGGTACTCGCCCAGGAAACTGCCGCAGCTGCCTCCGACGACCATTACGGGCAGCTTGCCGGAATAAGCCTTCATATGGATACCTGCGCGGTAGCCCGCATCGCCCCTGATGTATATCTCTCCTCCGCGCATAGCATATCCTGCGGCATCTCCCACATTTCCATATATCACTATCCTGCCCTCATTCATAGTATCACCGGCTGCATCCTGAGCATTCCCCCTGACCAGGATATCAGCGCCGTCCAGATACGCTCCCAGTGCATTTCCGGGAGTTCCGTTTATTAATATCCTCACATTGTCCATACCGCTTGCTATGAACCGCTGGCCAAGACAGCCGTTTATGGTGATGTCACTGTCGCCTTTTCTGATTTCCTCATTCAATGAACGATGGTCCCTGCCTGCAGCATCGATTATCATCTCACACCACTCCTCCCAGCTTCTGCTGCCTGTATTTCCTTGAGAAAGCCATCAGTGAAGGCTTCTCACAGATAAGCTCAAAATCTATATCTCCAAGGGCCACTCTGTTTTGTATCAGCGATGTATAGATCCCTGCCTTTTCCACATCACGAACCAGGATATATCCCTTTAGCAGGTCGTCATCATAAAAGAGCTTTTTGAGAGAACCGTCCCCCTTTTCCTCGTATACTTCACCGGTACAGCTCCCTGCCGTTATCACATGGAGCCCGAAGAAGCCTATTGCGTTCATGGGTATTGCCCTGTCAAACTTCCTTTCTCCTCCCGCCATGTTGATCCCGGCACACTCGCCCTGTCTGTATGCATTAGGGAGCAATGCAAGCACCCGCCTCTGTCCGCATGAAACGTCATAGCTTTCTGTACAGTCGCCTGCGGCATATATTCCCTCTATCGAGGTCCTCATATACTCGTCGGTCACTATGCCCCGGTCAGTTTCACCCCCGATATCACTTATAAGTGAAACGTTGGGCCGCACTCCGACAGCTGCCACAAGGATATCGAAATCTACTTTGCCGCCGCCGCTGAGATATGCAGTCTGTCCATCAAACCTGCTGACACTCTGGCCTAGTATGAATGCTATATTAGTTTTTTCAATATGCTTTTGGACTATTGCAGCAGAAGAATCGTCCAGTATGCTCGACAGGATCCTTGTACTCAGATCGACGACAGTTATGCCTTTCACATGATCAGCGATGCCCTCTGCGCATTTGAGCCCGATGAGTCCGGCGCCGATGATCAGTACCCGTTTGTCCGGCCCAAGGGCTTCCCTCAGAGAGAACGCATCCTCCAGAGTCATGAAGGTAAATTTGCATTTAACGCTGTCCAGGCCATCAAAGCCCGGAATAAAGGGCGATGAACCGGTGGCGGTCATCAGCCTGTCGTACGGTATCTCAGATCCGTCGTCCAGCAACACCGTCCTGACCGCCTTTCTGATACCGATGACCTTTTTGCCCAATATCGTCCTGCAGCCGTTCTTTTCATAAAAGTCGGCCGGGCGGTACTTCATCCGCTCCATATCGGTTTTGCCCTGAAGGAGATAGGATATCAGCGGTCTTGAATATGTGTGGTATTTCTCATTCGATATCACCGTTATCTCACCGGACCCGTCCATCTGCCTGATTCCTTCTATAGCACCTACCGCAGCAGTACTGTTGCCAATGATAACATATTTCATACCCATCTACCTCTCTTCATAAACTATTGCTCCGTTGGGACAGCCCGCCACACACGCCGGAGCGCCGGAACGGTTCTTGACACAAAGCTC
This sequence comes from Clostridiaceae bacterium, assembly GCA_012519745.1. Lineage (GTDB taxonomy): Bacteria > Bacillota > Clostridia > Acetivibrionales > DTU013 > DTU013. Next base: position 9,982 of record JAAYPO010000076.1, on the reverse strand, counting down.
GCATTTCTGGACCGCACCATGCTCGGAAGGGGAAACCGCTCCATACGGACAGGAGAGGATGCATGTATAGCAGCTTACGCATTTGTCCTCATCCACCATTATGATCCCATCCTCTATGGAAAGCGCACCTGTAATACAGCCCTTTACACAAAGTGGCTCTTCACAATGTCTGCAGGATACTGCAAAGCATATGTCACTGCCTTCCTCTATCCTGATCCTGGGACTTATCTCCAGGTTTCTCAGCGCCAGCGCCATGTTTCTTTCGCCGGTATTTGCAAAGGCACAGTTATACTCGCACAGTCTGCATCCAAGACACCATTTCTCATTGACATAGACTCTTTTCATTTACTATCACTCCCCCGCATGGGATATACCAAGTATCCCCAGTTCGTTTTCATTGAGTCCCGTACCTCTGAGCATCAGTCTGTTCCCCTTGAGTGCTTCTATGGAATTGATGCCCATACCGCCCATGAGCTCCTTTATCTCATGGTTCCAGGCAGTCAGCAGATTGACGAGCCGCCTGAAGCCCATATCGGGATTGAGTCTTTTGACCAGCTCCGGCCGCTGTGTCGCAATGCCCCAGTTGCATTTTCCCGACTGACAGCTGCGGCACAAATGGCAGCCCAGAGCCAATAAAGCACCTGTGGCGATGTAGACAGCATCTGCACCCAGGGCGATAGCCTTGACGACATCTGCACTGTTTCTGATGCTTCCTCCCGCAACCAGTGAAACATTATTTCTGATGCCCTCATCCCGAAGACGCGCATCAACACTTGCCAGGGCCAGTTCGATAGGTATGCCCACATTATCTCTGATCCTTGTAGGCGCAGCACCAGTCCCGCCGCGGAAACCGTCGATGGCAATGATGTCCGCTCCGCTCCTGGCTATGCCGCTTGCTATGGCGGCAATATTGTGGACAGCTGCGACCTTTACTATGACAGGCTTTTTGTACTGTGTCGCCTCCTTCAGCGAGAATACAAGCTGCCTCAGATCCTCGATGGAGTATATATCATGGTGGGGCGCCGGCGAGATGGCATCGGAGCCTTCCGGTATCATCCTTGTTTTTGAAATATCCCCGACGATTTTTTCACCGGGAAGGTGTCCGCCTATCCCGGGCTTTGCACCCTGCCCCATTTTTATTTCTATTGCAGCACCGGCTTCAAGATATTCCCTGTGCACTCCGAATCGCCCTGACGCAACCTGTACGATAGTGTTTTCACCATATTGGTAAAAGTCTTCATGCAGGCCGCCTTCACCGGTATTATAGAAGATCCCCAGCTCCCGGGATGCCCTGGCAAGACTTTCATGGGCATTATAGCTGATGGAGCCGTATGACATGGCTGAGAACATCACCGGCATAGCCAGTTCAAGCTGAGGCGTCAAATTGTTCCTGAGGCTTCCGTCGGGACCTCGCTCTATCCTTTCGGGCTTTTTGCCAAGGAACACTTTTGTCTCCATTGGCTCACGAAGAGGGTCTATGGACGGATTTGTCACCTGGGACGCATTGATCAGCATCTTGTCCCAGTAAACAGGGTACCTTTCAGGATTGCCCATGGACGAGAGCAGCACGCCGCCGCTTCCCGACTGCTTGTATATTTCCTTTATCGCCGCCTGGTTCCAGTTGGCATTTTCCTTGAAACAGTGATCGCTTTTAACGATCTTCAGTGCCCTGGTGGGGCATAGGGAAACACATCTGTGGCAGTTGACGCATTTGGATTCATCACTGAGCATGAAATTGCCGCTCTCCTCGTAGGAGTGGACTTCATTTGCACACTGTCTTTCACATACCCGACAGCGTATACAACGGCTGTCGTTCCTTGCTATCTCATATTCAGGATACATAAAATCTACCGGCATTGCTCAGCACCTCCTTCCAGTGTCACGATGACAGGCTCTCCTCCCATTGGGGACCATATCCTGTCCAGTTCCGGCTCCATCATCCTGATGGCCGCTTCCTCACTTGCCGCATAAACCATGTCACCCTTTTCGGCGACGACCATGGAGCGCAGCTTCAACCGGTCATTCAGAGCCATCATTCCCCCGCTGAAGCCCAGCAGTATGGAAAACGGTCCAGTGATCAGCAGGCTCGAGAAAGCATTTCGAAGATATGTCAGCCTCTCCCTTTCCTTCGGAGGCTTGCTCTCGATAGTGCTCCAGAACGGTGCTGCGATGATGTCCGCCACCTCCGTCAGCGTCAGCGCCTGCTTCCTTGTCAGAAAGTCCACTATATAGGTAATGACCTCGGTGTCGGTCAGAAGCGTGCACTTGTAGCCATACATTTCGATAAAGCGGCGATTTGCATCGTAGGAGGATATCTCTCCGTTGTGTACGATGGAATAATCCAGCATGGAGAACGGATGCGCTCCCCCCCACCAGCCCGGCGTATTGGTAGGATACCTGCCATGACCGGTCCAGCAGTAGCCCTCATATTCGTCAAGGCGGTAAAAGGTCCCCACATCCTCGGGAAATCCCACTGCTTTGAAGGATCCCATATTCTTGCCGCTGGAGAACACATATGATCCGTCAAAGGAGGTGTTGATCCTGATTACCGCACGGACGACATATTCATCCTCATCGAGCTGACTGTCCATCAGCTTGTTGTGGTGAGGTGCCACGAAATATCTCCATATAAGAGGTTCGTCTGTGATCCGCGGAGTCTTCCTGATAGGTATCCTGGACAGGTTGATTACTTCAAACGCCTTATCAATGTACTTTTCGCATTCTTCCTTTGCAGAGACATTATTATAGAATACATGCAATGCGTACAGATCCTTGTACTGGGGATATATGCCATAGCCGGCAAAGCCTCCTCCCAGGCCGTTGGATCTGTCATGCATCACAGTCATCGCATTTACTATGGTTTCACCGGAGACGCTTTTGCCGGATCTGGAAAACAGGCCTGCAATGGCGCATCCCGACGGTATCCTTATCTGTCCCTCTTTTCCGTTCAAATTTTCTTTCAGCATCACGGGACCCGTCCTTTCCTGTCATTTTTCTCTGTTAAAAGGTAAAGGCGTCCAATATGCAGATCCTGGTCTGCAGAATGAACGCCTTTGTTCAATAATAACTATAAAGCAAAACCAGATGTGTGTCAACAGATTTTGCAACTTTTATTTTGTCGTTATGCAGATTTACCAATGTACAAGCCGTTTATCGCCGTATACACTAAGTATTTTGCATGAATATGTTTGTATTCCTGCAAAAAATTTAAAAAAACTATTGACAGCGAAAATGGCGGGAGTATAATATTGCTATAAACGGCAAAGGTGCCGGGCAGAAAATGATCTGCGGCACCTTCGCCGTTTTTTATTTATTATTTTGGAAGGGAGCGATATTATGAGAACAGTTCCAGACTATTTCGGAAGTCTTGTATTTGATGAGAGTGTAATGAGGTCAAGACTGCCAAAGGAAACCTGGCGATCACTGAGAAAAACTATCCGCGACGGCGAGACACTTGATATAGAGGTTGCCAATGTGGTTGCCAACGCAATGAAGGATTGGGCTGTGGAAAAAGGCGCGACGCATTTCACCCACTGGTTCCAGCCAATGACCGGCATCACTGCCGAAAAGCATGACAGCTTCATATCCCCCGCCGAATATGGAAAGGTCATAATGGAGTTCTCCGGCAAAGAGCTTGTCAAGGGAGAACCCGATGCGTCCAGCTTCCCGTCGGGAGGGCTGCGCTCCACCTTTGAGGCCCGGGGATATACGGCATGGGATCCGACCTCCTGCGCATTCATCAAAAATAAGGCGCTTTGCATCCCCACCGCCTTCTGCTCATACGGCGGAGAAGCACTGGACCAGAAAACCCCGCTGCTGCGGTCGATGGCAGCGATCAACAGACAGGCGCTCAGAGTACTGAAGCTCTTTGGGAACAGCGATGTAACATCTGTCAAAACGACTGTAGGTCCTGAGCAGGAGTATTTCCTTATTGACACGGAGCTTTATGATAAAAGGAAGGATCTCATATATACAGGACGCACACTGTTCGGATGCAAGCCTCCAAAGGGACAGGAGCTTGAGGACCACTATTTTGGATCCATCAAGCCCCGGGTGGCTGCCTTTATGGAGGAGCTCAATGAAGAGCTGTGGAAGCTGGGCATATTTGCTAAAACAGAACACAACGAGGTCGCACCTGCTCAGCATGAGCTGGCGCCTATCTTTACCACAACCAACATTGCTACCGACCACAACCAGCTTACTATGGAAATGATGCAAAAGGTTGCAAAAAAGCATGGCCTTGTCTGCCTGCTGCACGAAAAACCCTTCGCCGGAGTCAATGGCAGCGGCAAGCACAACAACTGGTCCATTTCCACCAACACAGGCGTCAATCTGCTTGAGCCCGGTGATACGCCTCACGAAAATGCTCAGTTCCTTCTGTTCCTCTGCGCAGTGATAAAATCCGTGGATGACTACCAGGATCTGCTGAGGATCTCCGTTGCAAGCTCCGGCAACGACCATCGTCTTGGTGCCAACGAGGCTCCCCCTGCAGTGGTCTCCATATTTGTCGGAAGCGATCTGAACGAGCTGCTGGAGTCCATGATCAATGGCAGGACATACGGGGCAAAGGCAAGAGAGCACATTAAAATAGGCGTGGATGTACTGCCCAGATTCCCTCAGGACACCACCGACAGAAACAGGACCTCCCCCTTTGCCTTCACAGGTAATAAATTCGAGTTCCGCATGCCCGGATCATCATGTTCTGTCGCATTGCCCAATATCGTCCTGAATACAGCTGTTGCAGAATCACTGAAGCAATTTGCCGACACCCTCGAGAAGGCCGATGATTTCACCTGTGCTCTAAATGAACTGATCAAGAATACCATCCGTGAGCATAAGCGTATCATTTTCAACGGCAACGGATATGATGAGGCCTGGATAAGCGAGGCAGCGAAGGAAAGAGGGCTGCTCAACCTGAAGACTACACCGGACTGCCTGCCGTATTTCCTGCACGAAAAAAATGTCAGACTTTTCACACAGCACAAGGTGCTCTCTGAGGTCGAAATGCATTCCAGATATGAGATCATGGTGGAGAATTACTGCAAGATGCTCAATATCGAGGCACTCACGATGATAGAAATGGCACGCAGGGACATTCTCCCCGCGATCCTCATCTACATGAAGGAGCTTGGCGATACAGCATTTTCAAAAAAGAGTCTGACAGCAGCAGTTGACTGCGATTTTGAGGAAAAGACCATTGCAAAACTGTCATCACTGGCATCGACGATTTTCTACAGCACCGAGACTTTGAAAAACAGCCTGTGTGCGCTTAAAGAAATAACAGATATGCAGAAGCAGGCCATGGAGTACAAGGACAAAATCATCGTTGAAATGCAGGAGCTGCGCACTGCTGTGGACGAGGCCGAGTGCATCACCGCACAAAGGTACTGGCCATATCCATCATATGGCGAATTGCTGTTCGGAGTCCGCTGAAAGCTGAAGCAGGATGCTCAGATGTCCGGGTAAAGGATCTAAATAATTATATGGGAGGGATAGTAATGAATGATTCAATTATGGTACTGTTTTCAGATGTCAACACTTTATGGGTATTGATATCAGCCGCTTTGGTGTTCTTTATGCAGGCAGGCTTCGCAATGGTCGAGTCAGGCTTTACAAGAGCAAAGAACGCCGGCAACATAATCATGAAAAATCTGATGGATTTTTCTATCGGTACTCCACTCTACTGGATCGTGGGCTTTGGAATAATGTTTGGTACACAGAGCGCTATATTCGGCGGGATCGATCTCTTTACACAGGGAGATTATACTGCTGTACTGCCCAGCGGCGTCAGCTTTTTCACATTTTTCATTTTTCAGACTGTATTCTGTGCTACCGCGGCAACTATCGTTTCAGGCGCCATGGCTGAGCGTACAAAGTTTGTATCTTACTGCTTATACAGCGCTGCCATCAGTCTGATCATCTATCCTGTCTCAGGACACTGGATATGGGGCGGCGGCTGGCTGTCACAGCTCGGTTTCCATGACTTCGCAGGCTCCAGCGCAGTGCATATGGTTGGGGGCGTGGCCTCTTTGGTTGGCGCGGCTATACTCGGTCCCAGGATCGGCAAATACGGAAAGGACGGCAAGCCCAAGGCCATACCGGGCCACAGCATCCCTCTCGGAGCTCTTGGCGTGTTCATACTGTGGTTCTGCTGGTTCGGTTTCAATGGCGGCTCCACAGTCTCCATGACCGACGGCAATGCAGAGCTGGCAGGCAAGATCTTCTTCAACACAAACCTTGCCGCCGCAACCTCAACAATGGTTGTAATGATAATAACCTGGATAAGGTATAAAAAGCCCGATGTATCAATGACGCTGAACGGCTCGCTGGCCGGCCTGGTGGCAATAACAGCCGGATGCGACGTGGTAGAACCCTGGGCTGCTGCGATCATCGGTATCACTGCAGGTTTCGCCATTGTCTTTGGAATAGAATTCATCGACAAGGTGCTCAAGGTTGATGACCCGGTGGGAGCCATCGGTGTCCACGGTATATGTGGTGCACTTGGAACGGTCCTTGTAGGTGTATTTGCCTCCGAAGAATACCTTGCAGGTGCAGAGATGACAAGACTGCAGGCGATCGGCATCCAGGCATCAGGCGTACTTGCTACAGCAGCATGGACAGCCGTTTCCATCAGCATAGTGTTTTTCCTTATAAAGAAGACCATCGGTCTTAGAGTCAGCGAGGCAGAAGAGATCAGCGGCCTGGATCTTCCCGAGCATGGGCTTGTAAGTGCGTATGCCGATTTCATGCCGGCCATCCCGCCGTCAGGCACCGAAACCATCACAGAGCTTCCTACCGGTGTCGTGCCGGTGGATGAAGCTGTTCCTGTCCAGATCAGGACCGAAACCTCAAAGCCTCTGGGTTCGGATGTGAAGATGACAAAGGTGGAAATAGTATTCAAGCAGGAACGGTTTGAAGCACTCAAGGAAGCTATGCTGAATATCGGCATCACAGGAATGACTGTCACACATGTACTTGGCTGCGGCGCTCAGAAGGGCAAGCCCGAGTATTACAGGGGCGTGATCCAGGAAATAAGTCTGCTGCCCAAGGTACAGGTAGAGATAGTAGTTTGCAAGGTCCCGGTCAGGACCGTTATCGAAACAGCTAAAAAGGTGCTGTACACAGGCCATATCGGAGACGGAAAGATATTTGTATATGACGTGGAAAACGTGATAAAGGTCAGGACAGGCGAAGAAGGCTACTATGCATTGCAGGATGTTGAATAAGCTGCAAATAGAAGTGCCAGGCACGTCGGACAGTTATTGGATCAATAAGTGTCTGCCGTGTCTGGCACCGTTTCTCTGCACCTCTGTATTGCATCTGACATATTTAGTCGATTGATTTGTCGATGGCAAAACGCAATATTTTCCTGGATGTGTTCTTCTGGAATTCCTCATTTCGAATCCTGACCATTTTTACTGCCTTATATGAAACCATCCGGCTGTTGATCTTTTTGATCTCATCTTCGAAGTAATCCTGCGGATCGGTTATTTCCTTTTCCTTGAGTGCATCAAAGTCGGGGTATATCTCTGCGACGATGACCTCCTTGTTGGGCAGCAGTTCACTTTCACCGGCATATACCACGCATTCGTTGACTCCGAACACCTTGGAGATCTCCATTTCGATCTCCTCGGTATATACATTCTTTCCATTGCTGAGGATTATCACATTCTTCAGCCTTCCGGTGATGTATATCCAGCCCTCATCATCCAGCCTTCCAAAATCGCCGGTCTTGAAATACCCTTCCTCATCGAAGGCTTCTTCGGTAGCTTCAGGATCTTTGTAGTATCCGAGCATGACATTTGGACCCTTGACGCATATTTCGCCCTCTCCGTTTTCATCAGGATTTCTGATCTTGATCGACTCACCTATGATAGGACAGCCTACACTGCCTTTCTTCTGGTACTTGTTCCTGTTGCAGGATATCAGCGGTGAGCACTCGGTAATGCCATACCCGTTGAGGACCGTGATGCCGATAGCGTCAAAGGTATCGATGATATCCTGATTCAGATTGGCACCCCCGCATATGATCAGCTCCAGCTTTCCTCCATAGCCGTCTATAATGCTTTTGAAGAATTTCCTGCGCATATCTATCCCGATTTTTCTGAGCATATTGCTGGTTTTGATCATTTTGCGCAATGTGTCAGCCTTCCCGCTCTTTTCGGCCGCCGTCCACATTTTTTTGTACAGCGCCTCGACAAACAATGGTACGAGTATCAGATGTGAAGGCTGCTGCTCCTTGATCTCCTCTGCCATATACTTGAGTCCGCTTGATATATATATCTCGGAGCCCTGTGAATAATGGCCTACAAAGTTGACTGTCGAGCCGAAGGTATGATGGGGCGGCAATACATTCATCGTCTTTGGGGTGATGGCAAAGTTGTACATTCCCTGGGTCATATCGGACACGATATTCTTCTGTGAGAGCATGACCCCTTTGCCTTTGCCTGTGGTGCCCGATGTGAATACTATCGTGGCAAGCTTGTCACGGTCTATTCTATAGTTGAGATATATATTGTCTCCGTGGTTGAAACGTTCTCTTCCCTTTGCCACTATGTCAAAGAGCTCGATGGCACCGTCCAGTTTGGCCTTGCTCATACTTATGTAACCCTTTACCTTTGGAAGCTTGCCTTTCATCTGCATGATCTTCTCTTCGATGACCTTGCTGTACATAACGTACTCACAGTCTGCAAAGCTGATCAGCGATGCCATCTCCTCCACAGGAAGATCTTTATCTATCGGGACTACGACAGCTCCGATGGACATAAGACAGAAATATGAACAAATCCACTTGTAGGAGCTTTCTCCGATCAGCGCAACATGTTTATCGCTCAAGCCCATGTGGAGCAACTCCGTCCCCATGTGGCGTATGTAATCTCTCGCTTCGGTATAGGTCACCTTGACGGTATCACTGTCCTTCGGGCTCTTCTTGTAAGAGATCGCGACTTTGTCCGGAAACTTTTTTGCTGCATTCTCCGTCATAACCCTAAAATCTTCAAAGACGGTGGTTTCATATAGTGGATAATTTGTGTTAGCCATGATGCACGCTCCCTTCCTAAAAGAATAAATAGTAAACTAACTGGATCATGGTGTCCTCATTTTATGTATATATGACAGGAAACAAAATTATAAGGCTTTTGTAGAAAAAATCTTCTATATATAATATTAATGCTTATTTCAAGGAATATCAACATAATTAAGTGCGTTTATTTGTAAAAGCTATAAATTTTTTAGTTTAAAGGTGACATACATACAAAATATCAAATTTTATCCAATCATGCAACATAAAAAAGCGAATGTTGCATCAAGAATTAGAATAACTGGATGATTTTTCAGGTAGGGGCTGCTCCACGCATCCGAGTGGATGATTTTTTAGGTAGGGGCTGCTCCACGCATCCGAGTGGATGATTTTTCAGGTAGGGGCTGCATTTTGTTGGATTTTATTGAACATATTTAATAAAAGGGGTACATAATTCCGGGTATCTGACATTATGTTCACTTGATACTGTCTAACTGCTGCCCCTAATTGAAAAATCATCCATTTGAACTAAAGAGTGGAACCCTTAATTGAAAAATCATCCATTTGAATTAGAGACTGTAACCCCTAATTTGACCAGTCGGGTTTTGAGGATACATACACCGGAAAATCCTCCCGCACCTTGTCTGAAAATGCAGTGCATTTTCTCATGTATTGCGCCCTCGCGCATTCGTTAAAAAATGGCGTGCATTTTTCTTTACGCTCATGCCCTCCCGGGTTCGTTTCCGTCGTATATTTCAGCAAAATAAAAAGGCCGCGACTTTTGGTCGTGACCTTTTTATTTTGGAGCTGGTGGACGGAATCGAACCCCCGACCTGCTGATTACAAGTCAGCTGCTCTACCTGCTGAGCTACACCAGCATATGGCGTTTGCTCATCGCAAACGCGTTTTTGGCGACCCGGAAGGGACTCGAACCCTCGGCCTCTAGCGTGACAGGCTAGCGTT
>JAAYPO010000075.1 GCA_012519745.1 Clostridiaceae bacterium | reverse complement strand
TAGCAACCAGTAAATTGATCAGCTTCGATTACTACTCTCCAAAGGGTGTCGAAACCCGTACTATCGAACCAGGTTTCATAACCTTCAGGTGGGCCGCATGGTATGTATTCGGATACTGCTGCAGCAGGGATGATTTCAGACTGTTCAAGCTTAACCGGCTGTGGAAGCTTTCAGTAACAGATGAAACATTTACACCGAGGGAGATACCGCCGGATAGTCTGAAGCCTGAGGAGTACTATACAGGGACCAATATGGTCAGGATAGTGTTCGACAAATCGGTGGAATACCTGCTGGCTGAAGAATATGGACCGGATGGCTATACCCGGAGGGATGATGGCAGTCTGCTGCTTGAGGTAAGTTATACAAGCAGAGACTATATTATTAAGTGGATACTTGGTTTTGGCGAGCATGCTGTTGTGCTCGAGCCTGCAGAACTGGCAGATGCGATAAAAACAATTGCTGAAAAAACGGCACATAATTATTCCCGCAACGAACATGACAAACAGATGTCATGTTAATCATGCTATAATCAGATTGAAGTTGATCCGGCATGCTGCAATTATTGAAGAGAGGAAGTGCGATCGAATATGTGTGAAGTACTGGATAAAGCGCGTGGATTTATTATGTCAAACGCAAGGCTGTTGGAACGCAGGCTGTATGAGGTGCGCTTTGAAGGCTTGTCTCCCGAATATGCAGGGCGTGTGGTGAAAGCATACCAAAACCCTGACGGCGGGCTTGGACATGCCCTCGAACCTGATGAACGGTGCCCCTGGAGCCAGACCTTGTTTGTATCCTTCGGACTTGGGGCGATGGAAGAGGCAGGGTGCCGTGATACAGAATTTGCGTTATCCCTGTGTGATTACCTGCAGTCGGTTGCTGATGAAAATGGGCTCGTTCCGTTTTTCTCAGATAATGTATTTGACTATCCTGTTGCAGAGCACTGGGTCGATTCCACCATTGCTGCAGGCCTCAACCCTACGGCAGAAATATGTGGTATGCTGTATTACCAGGGCGTGGAGCATGTGTGGCTTTCAAAGGCGGCTGAAACCTGCTGTGACATGTTTATTAATGATCCTCCCAATGAAGCACATACTCTGAGCTGTGCCGCCCGGCTGGCTCAATACCTGCCGGACAGAAAGAAAGCGGAGCAAATACTGGATGTCATTGGTGAAGTCCTTCCATCGGCCAGATTTTTCATACCTGATGCACCGGTCAATGCATACGGCCTTACACCTCTTCATTTTGCGCCAAGGCCGGAGTCGATCTGCAGACCGCTGTTTACACAGCACCAGATCGAGGGTCATCTGGAGGATCTGCTGAGGCAGCAGCAGCCGGACGGAGGCTGGCCGGTGAGCTGGGATGCCCCTGGAGCCGCTTCTATGCTGGAATGGCGCGGCAGAATCACACTGGATGCGATTTGCAGGCTAAGGGCGTACAATGTTATTTGATTATAAGATCGTCCAATTGCTGTTTGGATGATCGATCCTGCAGCCTTTGTAAACTAAAGCTATTTTGAGGTGAATATCTGTGAAGCTTCTGAGATATCAAGATTTTTTGGACAGAGTGGAAGAGCTCGGATTCATGGCGTTTTCCGGTATCGTTGACGGGCTGCCGTCATTGACCGGTGAAACACCGAGGAATATTTGGCATACAGGCGACCCGGAAACGGATCCCTGGCGATGGAAGGACAGGGCCGCCGAAGAAAAGCGCCTTGCCTTTGGGTGTGTACTTGGCGGAAACAAGGGATTCATTGCGCCGAAGCTTTATCCGGCTTTTCTGGCAGCCTGCAGGCCGTCGGAGCATATGGAGGAAAGACGTTACGGCGGTCTGGTGAATCAGACATTATGGGATTTATGGAAGCTGTTTGAGGAGAGGAAGGTTTTGGATACCAGTGAAATCAGAAGCTGTATGGGAGTTGCCGGCAAAAAGGGCGGCAGCAGAGTCGACAGCGCAATAGTTGAACTGCAGAGGCTTTTCCAGATCACAGTGGCAGGAAGCAGGCAAAAGATCAACAGGGATTGTCAGCCTTACGGCTGGCATATAAACGTGTATGAACGAGTGGAAGACTGGATGCCCAGCGAATGGAACGTTACAGGTACCGGAGTCAAAGGAAGCATTACCGGTGGTGTCGACAACAGCGACAGTGCGAGTAGTTATATTGCTGCTGACATGGATAGAGATACTGCTATTGAGATGATATTGGATATAGGTGTCAGGAACGGTGATAATGTCAACAGAGACAAGCTTTTCAGGGCGCTGTCCTTTCACCGTTAATTGCTGTACATCTATATATCAGCACACGTGGATGAATTTACAAGTAAGGGCAGGGCCAGCGAATCCTAGTGGATGAATTTACAAGTAAGGGCAAGGCCAGTGAATCCTAGTGGATGAATTTGCAGGTAAGGGCAGGACGACTAATTATTTTATAGAGTTCTAGCCATAATCATTATAAATAACTCGTAATATCCATGTATTATGTACCCTTGAAACAATCCACTTACAGCCCTTAATTGCAAAATCATCCAGTTGAAATAGGCAATGAGGCCCTTAATTGCAAATTCATCCACTAGGATCCATGAAACAAGCAAAGACAAGCGTTTCTCCGGAAATTCTGTTATCTGGCCTCCGTATGGCAATCTTCTGCCCCGAGTCAAGATCAGATGGCCGAACTTGGGCAATGTTATTGGGCAATATGCGGTGGGGCACCCCCGGGTGTGCAAATTTCACGTTGTCTGGGCACGATTTCATTGATTTTATTGAGAGTATTCAATAAATAGGACATTTTTTCGGGTTATTATTGAGGTTTGGAGACTCCGGAATAGTATTTTGTGCCCAGATAACGACATTTTTGCACACCGCGGTCCTGGTAAATCAAAACTTTTGCCCTTACATAGAAATCTATCCATATCGGTCCAAAGCATTCCTGCCGATATAGATATTCTGTTGCGGAGGCTGATATAGATATTCTGTTGCGGAGGCTGATAAATATTTTGCTGTATGCTTTTTTCTGCAGAACGCAGTAAGCATGGTTGACTGATTGCGTGAAACGGGTTAAAATATTTTATTGTGATAAGTGTTCACCGTCTCATAACATGTTTTCAGTTTTTCAGACTGGAATACGCTTGGCGGCGGGCATCTATTGAAAAAAGAAGAAAGGGCAAGGTATCACGGAATGAGGAATGGCTGATTCGGCAATGTCACAAGACAATAGACTACTGAGCAATTATTGCTCCGGTTTGTGCTGGATCGGCTTTTTATACCTGCTTTTCGACTTATATTGATGTGAACTGTCAGTTGCCTTACACCTGGATCGCTATGATCTTTTGGCGGACTGACAGCAGATGTCATCTTTTGTTAGAGGGTTTAAGGTCTTTCCTGCACATGACTGTGTGAAGGGGGAGACCTTTTATGTTGCTTTTGGAAGGTGTAAATATTAAGAAGTTTTATGGAGACAGACAGATACTGGGGTTCGATGAACTGAGAATATACTCGGGAGACCGGATCGGGGTAACAGGTCTGAACGGTGCGGGCAAAACCACTCTGCTGGATATACTGTCGGGAGAGCTTGAGCCCGACGAGGGCTGTGTCAAGGCTTATTGCCCTGTCGGATATATCAGGCAGTTCGATCAGAGCGGCACCGATGAAATGGATCCGGCCCGGCAGGAAATATCGGGAACAGAGATAAGACTGCTCAAGGAGTTCGATATCGACAGTAAGCTTGGCAGGGCTGCACTTAGCGGGGGTGAACGGACCAGACTCAAAATCGCAGGAGCGTTTGGAAGCGGAAGTGTATTACTGTTTGCAGATGAGCCGACATCGAATCTGGACTATAAAGGCATAGAATTGCTCAGGCAGAAGCTCCAAGCAGTGGAATCCTTTGTAATGATCAGTCACGACAGGAGTCTTCTGGATGATCTGTGCAACAAGATCATAGAGGTGAAGGACGGGGGAATACGGATCTTTAATGGAAATTTTTCATTTTACAGGCAGCGTTGTGAAATGGAGAGGGAGCGGACAGCTCTTGAGTATGATAAGTACATTGAGGAGAAGACGGCCCTTGAGGACGCTATATCAAACAGAAAGAGAAGGGCCGGAAAGGTAAGGAGAGCTCCCCGCAGGATGGGGAATTCCGAAGCAAGGCTCCACAAACGTCAGGCAGGCGAAAGCCAGGAGAAGCTGCACAATGCCGCAAAAAGCCTGGTCACCCGGCTGGAAAAGCTTGAGGTGAAGGAAAAGCCCCGGGAGCAGCCCGGGATAAGGCTGGACTTTTCATTGACCGAGCCGCCGGGGAACAAGATCGTGATAAGTGCAGAGAGGCTGAGCTTCAGCTATGGAAGCGTGCCGGTCTTCAAGGATGCGCGCTTGAGTGTGCCAAATGGGATGAAGACCGCTCTGTGGGGTGAAAACGGTACAGGCAAAACGACTTTGCTCAATCTGGTATATGCGGCTTACCTGAGGGACCATTACGGAACAGATGTGGGCATGGACAATGACGGCGGTTCAGATATAGACAGCGATATCAGACAATTCTGCAATATGGCAGGGGCATCCGTCAGGAGCATCAGTATCGTTCCTAAAGCACGCCTGGCATATTTCAGGCAGACATTTGAAAATCTGGATCCGGAAGAGACGGTATTGAAAAATGTTATGAGAGGCAGTGTTCAAAACGAGACCGCTGCCAGGACAATATTGGCAAGGCTGCTGCTGCAGGGTGACGCGGTTTTCAAGAGGGTCGGAGTGCTGAGCGGAGGAGAAAGGATCAAGACAGCTTTTGCCAAGCTGTTTGTTTCAAAGGCAAATGTGCTCCTGCTGGATGAGCCGACCAATTATCTTGATATGCAGTCCATCGAGGCATTGGGAAGCGTGCTGAAGGATTATGAAGGGACAGTGCTGTTTGTATCACATGACAGGGCTTTTGTCAGTTCGGTGGCAGACAGGCTGCTGCTGCCGGGGGACCTGACCATCAGGAGCTTTGAAGGCGGTCTTGAGGAATTCAAAGAGTTTGAAGAGAATTCGAAGAAGGAAGGAGCTAAAAAATCGGATGAGCTGGAGCAAACCATACTGCGGATGAGAATGACTGAGATAATAAGCCGGCTTTCGGCGCCGAACTGCGACAAAGAGGCGCTGGAGGAGGAATACCGGCAGCTTGCCACTCTGCTCAAGGGCAAGTGATCAAAAGGGACGGGAGTCAAAACTCCTGTCCCTTTGACTATACGAAGTGATAGTTGTCCTTTTCAATTTTCTGTTTTTCAGTCTTCGTTCATTTTTATGACTGCATCGTTGTGAGCCGTGCTCAAATCCACCAGTGATGGCGTGAAACGACTTCATTGTGGTTGACATAGCACGCTATTATCTAGAGATATGCGGTGTGCCGGGCATAACTATAGATATTTTTCAATCATTTCTTCAGAAACACTGTTGCTGCTGCACATCTCTGAGAAGAACCTGCCGCTTTTGCGGACTGTCCGCTGCTGGGTCTCAAAGTCCACATGGACCAGCCCGAAACGGGCAGACTCGCCCTCGACCCACTCGAAATTGTCCATCAGGGTCCAGTGGTAGTATCGCTCTACTGGGATACCCTCCTCACACAGCCTGGAGATCTCATACAGGTGGTCATATATGTATTTCGCCCTGAAGGCATCCTTACTGTCGCAGGTCCCGTTTTCGGTAATCCATATGGGAGCCCTGTATTTTTTGTAAAAATCTTTGCAAAGCATATAGAGACCTTCGGGGTATATCTCCCAATCCAGGTCGTTGCGTGGAGTACCGGGCATGACGTCATTTTTGAAGCCTTTGAATCTAACCGCGCTTCTTGAATAGTAGTTTATCCCGATGAAATCGAAAAATCTGCCTTTGCCCAATGGAGCGCCAAAGCCGATAGGAAATCTGAGCCTGCCGGTGGTCATCGATTTGATTATGGCGCCCTGGAACAGCCAGTCCATGACCCTGGCGGCGATGATGTCCAGCGGGTTTTTGGAGTAAGGATCAAAAATACGCAGATGGTTGGCGACTCCCACCATAGTACGGGATGTCACGCATGCACTTGCAGCATGAGCTTCAGTTGTGCAAGCTATATCTGCTGCTTTATCCCATCCCATCCTGGCTCTTATCTCATGTATGGCCTTATATGCGGCAATATGGCAAAGGGCCATATTTTTGTAGACCTTTATTGCCTGACTCAGATCCTTTTTCCCAGGAGGCCATTCGCCTGTGAAGTATCCGTTTGTGACGTATACATTAGGCTCGTTTATTGTGATGTATTCGCTGACTATATCGCCGATATTTTCGACGACATATCTCACATACCGCTCAAAATAGCCGATGGATTTTTCACTTTCGAACTCGCCCACATCACAGAGCCATAACGGGTGGGAAAAATGATGGAGTGTAACGAGAGGGCGGATGCCGCTGCGAATAAGAAGTATCAGCTCATCGCGGTAGCGGGACATTACAGAGTCATCAAAGCGGCCGTTTTCAGGTTCTATGCGGCTCCATTCCAGACCCATCCGGTAGACCTTGTGACCCAGGTCTTTCAACAGCTTAGTATCCTCTTTGTATTTGTTCCAATGGTCATTGGCACGAATACAGGAGGTACCGTCCTTTATCTTTCCGCTTTCACACCAGGCAAACCAGTTGTTGTTACTGTCTCCGCCTTCTATCTGGGTGGCTGCGGTCGCACTGCCCATGAGAAAACCGTCCGGCAGTTTGAAAGGCTTGATCATGCTATCCTCACCTCTCTAAAATATTATACTTCTATAGTAATGTATGCTTTGTTTCTTGGCAAGAATCAAGGTAAAGTGTCGGATGGGAGCCGGAAGGGGGAAGCAGAGGGCTGTCCCCGTGTCTCCCCATGTTTGACTTGATATTTGGTACTCAATATACTAAAATTAACGTGCACATATGTGCGAAAGAGGATTGAGGGGTAATGAGTTGAAGACCGTCGAAAAAGAGTTCATACCGGTTATTTTTGGTAATGATATAAATACATACAGCATGTCCAGGGCTTTTTACGAGGAATACGGGGTCAGGTCCATCGTGATGGGCAAAGTGAACTCGGGTCCCAGCTGCAACAGCAGGATCATCGATTTCAGGGCCGTTCCGGGGCTGGATCTGAAGGACACCTTTATCAGGACCATTACAGGGCTTGCAGAAAAATATGCAGACAAGAAGATGATCCTGATAGGCTGCGGCGACAATTATGTCGAGCAGATCATCAGAAACAAGTCGGTGCTGCCTGCAAACATAATAGCACCATATGTGGATGAGGAAATGATGGACAGCCTGCTCACCAAGATCAGGTTCTATGAGATGTGTGACCAGCACGGCATCGTATACCCGGGCACATTTATATATGACAGGTCCATGGGGGACAGCTTCAGGCTTCCCTTTGGCTTCCCCGTTATCGTAAAGCCGTCCAATGGAATAAAGTACTGGCAGCATGAATTCCCATCGCAAAAAAAGGTGTACAGGCTCAAAAGCGAGGAAGAGCTAAAGGCCATTATAGAGCAGATCTATGGAGCAGGCTATGACGATCAGCTGATCATTCAGGATTTCATACCCGGCGAGGACTCCGACCTGAGAGTTATGATCTGCTATTCGGGCACCGACAGGAAGGTAAAGCTGATGTCCCTTGCCCATGTCGTGCTGGAGGAGCATACACCTCACGGACTTGGCAATACGGCTGTCCTTATGAATGAATACAACCCTGAGCTTTCCGAAATGCTGAGAAATTTTCTTGACGGTATCGGGTATACAGGTTTTTCGACTTTCGATATAAAGTATGACCGGAGGGACGGAAAATACAAAATACTTGAGGTCAACCTAAGACAGGGACGCAGCAATTACTATGTGACTGCAGTTGGGAACAATTTGGCAAGATGTGTTGTCGAAGATCATATATACAATAATGAACAGCAGCTGGAGATCGCAAATGCACGGAATCTTTGGACGGTGATACCTCTGGGTCTTGCATTTAGGTATACAAAGGATGCCGGGGTGATCTCACAGATGAGAGAGCTGATAAATGAGAAAAAAATAACCAATCCTTTGTTTATGAAGGGCGACAATAAGATCATGAGGCTGCTGTTTTTGTACAAGCTGCATCTCAGCCATTATTTCAAGTTCAGGAAGTACCTATAGATATGTGTGAGAAATGAAGCTCCGATGGGAGCAAAAAGGCAGAATGACACAGAAATACTCAAGAGGGTCGTATGTGCCAATGACTACAATATGGGGTGAAACTATTGGATAATATCAAAGATACTAAACCGGATACTTTATCTAAATACGAAGAGTTTTTGCAGTCGCATCCGAAGGGACATTTCATGCAGTCCCCCCAATGGGGCAGGATCAAGTCCTTTTGGAAAAATGAGATAGTCACAGTTGAGGACGAAAACGGGCGGATCAAGGGCGCTATGAGCCTTTTGATAAGAAGGATCCCGGTCCTGCCCTATACGATGATGTATTCTCCGAGGGGACCAGTTTGCGATCCACATGACGAGGCCACGTTGAGAGAGCTGCTGGAGAAGTGCAAAAGGCTGGCTAAAAAGCACAGGAGCTATGTGCTCAAGATGGACCCGGATATAGAGATAGAGGATACGCAGTTCGAGGAAATAGTAAAAAAGCTGGGATTCAAGGTCAGCCGCGGCTTGAAGAATTATGAGGGCATCCAGCCCAGATTCGTATTCAGGCTCGATCTGAGAGGCAAGACCCAGGAGCAGCTGATGGCGGACTTCCACCACAAGGTCCGTTACAACATACGGCTGTCTGAGAGAAAGGGCGTTGAGGTGAGGGTCGGCACGAGGGAAAATGTTGCCGATTTCTATAAAATGATCGTTGAGACCGGGATACGCGACAACTTTGTCGTAAGGAGCAGGGAGTACTACGAAAAGGTGTACGACTGCCTGGCTCCCGACCATTTGAGGGTATTTACGGCATATTATGAAGACAAGCCCATCGCAGGCACCATTGCCATACTCTACGGCAATAAATGTTGGTACCTTTATGGTGCAAGCATAAACGAGCACCGCAATCTGATGCCAAACTACCTGCTCCAATGGAACATGATAAAATGGGCGCTGGAAGCAGGCTGTGAGATATATGACTTCAGGGGCGTTCCGGGTAATATCGATGAGAGCAATCCGATGTATGGGCTGTATAAGTTCAAGGTCGGCTTCAAGGGCAAGTTCACTGAATTTGTAGGTATGCTGGACTATGTTTTCAACCCGTTTATCAACTTCCTTGCAGAAAAAGGTGTCACTGCCTTCCGGGAGCTGAGAAGAAAAATCTATAAAAGAAAGTAAGATTGCTGTGGAGAAACAATCGAGTTCAAAGGGGTTCACCATATTAAGTGCCGCCAGCATCATAACAAAGCTGCTGGGTGTGTTATATGTGCCGATCTATACCCTCATACTGGGTAACTATGGGAACGGCATATATGAGCAGGGCTTTAAAATATACCAGCTGGTGTTTGTTATTGCCAATACCGGGATGCCTATTGCATTGTCAAAAATCATATCAGAGCAGCTGGCATCGGAAAAGTATCTGCTGTCATACAGAACGCTGCGTATCTCGACTGTAATGCTTACAGTTGCAGGATTGGTGACAAGTGTATCGATGGCATTGCTTGCAATGCCTTTAGCCAATATGATGTATTCTCCGGAGGCCTATCTTACCATACTGGCACTTTCTCCGGCAATGATCTTCACCGCCATCGGATGTATTTACAGAGGGTACTTCCAGGGCCGTTCAAACATGGTGCCCACAAGCATATCACAGATAATAGAACAGGCGGTGAACTGTGCTCTGACGATCCTTTTTGCCTGGGTCATGTACAAATATGGCGTTAATGTTGCTGCTGTCAAGGGGATCACCGATCAGGAGGAGATATTCAAGGTGGCTGCCGTTTATGCCGCGGCAGGAGCTACGATCGGAACAACTGCAGGGGCGATGGCAAGTACCCTGTACCTGTTGCGTACATATCATAAAAACCGCAATGACATCCTCAAAGAGATAAAGCTTACGGAAGTATCCGGGCAAAGGGCTTCAAACAAAGAAATAGTCAAGAAAATACTCAGCTATGCCATTCCTGTGACATTGGGCTCAGTGCTCATATATGCAACTCAGATCATAGATGTAATGAATATAAAGACCCGCCTCATGACGGCAGGTTTCACCGATTTTGAGGCGACAAGCATGTATGGCATACTTTCCACCCAGTATAATAAAGTGCTGTTTATACCGGTGGCGTTCGCTACGGCGCTGCAAACCGCCATACTCCCATCCATCTCAGCGGCCCATGCGCTCAATGACAGGGCTTTGCTGCATCGAAGGATATACAGGAGCTTCAAGACGATACTGATGATCGTGGTACCGGCGGCCATAGGCATAGCCGTCATGGCCAAGCCCATAATAAACATTCTTTTCCCAAGGTACCCCGACGGGTGGGATCTGTTGATGATCGGCTCGTGGACTCTGGTGCTCATATCGCTGGTATCCATACAGACGTCGATACTCCAGGGCATAGGAAAGGTTTATGTGCCTACGATCCATATGATCATCGGCCTTGTTTTGAAGCTGATTGTTAACTATACCCTGATAGCTGTCAAGCCAATAAACATTAAGGGAGCAATAATCGGAAACGCAGTATGCTACATATTTGCCGCATTTATGAATTACAGGGCGATAAAGAGGCATACGGGTGTAAGATTGAGCGTCAAAAGGCTGTTCAACAGGCCCCTCAGTGTGTCTGTCATCATGGGGCTGATAGTCTATCTGGTTTATCATGGATCAACGTTGATGGCAGGGTGGCTGATAAAATCGCTATTCATTCAGAATTTGATTTGCAGCTGCTTTGCCATAGCGGCAGGAATGCTGGTTTATTACCTGCTCATGATTATGGCAAAGGGTTTGACTGCAGATGATATCAGAAGCTTTCCCATGGGAGGCAGGATACTCGACTTTACTGCCAGAGTCCCTATAGTAGACAGGTATCTGAAGCTGTGATGTTTCCCGGATCGATGGTTTCCTGTATTCTTAAAATGGAGAGGTGCGCTTAACAGCTTATCTGGAGCGGTAGAGCTGCTGTTGGCATCTCTTCTTTTTCAATTTCCTCGAGATCCTTTTTAAGACGGTCCTGATCATTACAAAAGCGCATAGTGACAGCAACACTGCAAGAAGAGAGTAAGAATACTGAGATTCCTTCTCTTCGGCCTGGGCACCTGTAAGCTCTGAGATACCTTCTGTTGATCTTAGCACCTGTCGGGCAGCTACTATATTGATCCTGCCCAATACGGCATCTTCGATTTTGTATTCGATATAGCCGAGGACCCTTCCCTTTTGTATAGGGGCCTTTATTTCACTGTCTATCTCAATATGGGTCCGGATGCTCTGGATGCCTGAGCCGACAGGCAGTGCCGCTTCAAAGCCCGTTTCTGTTACCAGCTCCAGGATGTTGTTATCACCCGCCGCTTCTTTGACTATTACAGTTTTTACCGATTGTCCCTGTTCAGATATCTTTTGCAGGGAGTAGTTCCGAAAACCATGATCCAGCAGTTGGGATGCATAGCTGTAGACTTTATTTGAATGCATTACATGCATCACGACGCATATGAGCTCCATGCCGTCCTCGCCTGTGGCTGATATTACCAGATTGTTGCCTGCGGCGCCGGTATAGCCGGTTTTCATACCTGTGACGGTATACTCGCGTTCTTCACCCTCAAATGTATAATTGTAGGTGTTGTCATACCAGAGAAATTTGTTGGTGTTTCTGAGGCCCAGAGGATCCCAGCCATTGGCGTGCTTGTTGGTTGAAGGGGGCATTCCGTAGTAATACTCCGTTGACACTATTTTGCGAAACTCCGGTATCGTCATGGCGTAACGGGCCATCACAGCTATATCACGGGCTGTGGTCACATGGGGAGCATCTTCCTTTTCCGTATCCTTGCCTGAGGGGTTGACGAAATATGTGTTTGCAGCGCCTATCTCCCTTGCCCTTTCATTCATTATGTCCATGAATTCGCTGCGGGAGGGAGCAAGGTTCTCGGCTATGATGTTCGCCGTTTCATTAGCGGATTTGATAAGCATTACGTTCAGCATGTTTTCCAGTGTCAGACCGGTCTCGCCGGCCATGATGCCTATGTTCATGCCGCCTCTTCCGATGTCATTTACGGCTGCATTGGAGACAGTCATTTCCTGCTGCAGATCTCCGTTTTCCAGCGCTACTATAGCTGTGAGTATCTTCGTCAGGCTTGCCGGCTTTATTTGGATATCCGCATTTTGTTCAGCCATAACAAGGCCGGTCTTGGAATCTATCAAAATATAGTGTACATCTTCCGGAATGTCGAGGGATTTGCCACAGACCGGTACTACACAAGCAAAAAGAAGAGTTATCGATATAATTAGTACCAATGACTTGCCAAGTGTTTTTTTCATAAGTACTCCAGTTGTAATTTATGCTTTTGTATGACAATATTTTAGCATTTATCCTGTCCTGTTTCAAGGAGGCATGTCTGCCCCATGAGCGGTAAGGACCGGACGGGGCCAAACAGTGGAGCGCTTCGCGTGTATACGGCATATGAGGTCGATAAATTCCGCATTGAAAGTTTCTGCTGGGACGAGCCGATATATTTGCCGATATATTTATAGTACAATAAATACATAAACAGGCCGGAAAGAGGTAAATTACTAGTGTATACTTACTTTCATGCCGGGAGGTATCATTTTACGAATGAAACACCGTGTATTTGCAAGAGCCATTGCCCTTGTGCTGATAGTTACGGTAGCGCTGATACTGTATATACAGGATAGTTATCTTGTGGAGAGGGAAGACGGACCCGATGTCATCCAGAGCTATGTAAAGGAAGAGGATGATCATATAAGGGTCACTATAAGCGCGCTTGGAGATGTGGCGCTGGGACAGGACGACAGGTACAGGTACCAGGATTCATTCGCCCATATATATGAGCTAAATGGGGACAGCTATTTTTTGGAAGGTGTCGCCGATATCCTCGCACAGGATGATCTGACTGTCGCAAACCTTGAAACCGCATTATGCCATGAGAAGGAGAAAGCGGAGAAATTTGATTACGGGAACAACTACTGGTTCAGGGGCGAACCTGAATATGCAGGTATACTCAAGGCCGGGAGCATCGAGGCGGTGAATCTGGCAAACAACCATGTGTATGACTATGGCCAGGAGGGATATGCCGCTACCAAAAAGGCTCTTGATGAAGCCGGTGTACAGCATTTTGGATATTCAGAGGCACTTTATGCCGATATCAAGGGCATCACTGTGGGAATAGCAGGCTTCAACCAGCTGGGGGAATTTGAGCAGGGCAGAAATATGGATGCCCTCAGGCTGGAGGTCGAGATGATGACAAAGCAGCTAAGGGATGAGAGCGACCTGGTCATAGTCAGTTTCCATTGGGGCAGAGAGTATGAATACGGGATAGATCCTTCCCAGTCGGAGCTGGCATATCTGGCCATCGACTCCGGCGCCGATCTTGTCATCGGGAGCCATCCCCATGTGCTGCAG
Organism: Clostridiaceae bacterium; assembly: GCA_012519745.1. Lineage (GTDB taxonomy): Bacteria > Bacillota > Clostridia > Acetivibrionales > DTU013 > DTU013. The sequence continues at coordinate 2,702 of JAAYPO010000075.1, read as the reverse complement.
CCGCTGGAGGTGTACAAGGAAAGATACATAGCATACAGCCTTGGCAATTTTTGCTTCGGAGGCAATAAAAGGCCCTCGGATTTCGATACGGCCATATTCAGGCAGAGCTTCGTGTTCGATTCGGAAAAGTCCCTTCGAAAGATAGAGATGCCTCAGGTGATACCTTGCTCCATTTCCTCTGTGAGCAATGTAAATGACTATAGACCGGTGATCGCCAGCGGCAGCCAGGTCGACAGGATATTCGGCAAGCTGGATTACACTCCTGATTTGAGTGAGGATGAGCTTGCGGCCTATGCCGGCAAAAAGGATATGGTGAGGGTCGATGTTGCAGTCAAGGATGTCATTGTCGGTCTAAAGTATGCAACATCCGACAATATAACAGGAAAGCCCATATATGGATCAAAGACTGCTTACCTTAGAAAAGGTACTGCGGACAAGCTCAACAGGGCAAACAGTATTGTGATGGAGCAGGGCTTCAGGATAAAGGTCTGGGACGCGTACAGGCCGCAGAAGAGCCATGAAATATTGTATGAGAAAACGAAAGACGGCTATTACTTTATGGATCCCAAAATCGGCTCCAACCATACCAGAGGCGCTTCGGTGGATGTAACGCTGGTGGATGCAGAGGGCAAAGAGGTGAATATGCCCAGCAGGTTTGACGAGATGTCCCGGAAGGCTCACAGGACATATGAGCTGGCCTCGCCGGAGCAGAAGAAAAATGCTCTTCTGCTGGAAAAGGCCATGGAACAGGCGGGATTCATACCGCTGGAAAACGAGTGGTGGCATTTTGATGATACAGAATACAAAAGCTATGACTTCATACCTGAGCTGTTTATGTGAATGAGAGGCATGGAGTTTGGATAGAATCAATATATTAACATAATTGTGAGGGAAAAATGGAAAGACATGCACTGGAAGTATATATAGAAAAGCTTCAGGGAAACAGACTGCTCATCCGGCACAATTGTTCCCTTGATGCTGTTGTGAGGTCTGTGGAGCATTTATCGTACGATTCCAACAAGACTGTTCAGAATACGCTGTTCGTCTGCAAAGGAGCCAATTTCAAGCGGGAGTATCTTGAAGAGGCAGTTCAAAGGGGCGCCTTCGCATACATAAGTGAGACTGACTATGAAACTGCCATACCGTGCATCAGGGTCAGTGATGTGAAGAAAGCTCTGGCCCTTGCAGCGGCTGTTTTTTACGGATATCCTGCCAAGGTTCTGACATTGGTCGGGATAACAGGCACAAAGGGCAAATCCACTACTGCCTATTATGTAAAGTACATACTTGATGAATACCTAATGGCACTGGGCAGGCCGGAGTCGGGCATCATATCCTCCATCGATACGTATGACGGTGTGATAAGGCAGGAGTCACATCTTACAACTCCCGAATCCCTGGAGCTGCAGATGCATTTCAGGAATGCGGCCGACAGCGGCCTCGGTTATATGGTCATGGAGGCATCCAGCCAGGCGCTGAAATATGGCAGGCTGCATGGTGTGGATTTTGACGCGGGGATTTTTCTGAACATCTCAGAGGACCATATCAGCCCTATCGAGCACAGCGACATGGAGGACTATCTTTCAGCAAAGCTCACAATGTTCAGCCATTGCAAAGCTGCCTGCATCAATATAGATTCGGACCAGTTCCCCAGGATAATGGAGGCTGCAAAAAGTGCAGGCAGGGTACTGACCTTCGGAACGAAAGATAATGCAGACATATACGGATATGATATCAGTAAGGAAGGCTTCGACACCCTTTTCCGGGTAAGATGCGACCGTTTTGAAAGGGAATTCAGGTTGACGATGCCCGGCCTTTTCAACGTTGAGAACGCACTGGCTGCCATAGCCGCGGCATATACGCTCAGGATACCGGAGCAGTATATTTATATGGGTCTGCGCAAAGCAAGATCCAGCGGGAGGATGGAGTATTTCGCAAACAGCAGCAAGGACAGGATAGTCATCGTGGACTATGCGCATAACAAGCTCAGCTTCACAAAGCTGTATGAGACAGTGAAGTCAGAGTTCCCCGGTATGAAAATAGTCACGGTGTTCGGGTGCCCCGGAGGGAAGGCATATCTCAGAAGGAGGGATCTGGGACTGCTGGCAGGCATCCATTCGGATAAGGTCTACCTGACTGCGGAGGATCCCGGACCCGAGGACACCAGAGAAATTAGCGAGGATATAGCACAGTACGTACGGCAGAACAACCCCAACTGCGAGCTGATCGACGACAGGGAGCTGGCCATAAAGGAATCCATACTCTCTTCCAAACCGGCAACGGTCATACTTATTACCGGAAAGGGAAATGAGACCCGGCAAAAATACGGCAGGGAATATGTACCTGTGCCTTCTGATGTGGAGCTGACCCAAAAATATCTGGAGATACTCGATGCCGGGCACGACATTTAGAAACAAATCGGTGTTCAGACTGTAGAATGCCAGAGAGCAGATCCGGATTTGTTAATCAAACTGTGAAGGATCTGCTTGTTTTTTGACAAATGATGAAAATAAACTCGGAAAATGTAGAATTATTGGCATATATTGTTGCGATTTTGTTTCTGATGAGATAGAATCCTGACTTTTGCAGCAAAATGAATTGAAATGAGCCCGTAACCATTGAAATACAAAGGTTTTAGGGCTCTCTGACTTTACAAAAAGTTGTAGCGTAATTTTTCATTTTTTTGTTTCAGCTAAAATTTT
>JAAYPO010000074.1 GCA_012519745.1 Clostridiaceae bacterium | reverse complement strand
CCTGTATTATCAATGGGTTCCAAGCTTCTTATCTTCTCCAACTGTCAAAGAAGGGATTATATTTTTGTTTTGTATTTTAATCAAGTATTATTTTATCTACATTTCCAAATTATGATGGTGAATAGATACATAAAGTGTTTAAAAGCCTAATTTCAGGCACTTTTAACAATATGGACCAGTATTTGATTACAGCGGAATCACAGTGATATTTCCTTATTTTACCACTTATTTCCTATTTTCTTCCATATGCCTTTTACAGTGTGGTATTTCGCAGCATGGCCTCGATAAATATACCGTAACCTCTTGTCGGGTCATTCACAAGCACATGAGTCACTGCACCTACTATTTTTCCACCCTGTATTATCGGGCTTCCCGACATACCCTGGACTATACCTCCGGTAGCATCCAGCAGACGATGGTCGGTTATTTTTATTATCATGCCCTTTGTACCGTTGAGATTTTGTCTGGACACCCTTTGTATCAGGATATCATATTCTTCTATTTTTTTGCCGTCAATGTTTGAAAGGATCGTTGCAGGGCCTTCCCTGATGTCAGCTCTGACCCCGACAGGATATACTTTGCCCTCTATCCTTTCTGCTGCAAGCTTATCAAGCTTTCCGTATATGCCTATTTCAGTATTGGTCTGTATGGTACCCAATTTGGTGCCTTCTGTGAAAATACCTTTTAGCTCGCCGGGCACTCCTGATTTGCCCATTTTTACACCTAAAATGCTGGATTCAAGGATCTCTCCGCTTTTTACAGACATGAGGGTGCCTGTGTCAATATCAGTGATGCCATGGCCAAGAGCGCCGAATCTGCCGGTCTTTTCGTCGTAATAGGTCAGTGTTCCTATCCCTGCCGTACTGTCTCTGACCCAGAGCCCTATATGGTACTTGTCGTCCTCTGAAGACTTTACAGGTGAAACCATGGCCTGCTGTATCTCATTGCCGGACCTGTAGTTTATTTTCAATGGTTTGGCGCCATTGTTCTCGATGGCATCCACCAGCTCCTGGATACTGTCAACATTTTCATCATTTATCCTTGTTATGACATTTCCCGGCCTGATACCGGTGTTCTTCACCGGTATTACCTTTTGATTGTTGGAAAGTACGTCTGATATACCTATGACCAGTATACCGTCAAGCTTGAGCTTGACTCCCACCGTATTGCCGCAGGCTACCAGATTTTTATTTGAAACCACATCTACATTGACTGTCTTTACAGGAAGAAGTCCAAAAAACCTGAGCTGCAGCTTTACGCTTCCATCCCTGTCCGAGCTTAGGGACACCGGCTTTGAAACACCGATATGATTATATGATGATGCAATTTTATTTCCGTTTATCCTGAGTATTCCTTCGGTATCAGCTTTGATGCTCAATGGAAACAAACTGTCTATATTATACGAGTATTCCTCACCTTCGATCAGGACCATATCACCCGGTACGGTCAGCATGACCTTGATGTATGATACACAGATGACAGCGAGTGCAGACGCCATTAAAACAATAAGAGCTTTCTTGATAAAAGTATATTTTCTCATTGTTCAACCTCCTGCAAGTAAGTTAACCTTTTAGAAAATCATTTATTCAAACAAATAAATGAACAGGAGGTAAAAAAGAATAAAAGAATAAAAAAATCCGGCGTTTTGACCGGATTTCGGTGATTTTTGCTAAGTCATCATGCTTTATTGTGAGATTTTGCGGTTTTTATCAATTCTGCGGCATATTTCAGCGAGGTCTCAGTGGTTTCTCCGCCGATAAGCCTGGCAATTTCCTTTATTTTATCCTCAGTGTGAAGTTTTGTTACTATCGTCGTTGTGCTGCTTCCTTCGGAAATCTTCTCTATAAGATAATTGCTGTCGGCCCTGCAGGCTATCTGAGCCTGGTGCGTCACACAAAGGACCTGGTGCCGCCGCGAAATGAGCGACAGCTTTTCACCTACCCTTTTGGCGGCCTTGCCGCTTATGCCTGTGTCTATCTCATCAAATATCATTGTGGGTATGCTGTCGACCTCTGCAAGTATGGTCTTGATGGCCAGCATCACTCTTGACATTTCACCGCCGGAGGCTATTTTTGCCAACGGCTTGAGTGGTTCGCCCGCATTGGGGGATATAAGGAACTCCACTCTATCCAGTCCGTTTTTACCGTACCTTCTGTCAGCTTGGCTCACTGATGCGGTATCAAACTGAATGTCCACTTTGAATTTGGCATGCTTCATTTCCAGTTCATCAAGCTGCTGACCTATCCTGGTTTCCAGGATTTCGGCAGCTTTATGCCTTTCGGCATTCACTTTGCGTGCTGTCTGGTACAACCGGCCTTCAAGCTCTATGCGCTTCTCGGAGAGCAGTCCTGCCATTTCCTCGCTTTTTTCTATTTCCTCCAGTTGTTTTTCGGCATTTTCGCAGAACCTGAAAATTTCATCTATTCCGTCTCCATATTTCCTCTTTAGCTTATATATCAGATCGAGACGTTCACCTATGTACTCCAGCCTGTCCGGGTCGTATTCTATACCCTCGCGTCTCCTTCTTATATCCGAAGACAGATCCTCCAGCTGATAAATGATATCCTGCAGTCTTGTGTGTATTTCTTCAAAGCTGTTGTCCAGCCTCGTTGTCACATTCAGACTCGTCAGCGCTTCGTTCATCGCATCCAGAGCAGGCCTTCCCGCCTCTTCCCCCGATACCAAAAAGTCATATGCGCCAGACAGTGATACGGCGATTTTGTCTGCATTGTTCAAAAACAGCCTTTCCTTATCAAGCTCTTCTTCTTCATTTTTCTTCAGTCTGGCTTTTTTGATCTCATCGATTTGATATTTTAACAGATCCATTTTGCGTTCCCGTTCACCGGGGTCGCCGGACAGCTCCTTCAAGTCTGCCCTCACGCTCCTGTACTCTTCAAGCAGAGCCAAATACTCACCCTTGAGCTCCTGCATCACCTCTCCTGCAAATGCGTCAAGAAGCTCTATATGGTTTTCTATTTTTAAAAGTGATTGGTTGTCATGCTGCCCGTGTATATCGATCAGTCTCTCACCGATGCTCTTCATAAAGGAGGCCGCCACCATTTTACCGTTTATCCTGCAGGTATTGCGGCCTGATTGGGATATTTCCCTTGACAATATGACTGTTCCGTCCTCCTCCGGCTCCATTCCCATTTCGTTCAACACATCAGCGATCTTTTCTGTATCTGTTTTGAATACAGCCTCGATCAGGGCCTTGTCAGAGCCGGTCCTTATAATATCCTTGGACACTCTCTCTCCAAGGACAGCATTTATAGAATCGATTATTATCGATTTCCCAGCTCCCGTTTCTCCGGTAAGGATATTCATGCCGTTATCAAGCTCGATGCTGATTTTGTCTATCAATGCAACATTATGGATATCAAGCTGCAAAAGCATAATGCCTCCCGATGCACATTGAATTTTGATCACCTGATCATTTTATTCAGCTTGTTTACAAGCTCCTCGGCGATCTTCTCTGCTCTGCAAACGATCATAATCGTATCGTCCCCTGCAATGGTGCCTACGATATCGGTCCATCTGAGAGCATCCACCGCCGATCCCGATGCCTGTGCCATGCCAGGCAGAGTCTTCACCACTACGATATTGTTTGCATAATCGCAGCTGACAAAAGATTCGGTAAAAATTGTAAGGAGCTTGTTTGAAATATTCCCATCACTATGTGATATTGAGGAATATTTATAGTGTTCACCATCCACCATGGTCTTTACGAGCCTCAGCTCCTTGATATCTCTTGATACGGTAGCCTGTGTGACATCCATACCTTGCTCTTTGAGCTTTTCAGCAAGCTCCTCCTGAGTCTCGATCTGATATTTTTCTATCAGTTCCAGTATTTTTGCATGTCTGCTATACTTCATCTTTTTTCAGGCTCTCTCCTCTAAAATAAATTTTTGTTCTCAGTATGTTAAAAAAGTTATGAGTGTTCATTTTGACCAGACTTATGGAATGCTTTGACTTCCTTGCTTCGACTCTGTCCCCGCCCGCCAGCTCGTGTCCCTCTTGGCCGTCAAAAGAAACCATTGCACCATGTCCCGTTGCTTCATCCACAACTGCTCTTACCACACTGTCCGACTTGGTGATAAAGGATCTTGAATAGAGAATATGAGGGCATATCGGTGTCACTACCATCAGATCGGTATCCGGTTCAACGATGGGTCCTCCTGCCGACAGTGAATAGGCGGTAGAGCCTGTAGGACTAGATATTATCAGTCCGTCTCCGGGAAATGTGTCTACAAACATATTGTTTATATATGCCTTCACATGCAGTATCCTTGCTGTAGCTCCTCTGGTTATGACTACATCATTGAGTGCCACATCGGTAACTGTCTCCCTGCCCTTCCTGATAACAGCAGCCTCCAGCATCATTCTTTTCTCCAGCGTGTAATCTCCCCTATAAAGCTGCCCGAAAGCCGTATCTATATTGTTTCTGTCCACCTCAGTCAGGAATCCCAGGTTTCCGAGATTTATGCCCATTATGGGAAGCTCCCTGTCATAGATCCTTCTGGCGACTTTCAAAAGTGTTCCGTCCCCCCCGAGGCATACCAGCAAATCACAGGAGCTCACCAGCTCGTCTTCGCTTCCGCAGCGGGTACCCGTGCCGGAGGCTTCAGCCAGTGCATCGGACAAGAGAGCACATCCTCCGTGTCTTGTTATGCTCTCTGCCAGGATCCTCGTATATGTAAAATCAGTATCCTTTTCCAGATTAGTTATAATGCCGATCTTTTTCATCGATACCTCCGCAGGAACACCTTACATTATACAGTATAAAGTCATTTTTTGCTAGTTCAATTCTTTATGGGAATCTTCGACAGCCCGGACCAGTCCGGGCAATATTTCTGACATGTCAGACAGGCCTTTTTCCATTGACAGATAGCACAGATATTCTATATTTCCTTCAGGGCCTTTTATGGGTGAGAATGTGATCCCCCTGAATAGAAATCCTATTTCCAAAGCATACCTTACCACTTCCTCCACCACCTGTCGATGGACAGCAATGTCTCTGACCACTCCGTGCTTCCCCACCTTTTCACGGCCTGCTTCGAACTGGGGCTTTATCAGACACACCACCTCTCCCGAGCCCGGCTTGAGCAGGGCTGATACAGGCAGCAACACCTTTCTCAGAGAAATGAAGGAAACATCTATAGATGCGAAATCAGCCAGGAAACCTACGTCTTCCGATTTTACATAACGGATATTAGTCCTTTCCAAATTGAGCACTCTCTTATCATTCCTCAGTACCCATGCCAGCTGTCCGTAACCCACGTCGATAGCTGCGACTTTTACCGCACCGTTTTTCAGCATGCAGTCGGTAAAGCCTCCTGTTGATGCGCCTATATCAAGGGAGCTTTTTCCCGCCAGATCTATTCCAAAACTGCCGATAGCCTTGTCCAGCTTGAGTCCGCCCCTGCTGACATACGGATTCGGGTTTTCCTTCAGCCGGATATCCGCATCCTGCGGATAATTGCTGCCGGCTTTATCGGCACGTTCTCCATTGACATATACCAGTCCCGCCATAATCGATCTCTTAGCCTTTTCACGGCTTTCACACAGTCCCTTTTGCACAAGCAGGACATCAAGCCTTTCCTTGTTCAATCAAAAACCTCCCGCGATGGGCCTTTTCTTTAGCAGCCTCATTATTTCACGTACCATAGAAGCGGCATCAAGCCCGTATCTTTTGTACAGTATATCCCTTTCTCCATGGGGGACCATAGTGTCTGGAAATCCGAAAAGCTTTGTTCTTATCAACAGGCCGTTTTCATTCAAAAGCTCCAGCACACTGCTTCCAAAGCCTCCCTTTATACAGTTATCTTCTATGACCGCCACGGCTCTTGTTTTAGACGCGCTTTCCAGTATCAGTTTTGAGTCCAGAGGCTTTATGAATCTGGCATTTATGACTTCTGCACGGATATCCTTTTTATTGAGCAGCTCCGCAGCCTCAAGAGCTGTCTCAACCATTTTTCCAACTGCCACTATTGTTATATCACTGCCTGTCGTCAGCCTGACCCCTTTTCCATATCCTACGGCGGCAGGCTGAGTCAGCATTTCCTTCCCTGTGCCCCGGGGGTATCGCACAGCCACAGGTCCTCTGTGTTGTAAAACGCAATACTCCAGCATCCTGTTGAGCTCCTCATAATCGGCGGGAGCAAGTATCGTCATATTTGGTATGTGACTAAGATATGACAGATCATACAGTCCCTGGTGCGTCTCGCCGTCATCGCCGATGAGGCCGGCTCTGTCGATGGCAAAGATAACATGGAGGTTTTGAAGGGCCACATCATGTATTATCTGATCATAGGACCGCTGCAAAAAAGTGGAGTAGACAGCTACTACCGGCACTATACCTGTCTTTGCCAGCCCTGCTGCGAAGGTGACGGCATGCTGTTCGGCAATACCAACATCAAAAAAGCGCTGGGGGAACATTTTCGAAAATTTTTCAAGGCCTGTACCAAGGGGCATAGCAGCAGTTATCGCAACCAATTTAGGCTCCACGGATGCCAGCTCCATCATCTTTTTCCCGAAAATATCCGAATAACCCGGGCCGTTATTGTTCTTGACCTCTCCCGTTTCAATACTAAAAGGTGATATCCCATGAAACCGCTGGGGCTTGCTCTCCGCAAACTGGTAGCCCTTCCCCTTCTGGGTCAGTACATGGATCAGTACAGGCCCCTTCATCCCCTTTGCGTTGGAGAGCACCTTTGTGAGCTCTCCAATATCATGACCGTCGATAGGCCCCAGATACTTCAGCCCAATTTCTTCAAACAGCATTCCCGGCATAACGATGTATTTGATGGTCCCCTTAGCCCTTTTCAAAGCCTTGGCCGCTTTTTTCCCGATACCGGGCAGCTTGTGGAGGAATACATCGAAATCCTCCTTAGCTTTGTAATAGATGGGCTGGGTCCTGAGTTTACTGAGATATCTGGAAAATCCGCCGACATTTTTGCTTATGGACATTCCGTTATCATTGAGTATTATTATCATATTGTTGGGAGAGCGCCCGGCATCATTCAGCGCTTCAAATGCCATCCCGCCGGTCAGCGCCCCGTCACCGATCACCGCGGCAACCGCATAGTCCTCATGCAGCAGATCCCGGGCTTTTGCATAGCCGAGGGCCGCAGAGATGGATGTGCTGCTGTGCCCTGTATCGAAGCTGTCGTATTCGCTCTCAGACCCCTTGGGAAAACCCGATAATCCATTAAACTGCCGCAATGTCCCAAAGCGATCCTTTCGCCCTGTCAAAATTTTATGTACATAGGATTGGTGACCCACATCCCAGACGATCTTGTCCCTGGGTGTATTAAAGACACTGTGCAGCGCAAGCGTAAGCTCCACTACACCTAAGTTGGAAGCCAGATGGCCGCCTGTCACCGAAACTCTTTCTATGAGAAAGCTCCTGATCTCATCTGCAAGTGTCCGGAGCTCGGCTAATGTGAGTTTTCTGATATCCTCCGGTGACCCTATATTATCAAGCAGATTCTCTGAATTACTTTTTTTTGTCATTTTTTACTTTCCTTTTTCTTTGAAATAACCATATTTTCCCTATAACAAACTTTATAATTACGCTGACCTTATATATTATATAATTACTGCTGTGAAGTGCAATATTCTTGCCCAGAGCCTTGCCTCCTACCGTAAGTGCTGTGATCATCCCTGTGACTGCCAGCTCTATCAGCGATACTGTCTCCTTTGCCCCTATTACCCTGAAAATAATGTAAGCGCCTGCAGCTCCGCTGATAATGCCGCAAATATCGCCCACCACATCGTTGCAAAAATTCGATACCTTGTCCGCATTCCTGATCAGCTTGATTGCCTGCCTGGCACCATACATCTTCCTTGATGCCATCGCATGAAACGGAGCTTCCTCTGCCGCAGTGACCGCTGTACCGACTATATCGAATAATATACTTATTGATATGATTAATAAAATAACCAGAATCGCTATAAAAATATCAGCTTCTCTTAAAATATCGGAAGATGCCGCCGTAAGAAGTGCAGATATAAAAAAGGACATAAATGTAATGGTCAGGACCCATGCTATGTTTTTACCCTTGGAACCTGCAACCGCCGACGATCTGAAACGCACCTTCTTCTCATCGGCCGGATGCTTGTAATTATCCTCCAACTGTAGACTCCTCCATGATCTGTACATGGGACATCACGGCATCCGCCGCCACGTCCCCTCAGCGATATATGTAAAACAGGTGGCGATATAATGAGTAAATTTTGCGGCTTAGGTCAGGCAGGATTTCCCCTGCAGATACTGAAATGTCGCCATAACAGCGGTTTCCCTTTAAACCCGCAGCTGCCGCGTTACCGCAGGCAGAGCCTGATCACCACTTAGTCCACACTGCAATCCCCATTATATCTCATATGGAACAGTCTAGGGGTTT
>JAAYPO010000073.1 GCA_012519745.1 Clostridiaceae bacterium | reverse complement strand
GCCTTTCCGGGATATATTCTTGTGCTTGAGAACGGACATCCAAAAATCCCACAGGCCGAGGCGTTGTTTGAAAAGTACGGCAGAATGAAACAGCGGCTATGGCGTAGGCGAATCAAAAATCCTAACCGGCACTACCTAGAAACCGGCATTTGGGGCAGCTATGAAACGGCGGGAATCAAGGACAAAACTCTTTACGGGAAACCGATTCCGCTGTTTGAGGATACGGAATTGAAAGAGCAGTCCGACAGCATCTGCCTTGAACGCCACATGATTGTGGGCGGGAAAAAGTTTGCAGTACGCTCGGTGTTCCCCAAGGCAGCCGCATCATTACCCACAGAAAAGCTCCTCTCCTTAATCGACAAGGAGCAGAAAAAATGAGCGAAATTCTTTCTCAGAATTCAGTAGACTTCTGGCAAACTCTTCGGTATGCTTGGGATTGCGGAGCAATCCGCAGTCCCAACATTCCGTATCGGTTTGCCAAACGAAAAGGAGGTATTTATGAAACAGGCAAACCAAAAATACACAATACTCTATGGCAGGCTGAGCCAGGAGGACGAGCGTGACGGCGAGTCCAACAGCATTCAGAATCAAAGGCTGATGCTGGAAAAATACGCCGCCGATAACGGCTTTGAAAACATTCTCTTCCTTTCTGACGATGGCTACAGCGGTACAAACTTCAACCGCCCTGCATGGAAAGAGCTGATGAAGATGGTGGAAAACGACGAAGTGGCGACAATTATCGTTAAGGATATGTCCCGGCTTGGCAGAGATTATTTACTGGTCGGACAATACACCGAGATGATATTCCCCAGTTACGGAGTCCGCTTCATCGCCGTCAACAACAACGTGGACAGCCTCTATGGCGACAATGATTTCACCCCGTTCGTGAACCTGTTTAACGATTTCTATGCCAAAGACACCAGCCGAAAAATCCGAGCAGTCGTTAAATCGAAAGCGGAGCGGGGCGAACGTGTGGCGACCAGAGCGCCCTATGGCTACAAGAAGGACGAGAACAATCCCAAAAGTAGAATCGTTCCCGACGAGGACGCTGCACCGATTGTCCAGAGGATATTCAACCTCTGTGTCGGAGGGAAAGGCCCTACTCAGATTGCCAAGCAGCTAAAAAGTGAGCAGGTTTTCACACCCGGATATTACTATTACAGTAAGACCGGCGTCCTTTTTACTAACGTAGATGTAACCAGACCTTATGATTGGAACAGCAGATCTGTTGCCGACATTTTAGAGGATGAAGTCTACTTAGGGCATACCATCAGTCTGAAGTACACCACGGTATCCTACAAGAATAAGAAACGGATCAAACGTCCCGAATCCGACCAGCTTCGGTTTGAAAACACTCATGAACCTCTGGTGACAAAGGAAACATGGGATATCGTTCAGGATATCCGAAAGCGTAAAAGGCGCAGGGCAAACATGGCTGAGCAGGATATGTTCTCAGGGCTGGTTCGCTGCATCGATTGCGGAGAAAAGATGATTCTCCATCGGGCGCACACCATGGCCGCTGTGAAAAACAATTTTATGTGTTCCACCTACAGGAAACGCGGCAAGGAAAAGTGCAGCGCACACTATCTTCGGGAAATCCATCTGGCGGCAATCGTTCTCGATGATTTACTGAGAGTAACCCACTTCGCAAGGCAGCAGGAGGCGCTATTCATCCAGTACATCAATCGAAAAAATAATGCCGAAACCCGACATGAGATTGAGAGGCTTCAGAAAGAGCTGGAATTGATGCGCCGAAGGGATACAGAACTCAGCACCTTGTTCAAACGGTTATACGAGGACAATGTGCTTGGCAAGGTGACCAACGAGCAATTCCGGATGCTCTCCGGCGACTACAACGCAGAACAAAAAAGTCTGAAAGAAAGAATCCCTCAAACTGCGGAGCGGATCGAAGAACTGCAGGCCTCCATCTCCAATGTCACTCGATTTATCGATAAGGCGAAACGGTACACCGAGATAAACGAGCTAAGCGGAGAGCTACTTAATATCTTTATCGAGAAGATTGAGGTCGGTGAGCGAGCAGAGCGGTACTCCAGAACAGCGGAGCAGGAAATCATTATTCACTACCGTGACATCGGCGTCGTCGGCGCATTCGCAGAAGAAGCCGAGAAAATAGCCGAACAACGGCAAAGGCAGACAGCCTAATTTGCTGTCTGCCTCACCCAATATCCATGGTTCATAAAATGTCCCTATGGAAATGCGCCTGATGGTGTCCCCTGCCTTCGATAAATTCAGACAAATATCCAGAACACCATAGCGTAGGCAATTTACGGCTGCCACGTAGAGACTTCCACACCTTATCTGTGAACTAATATGGTTTGTGAGTTATGTTCAGTTTTTCGATTTTATTCTACAAAAAAATTATATCATGACATCTTTACTTAATCAAGGAGGTGATAACAATGAATTAAAAGTACAATGGATCCATATTACGCTTCTCAGCTTGAACGGTACGACACCTGGATATTCCCCTGTACAAAAGGCTCAATATGTATCCAAGTGCCGCACCCGGTAACTTTTCTACTTCACATTTATGTATACCTGCTCGGCTGTGAAAAAGCCGTCCTTTATTACCGTTTCATCAATGTTATCCTTGGTGACAAGCTGCGGGCTGAAAATCCTGCAGTTGATATCATAAGCACCGTTTGACATTGTTTCGTAGGGACCGATATCCTCGTCCTTTGCCATCTTTACGGCTATCTCCGCCGCTGCTTCTGCAAGTACACGGATGGGCTTGTAGACCGTCGAGCCCTGTGTCCCCTCCACGATCCTCCGACAGGCGCCCAGTTCTGCGTCCTGGCCTGTGACAAACACCTTCCCTGCTAGCCTGTTCTCACTCAATGCGGTTATGGCTCCCCCCGCCAGCTGATCGTTGGCAGCAATGATGGCATCTATCTGCTGTCCGCTGTTGAGAATCTTGCTCACATAATCATAGGAGCCCTCATCACGCCAGAAATCTATCCATGTCTCACCTACGATCTTTATGTCCCCTTTTTCGATATAGGGCGCAAGTACGCTGTAATATCCCTCATTGAGCATAAATGAATTATTGTCCCTTTTCGTGCCGTTCAGGATCAGATAATTTCCTGCAGGCACTTTTTCTGTAGCGGCCTTTCCCATCAGATAGCCTACCTCTGTGTTGTCAAAGGACAGGTGGAAGTCGATATCAACATCCTTTATCATGCGGTCATATGCTATCACCTTCACATCCCGGCTGTGTGCATATTTGACGAGATCTTTGAGACTGTCCTTATCGAAAGCGACGATCACCAGCACGTCCACTCCCTGATCGATCATTTCGATCCCTATCTCTCTCTGACGGTCGCTGTCTTCATATGCATCCTTTACGATCACCTTTGCGCCAAGGTTCTCCGCCTTGGCTACAAATATGTCCCTGTCACGCTGCCACCTTTCCACCGTCATCGTTTCGTAGATAAACCCTATTCTGAGCACATCATCCTCATAACGAGGGGTTTTGTCCGGAGCACAGCCGCACAGATACATGATCAGCACAGCCAAAGACAAAACAACTACCCTTTTCATAACAAACCTCCCTGGATCTGCTTTTGATAGTCTGTCGGCGATATTCCCTCATGCTTTTTGAACAGCTTGCTGAAATAGTTGGGGTCGCTGTATCCTGACATAAAACAGATTTCCTTTATGGAATATTTGTTTTCCTTCATCAGCCTTTTTGCATTTTCTATACGTACTGACGTTAATCTTTCGATGAAGTTCTCACCCGTTTCATTTTTGTACAACCGGCTCAAATACTGCGGACTGATATGCAGCTCCTTGGATACATCGTCCAGATTCAGATCCTGATTGTACCTTTCGTTTATCAGCATATTGGTCTTTTCAACTAATTTTCCTATATTGCTTTTCTTTCTGGCGCTTATTTCACAAGCTATATGTCTTATCTCCTCTATGCATATCTGCTCTAGCTCTTCACAGGACATACAGGACAGTATCTTCTTGATATAGTATCCGGGCTCGATATTATCGCTGATCCCATTCTCAGTCGCTATCCTTCTTGCCGCCGCCATCATTTCTATGATCCTGTAATGGATGTGCTCCTGTTCATAGAGATTGGGGTATTTGCGAAAAATATCGGACAGGACCGTCAGGCATCTCTGGACATCACCGTTTTCAAGTCCGATCCTCAGCTTGTGCTCCAATTCCACGAATTCATATCCCGCATTGTATATATTGGGTGCAATATCATCTATGTGTACTATCCCGCTGCCTTCATTGCAGTTGAGGGCTTTAAGCGCCTCCTGATAGGAAAGCATTATATCATTGTCATTGTGTATCCTGCCTATCCCGACCTTGAATTCCAAATTGTATCTTTCCTCCAGCAGGTGCAGGATTTCTTCCAGACAGGATATGGACTGTACTCTCTGCTGATATAGATCATCAATGCTTTGTGCCACATAAACGACCACCCTGTCCAGCATTACAGGGCCGATGATACATTTGCACCTGTATTTCAGATTGTTTTTAAAGACAGCATAAATGTCCTGATTATCAAAACTCTCCCCCAATTTTGCTTCGTAATTGCTGCTCTTTCCCTTTTTGCTGAAGGTCAGCACGAAAACAAAGCCTGTCTCATTTTTTATATCAAAAAACTCTCTTTTATATCTAATGATATCATTTTTCTGCAGCTGGGCAAAAAGTAATGAATAAATAAAGCTATGCTCTACGGCGGAGAGCATCTTTTCGATCCTTTCCTTTGCCTCAAGCTCCCACCTGTATTTGCGCCGCTGGGCGTCAAGCTGGTCCAGTATCCTCTGTAAGGTCTCCACCAGCCTTTCCTTTTTTACAGGCTTTATCAGATATTCGCTGACTCCAAGCTCAACTGCCTGCTTCGCATATTCAAAAAACTCATAAACTGATACTATGACTATCTTCACATCGCTATGGACCTTCTTTATTTCCTTGATGGCATCAAGGCCGTTGATGCCCGGCATCTTGATATCGGTGAGTATGATATCGGGCTTTATCGTCAACGTTTTTTCGATGGCTTCTCTTCCCGATCTTGCAGTTTCGATGATCTTTACATTGTCGAACTCGTTTTCGACTATATGCCGTACCGATTCGATCATTATCTGCTCATCATCACATACCATTAGACTATACATATAAATCACCACCTCTGACCAGATGTTACTACCTGATGGGACATCGAAAGCTCAGCCCTTTCCGGCACAGGGCCGCAGGGGATCTTTAATGTCACCCTTGTGCCTTTCCCGGGAGCGCTCATCACTTCTATTACATCATCATGCTTGAAAAAAAGCTTCAGCCGCTGTACCACATTGTATATCCCTATTCCTGTCATATGTCCGGAAGTATCACTGCCGTACATCTGACATTTCAGTATCATCTGCCTTGTTTTCTCGCTCATGCCGGCTCCGTTATCCTGAACGCTGACTCTTACCACGGTATCCTCCTTATCAAGGGAGACTTTTATCACACCGCCTCTTTCCATGTTCCCGATGCCATGGATGGTGGCATTCTCCACCAAGGGCTGGATGATCAGCGGCGGCACATCTATGTCCAGCAGGCTTTGGTCGATGTCATATTCAAACTTCATTATGTCTCCGAAACGAACAAAAAACAGATCCTCATAAGCTTTTATGGTTTCGATCTCGTCTTTGATCCTGACTGTTCTGTCCAGACTCTTGACATTGTACCTGAATATTTTTGCCATGTTGTCAAGAAATGTTGACGTCCTGTCAGCTCCTTCGATCATTGCCAGCTGTACCCCCGCATTGAGGGTATTGAATAGAAAGTGTGGATTTATTTGCATCTGCAGCGCCTTCATTTCCGCATCTGCAAGCAATGACTGCATCCTCAGGTTCTCTATCTGCTGTTCCAGAAGCTGTGATTCGGTGTCGGCCTTGTTGTGCAGTTCCCTTATGTAATTTCTTATACTGTGCTTCATGGCATTGAATGCGTTGGCCATTATACTGAGCTCATCCTGAGAATGCACCTTCACGTCATCAGCGTCAAAATTGCCCTTTGACATCTCTTCCGCTGAGTGTGCCAGCTCTATTATCGGTTTTGTCATATTATAGGTCAGATATAAAATAACAAGGACATTTAACAATATCACCGATGTTATCAATATCAGATTCGATGTGCGCAGCTTGTTCAGATTATCCGACATATTGAGGTATTGAGTTGTATTTATATTCAGTATGTTCAGGTTCAGCCGGTCGGCATATGTGCGGATATATCCTGTTATCCGGTTTGCCTCGGCATACCTGGCTATATACTCATCTGCATTATCTGTTCTTTTGGCCTTTACAGCCGCTTCCGTCTCATTCAGATACGAATCGACCATGTATGCGATATCCTTGTATATCAGGTCATTCTGGCTGTATATCCCGTGCAGCTCGGAAAACATGCTCTGTGCCTTGTCGCTGATGATCTCCTTGTATCTGTAGTAATTGAGCAGGCTGTCCGAATCTGAGGTAACAAGATAATTAGTCAAATTGGAATTTATCTCATACATATCACTGAGAAATTGTTCTATCTTGACATTATCGGCAAACATTTCATCCATCTTTTCGATGATGTTGCTTGATAATCCAAGAATAAATATACTCGCAGCACTGGCCAGCAGCATCGTCAGTACAAATACTGCAATGATCCTGGTCTTAATGCTGTTGAACATCCCGTCCCAAATTTTTTTCATAGCCTTCCTCGCTATTTTTGGTCGATATTTATAGCTGTGTATATATCTGTAGCTATATTTATATAGCTCGACTGGAATGAATCACCGACATTTCCGCACAGTATTTCCACAGCCTTATACCCGGCGTTATACCCATTCCGGTCCAGCACCCCGAATATGATACCCTTTTTGATATAGTATTTGATCTCATCTGTGATGCCTGTACCGACTATGACGACCTCTCCCACCAGATTGCGCTCTACGATCACACGAGCAGCTGCCGCCGTGTCCTTTGCATTGGTACAGAATATCACGTCTACATCTGAATGCTGTGTCAATATGTCCCTCGTCAGATCCTCCGCTCCCAGCAGATCACTGTTTCTGTACAGCGTACACAGCAAATTTATCCTTTTTTCACTCTCGATGACACTTTTAATGCCGTTCATCATGATATCACTCTGTGACATCACAGTCTTATCGTTCTCGCCCCGGCTTACGTCCGAAAGTATGACCGCCAGATTTATGGGGGGCTGCTTGTCCGATGCCTGGGATATCAGCTTGGCCGCTTTTTCACCATAATCATAGAAGTTGCTCCCGACATATGAAAGCCTGTTGCTGTCCATGGATTCCATCAACCCTACAACAATATGGATCCCCGACTTTGCCGCGCTGTTGATTGCCTTGGAATATCCGGCGGAATTCTCACCGTTTACAATGATGCCGTCGACTCTGGATTTATTGGCGATATTGATATACTCAATGATTTTTTCAGTGCTGTCCGGACCGGAAATGGGGTTGTATTCGATGGCGGCGTTATGTACCTTTCCGGCTTCGAAAACACCTTCGTTGAAGCTCTGCCAGTATTCGTCGTCTCCCGAATTTATTATCAGCGAAAAATGATATTTCGGCTTCTCATCGAATATGTTGACGGAATTCACATCATAGACCTTATTGACCATGCTGATGTAGTACGCCGCCATAGCCGCAGATGCAACTACAGTGGCAAACAGAAGGGCTAATGATATTTTATACAGCCATTTCATTTCCTTACCCCCATCAGACACCGATCGCTCTGATTCTCGTTTGTAGAAAATCTCTCTCACCTCTGTGCGCTGTGACGAGACAAAGTGCAATTTTATTTCCCGTTACTGCGCCTTATTTATTATACCATAAACTGAAAATTACAAGTAAGTCAGCCAATGTGACTTCCTGACAAAAAGAAGGACCGTCTCCGATCAGATTTTATCTGATGCCGAGGCAGCCCCTTTCCTTTTGCCTGTGATTTAACCGAGTCTGGATTTTGATTTCGAGTACATGTCAAAAGCGACAGCAAGCAACACTACCATCCCTTTTGCTACGGACTGTAAAAATACATTCAGCCCCATGATGGACATCCCATTGTTCATAACGCCCATTATAAATGCGCCTACGACAGCCCCCCATATGGTTCCCACACCACCGTATGCGGAAGCACCGCCTATGAAGCACGCTCCTATTGCGTCGAGCTCAAAGTTCGCTCCAACGTTGGGTGAAGAGGCCATCAATCTGCCGGCAGTCACTACACCGGCTACACCAGCCAAAAGCCCCATATTTGAATACACAAGGAACATCATTTTTTTGGTGTTGACACCGGAAAGCTCTGCTGCCTTGATATTTCCACCCATGGCATAGATATGCCGTCCAGGTATCGTCTTGGTGGCGATAAACGTATAGATCGCGTACAAAGCCGCCAGCAAAATCAGCATTATAGGCAGACCGTCATCCATTGCCAGCCAGTAAGCGAATATATTGATCACGATAAAAAATGAAGCTACCTTTACAATGACAGAGCTTAGAGACGGCACTTCATATCCGCGCATTTGTTTGCTCTTCCTGTTGAAGATCACAAACAGCACGTATATGACCGATAAGGTCAGTCCTACGATGAGCATCGTCATATTAAGATATTCAGGCTTGTTCTGCAGCTGCAGCAAATCCCCGATCCGCAAAAAATCCGGGACTGTATTAGGTGCAATATCTGGAACCGAACCCGTCCCTATGGTGACATACAGATCAGAAAGAGGCAGCGTCTGACCATTTAGAATTATGTTGTTGACTCCGCGGAAGACGAGCATGCCCGCCAGCGTCGTGATAAATGGCGGCACCCTGACATACGCTATCCAGAAGCCCTGCCAGATACCTGCCAGCAGACCCGTTATTATGCTGATCAATATCGCAAGTCCGGATGGCAGTCCAAGTGTCGTTGCCATCAGACCGGACATAGCACTTACTAAAGCCACCAGCGAGCCGACGGAAAGGTCGACGTTGCCGCCGGTCAATATACAAAACATCATTCCTATGGCAAGTATCAGCACATAGGCATTCTGCTTCACCAGCATTGATACGTTTCTTGGCCAGATCAGTTTACCTCCGGTCATGAACCCGAAAAATATCATAATAACGACAAGGGCGAAAATCATCCCATATTGCCGTATATTACGATTTACAAATTCTTTCACGCTGTTCATATATTTATTCCCCCTATCGCCCAGCTGAACTTCTGATTATTATGGACATGATATCCTCCTGGTTCGCCTCGCTGGTCTGCATTTCTCCCACGACACGTCCCTCATTTATTATATAGAGTCGGTCGGTGATGCCCAATATCTCAGGCAGCTCGGAAGAGATCATAATGACGCATTTCCCTGAATCCGCCAGCTCCAGTATGATCTTGTATATCTCATATTTCGCCCCGACATCGATCCCTCTTGTAGGTTCATCCAGTATCAGCACATCAGGAGCGGCAAATATCCATTTGCTGAGAACCACCTTCTGCTGATTTCCTCCCGAAAGGTTGCCTGCTTTTTGAAAAACGCTTGACGACTTTATGTCGAACCGTGCTCTGTAGTCCTTCCCCACGATCATCTCTTCGTCCTCGTTTACTACAAATCCCTTTGTAATCGCTTTCAGGTTGGCCAGGGTAATATTCGTCTTGATATCCTGTATATGCACCAACCCGGCAGTCTTTCTGTCCTCGGTAACATAAGCTATTCCGTTGTCTATTGCCTGTCCGATATTGTTCAGCGTTATCTCTTTGCCGTCCTTGACAAGAGTCCCACTTATCCTTTTTCCGTAAGCCTTGCCGAATACGCTCATTGCAAGCTCCGTCCGGCCTGCGCCCATAAGGCCTGCAAGCCCTACGATCTCTCCCTTTCTGAAGTACATGTTCACATTGTTTATGACCACTCTTTCTTCATTGAGAGGGTCATGTACGACCCAGTCCCGGATCTCAAAGCCTACCTCACCTATATTGGGCGTATGCTTCGGAAAACGGTCTGTCAGCTCACGGCCGACCATACCTTTGATTATACGGCCTTCACTTACCGGCTCGGTGTTGTCCAGAGTCTCGATGGTCTTTCCGTCACGCAATACGGTTATGCTGTTGGCTATCTTTATGACTTCGTGCAGCTTGTGAGAAATCATTATGCATGTCAGACCATGCTCTCTGTTAAGCGTCTTCAAAAGCTCGAGCAGGTGGTTGGAATCCTCGTCGTTGAGAGCTGCCGTCGGTTCATCCAATATCAGCAGTTCACAATTTTTCGACAATGCCTTGGCTATCTCCACCAACTGCTGTTTTCCGACGCCTATATTCTTTATCAGTGTGTTATATCTCTCATTAAGGCCGACCTTTTTCATCAGCGCTACAGCTTCTTTATTTGTCTCATCCCAGTTGATAACTTTATTCTTTGCTCTCTCATTTCCCATGAAAATATTCTCTGCAATGGTCATGAAAGGGCTGAGCGCCAGCTCCTGATGGATAATGGCTATTCCTGCCGCTTCGCTGTCGCGTATGTTTTTAAACCTGCAATCATTTCCCCTGTAAATTATGTCACCGGTATATGAACCGAAGGGATATATACCGCTCAGAACATTCATCAGCGTAGATTTGCCGGCTCCGTTCTCACCAACCAGAGCATGGATCTCACCTTTTTTTACTTTGAAGGTAACATTGCTGAGAGCGGTGACACCAGGAAACTCTTTGGTAATATTTTGCATTTCAAGGATATATTCCGACATTGTCTGCTCCTTTTTAATGCTTCGGTTAATAAATTCACCTCAGCAGCGTTTCTATGTGTTTGGGCCGCAAACCATCTGCAGCCTCCGCATGACAAAAGAATTGGGTTTACGTCTCCGGTATCAAAAATGGCGGCAGCTAAGCTGCCGCCATTTCCAGATAATCAACTTATTTTGCGTCCGGAATGTCTTCCAACTTGTAGTATTTGCTGTCTACCAGCAGTTCCTTCCAGTTGTCCTTGTTGGCAAACTTGATCTGGCAGTTGAATGAAGGAACCTTGATAACTCCGTTGTCATATTCCGCATTTACCGGAACAGTCTGTCCGGCGAGTATTGCATCGGTCATAGCGATGACCTGGTTTGCAAGATCCCTGGTATCCTTGAAGATAGACATGGATTGCTCACCGCGGATGATCTGTCCGACATTGATCTTGTCACAGTCCTGACCGGTGAGTACCGGGAAGGGCTTGGAGGACGAGCCGTAGCCTGCTGACTTCAGTGAAGCTACGATACCCTGTGCAAGGCTGTCATTCGGTGAGAGTACTACATCGATGTTTTCATCTGCATAGTATGCAGTCAGAAGGTTATCCATTCTGTCCTGGGCTCCCTTTGAATCCCAGTTTGTGATAGCGATCTGATCCGGGAATTTGGTCTGTCCTGATTTGACAACGAGTACTCCGCTGTCTATGTACTGCTGCAGAACGTCCATAGCGCCTTTGTTGAACAAGCCTGCATTGTTGTCACCGGGGTCTCCGCCGAAGCATTCCATCAGGAAGGGTCCCTTTTCTCCCTTGTCAAGTCCGAGCTCACTGACGATGAATTCGCCCTGCATCTTACCAACGCCATAGTTGTCGAATGTGGCATAGTAGTCGCACTTGTCAGTGTTCGTTATAAGTCTGTCATAAGCAATTACGGGGATCTTTGCGGCTTTTGCCTGCTGAAGGACTCCGCCCAGCGCACCGCCGTCGATTGAAGCGATAACAAGAACATCGCATCCCATGGTTATCTGGTTTTCGATCTGGCTGTTCTGAACATCCTGCTTGTTGTCGGCATACTGAAGATCGACTTTGTAACCCTTTGCTTCCAGGGCAGCTTTAACATTGGCGCCGTCCTCATTCCATCTCTGGAGTGATTTTGTCGGCATCGTGACTCCAACGAGCTTACCGGAGTCCTTGCCTGCCTGTCCGCAGCCGGCAAAAGTGATGGCCAGCATTGCCAGTACCAGTACTAACACGATTGACTTTTTAGCCATAGTTATTCCTCCATTTTGTTAATTTATTAATGTAATTTTATACTGCATTATACTTATCCAAAATAGATATAATTATCGAATATTGGTAATTTATTATCGGTCAAAAAATTTAGTACTATGCATCTGGAATTTTTTAATGTTAAAATAGTCCAGATGTTGATTTACTCCAGTATCTTCAGTGCAATATAGGCAAGGTCGTAAATGTCGATCTTGTCATTTCCGTTTATGTCAGAGATCTTTGCCTCATCCCAGTCTGGGCTTGTTTGATCCTCGCCATAATAGTAGGCAACTATTGCAAGGTCACCTACATCTACCTTTCCGTCACCGTTGAGATCTGCCGATGCTTCACTGTTTACTGCTGCTTTGAAGGTATCGATCGCAATATTCAGTGAGGTAACGGCACTGTCGACCTGGGACTGTGTTGCACCCGAATCATTGTACACTGTCCTGGCAGCATCGATGGCATCCCCGAAAGCATCCTTCACTTCCTGCAGGTATTGACCGGGCTCAGTACCGACTACCGCCTCTGCAAAGAGCGTCTCAGCAATGCTGATGGCTGCTGACAATGCTCCCTTGTCCACACCCGGTTCGGGTATCTTTGCTGCCTTGAATGTCAGTACGGCATTATTCAATGACTCGATCTCACTATCTACTTGTTCCTGTGTTGCACTGATATCATCCCTTACAGATATTGCCGAATCTATCGCTGTCCTGAAGCTGTCCTTGGCCGCCTGTGGATACTGGCCGGGCTGTGAACCCACCACCGCATTGGCATAGATGGTCTCTGCGCTGTCTATCGCCTCTTCAAGCTGTGTCTTGTCAACCACGGCACCGGAGGACACAGTGATGGTCATTTCGCTCAGCTCTGCTTCTATCACAGCACCATCAGGAGCGGTGCCAAGCTTTGCCGCGATCACAGCAATATTGCCGGTGACATTTTCGACCCCGTCCTTCACCTTGAAGTACAGATCCAGTATCCGGGAAGTCTCTCCTGATACACCGCCGATATTTGCAGCCATGAGCCTCACCTGGCCATCGACAGATTTGTCCTCCTTGACCACAACGATATCACTGCCGGTGCCTTCCGCATTGATGTACTCAAACACATCGCTGTCATATGACAGGGTGATGTCCTCGGCATATATGCTCTGTGCTATATCATTGAGACTGACTTCTGCGGTAAAGGTCGATCCCGGCTGTACACTTTCATTTCCGGACAGTATCACTTTCATTTCAGCCGGGGTCACAGTGACACTGCAGTCTGCATAAGCATCGGCGTTGGATACGCTTGACACCCTTATGGATGTCGATCCCGGTGCCACCGCTCTGATCGTTGCAGTTGTTTTTCCTGTTGAGGGATCGTATACCGAACCGGTGACTTTCGCGATTTCGGTATCGCCGGATATAAAGATAACGGCCTTATCCGTCGCATCAGCAGGTGCTACAGCTGCAGTCAGCTGTACGGAAGCTCCTGCCGCAACTTCCAGTGTATCATTGTCCACCGATACTTCAGTGACCGGGACATACTCAGCTTCGTTTACGATCGCATCGGCTGCACTGCCTACTATGATCCACTTAGCTGCCGTATTGATGCTGTAACCGGTTTGATCACGCAGGAACGCATAGTCATCGACAGCTTCAGGGTAATCCGGCAGAACATCCGCAGCACCTGCTGCGACACCGCCTGCGATATAGAAATTGTCTGCACGGTTGCATCCATAACCCAGTTCTGCCGACTTTGTTCCTACGCCGGACACCCAGGAGGTGTTGTTGTACATATGAGTGCCCAGTAAATAGTTCAATGCGTTGAGTGTGTATTTATTGCTTACAATGCCCGGGAAATACTTATGCAGGACGCTCATGGCAGTCCCCATTTCCAATACGCCCTCATTACCGCCGGTGAGGGGAACTCCAAACGGACTGGCCTCGATCTGGCTGTCCAGGGCAGATATGTAATCATTCAGGGCTTCTATGAACTGGTTTTTGAAATCCTGGTCCACGTATTCCAAAATGCGCACTGCTTTCCACCCTACTGTACCAAAGTTATCGGAATTCAGCCCAAGATCAGCTGTGTCCATGAGGAACTCCATGTATTCCTCATTGCTGCCATTTGATGCTATTACCAGCTGGACAGCTGCTTTCCACCCTGCCGCGGTCAATGCCGGGTCCTGGGTTTCTTCCTTGAGAGCGGTCTCCTCATTCCAGATTTCTTCAGCAGCATCCAGGCAGCGGGCAGCCAGTGCATCATCAAAGCCTTTGAGCACATACGATGCAGAAGCGAGTGCAGCTGCTGCATCCAGCTGCAAAGCTGAGTCCCTGGTACCGACAAATGCGAACCTGTCATCCAGCTTACCGGATTTTAGGCCGTATACAGCTCCTGATGACAGTGCGGACGAATCGCCAAACTGGATCGTCTCGCCTGTGGATGCAAGGGAGGGGTCATAAACGAGTCCGTCTGTTACCTTTACAGCATCACCTGACTGTGAATACTGCTTAAGCGAAGGAACCTTCAGGCCCTTGAATGCAAAGCCCACATTGTCGATCTGTCCAAGGATCTGCAGGATACCATGCTTCACCTGCTGCTGTAAATCGTTGTAACCATCCACCCTGTGCATTTCTACAAAGCTGGCGTCAGTATCGACCATCATTGTGTCATAATCGATATCGAATTCATCAAAGGCAAGAGCCAGATCCTGAATGACTTCAAGATTGTCTGCCGTTTCCAGGTCACTGTCGCTGGGGTCGAACCATCCGCCCACAGCCAGTCCCGGGATATGTTCAAAGGGAGCATACGGTGAATCCGTCGTCTCTCCCATACTCCACCCCTCAAACCATCGGGTGTCCAGCGGAGCCTGGAGCGCATCATCGGCAAATGATATGTTATGCCATATGCGGTAGCCTTCACGCACCTTCATGTGATCCATATGGACTGCAAGGAAGCCGCTGAGGGATGCCTGCCATGTCCTTTCGTAAACGTTTTGGGCTATCGGGAACGGATCGGATCTTTCTCCCGCATAGCGGATCACATATACACCGGGATCTTTGACAGAGGAGAAATCAAATCCTCTGTATATATAACGAGCCCATGAAACAGGTGCACCAAGGTCTCCGGAGAATACCTGGGTATATGTGCCGTCAGCATTAAGACGGTCGATATAAGCTGTCGCGGGTGCGCTGAATGCAGGGTCGAGTTCGATTACGGCAGTCTTAGGAAGCTCCGGAGCATATCCTGCCTGATTGTATGCTACATTGGGCTTGCGGGTCCAATTCTGTTTTACGTCCGGGCTTATATGCCATACTACCTCTGTGGCACCCTCAGGGATCATGGTGCGCAGTACGAACCATCCGTCCTGTGTATTGCTGCGTCCGTCAAAGAGTGCCAGATCGCCGTTGTCCGACGTAATGCGTATACGGCTCTCCTCGTCCTCGGCGCTGAAGGTCATCTTCTTTCCTGTAGCCAGAGGCAGAGGCTGCTTGTTCCCTTCATCCTTGTACCAGTTCTTCACATACCAGGGCTGATCCTCAGTTCTTGCCCTGCCGGCTGTCACCATATCATCCTGGGGAACCAGCGGAAATACACCGAAGGTATCATAATTGCCGTCTCCGTCGGCATCAGCCTGGAAGCTCTTGCTGATGAACTGCGCCGGGGCGAACTGCAGGCTGAATCCTGCTTTGCCCACGAGGTCTGACGGCAGCGGAGCATCAAGACTGACAGTGATCTTGACACCGCCTGCCTCGGGCTCTGCCTTCAGGCTGTAATCGACAGCCGGATTGCCATTGGAATCTGCGGGGATCGTCAGGCTTGAGCTTAGGGCCGCATTGGCATCATCCACTGTACGGCTGTTAAGTACGGGAGGTATTAGATTGTCCCACTGCTCCGGAGCATTCAGCAGGCTTATGTCGCCGTTTGTGGCGATACGTCGTCCGGACTGGACCAGCTCTATTCCTGCGTTCTTTTTATCTCCAAGCTCAGTGTCGAAGGTGTTGTTATACATATACAGTTCAAAGCCCGGGGTCTGAAGATACCCGTCCTCCGGACCTGTCTTTTTGACACTCATCATAAAGTCATTGGTGAAGTCCTTTGTGGGAGCCTGAACCTCTGTAGCTGTATCCTTTGCCATCATACTTGCGGCCATCCCCACTGAGATCCACTTCGACTGATAATTGATGATGGACTCATTCTCAAACCACAGGAAGTTGAAATCATCAAGGGACTCTACTATATCAGGCAAGACTGTGATATGTCCGGGCAGGATGGAGCCGGGAATGTAGGATTCATCCGCACGGTTGCTGTTATAAGGATGCAGATGGGATTTCGTTCCAACCCCTGACAGATTATGATACTGAGGATGATTGAAAGGACTCTTTTCTTTACAGACATGAAAAATGCACTTCCTTTCTTTTTTTGCATACTGATTTTTTATCAGCTTGATTAAGAGGAAGGGATGGAAAGCACTCTCCACCCCTTGGCTCATAAACGGTTTGTGTTACATTCTGAAAGCAATGAATGCAAGATCTATTATGTCTACCTTACCATCCTTGTTTATGTCTGCTGCTGCAGCTGCCGCCCAATCCTCACTGTCGGTATCCGTGCCATAGTAATATGCAACTATGGCAAGATCAGCTACATCGATGGTTGAGGATCCGTCGATATCACCGGTCAACGGACCGATCACCGAGGCCTCGAACTCATCTATGGCTTCATTGAGTGCTGCTGCCGCATTATCCACCTCTGGCTGTGTCGCGTTGGCATCTTCATAAACAGTGTTCGCTGCAGCTATTGCCTCCTGGAAAATATCCTTGTCTGCCTGCCAGTAACAGCCGTCGTCTGTTCCTACTACAGCACTGTCGTATTTATTCCTTGCTGCTTCCAGCGCAGCCCCCAATGCAGCCTTGTTTACTGAACTGATTGCTTCCACCGTGATCGTCCTGCTGCTCAGTTCCGCCTGTATCATGACACCTCTGGGCATGATCCCCAGCTTGGCTTTCGTGACGGATATGGTGCTCGATACACCGCTCACTCCGCTCTTCACTTTGAAACCGACATTTGCTATAAGTGTGCTGCTTTCTACCGGTCCGTCTATATTTGCTCCGAGTATCCTTAGCATTCCGTCTGGACCCTTTGCAAAGATGGTAATGCTTTCATCTGCTGAAGCAATGGATTCATATTCAAACACAGCCGGGTCATAGCTCAGGGTGATATCCTCAGAGTATATGGGCTGTATCACATTGTCCAGGCTGATTCCCACAGTAAATTCGGATCCGGGCTGTACACTGTCGTTGGCGGTGAGTACCACCACCGGTTTCTCCTGCGGAACAGCTGTTGTATAGCGGAAGGCATCTATCAGCACCCGAGTCCCTGGATATTGGGTGCTTGCCGGGTTCTTCTGCCCTGCGGCAACTATCTTTATGGTATGCTGTCCATAGGGCAGCCCCTCCCTGCTGAAATTGACAAACTGACTTATGATACTCGGCGCAATAAAGGGATCCACCGTCGACACCTTTTCTCCGTCAAGGTATACTTCCGCAACGCCGCAAAAGTAATTGCTCTCACCGATCCACTGTATTCCTGTACCGGTGAATGTGAATTCTGCATAAGCCGGAGTAGTGGAAGGATAGCTGTCATCCTCGGGAGGTACCACATATTTTCCCGTCCCAAGGTAGTAACTGCTGTCGCTGTTCTCCAGCCATACTGTACTGCCCGCATTCACATACGTTATAGAACTGTCCGTATCATCCACGCTCACCAGGTTTTCATTTGTGATGCGGATGATCTGCTCTCCTCTTTTGCCTGAGGAGTCATTTTGTACCGCGATGACCTTTATGGTGCCATAGCTGTCTGCCGATGCTGTCAGTATACATGTCAGTGCTCCTGTCTGTACAACAGTCGCCAGGTCTGTTTCTGATCCGTCCGGTGCCGTCACCGACCAGATCACGGATTTGCCCGGAGTTACGCCGGATGCTGTCATCTTCATCGAAGTGCCCTTTTCTATGGATGTTGCGTCTCCATAAAATCCCGACACGATGATGGGATCATCCTCCGCAAATACATATAGTCCGGGCAGCGATGCTATTATGATCACACATGTGATCACCATACACAGCAGCTTGCTTAGCTTTTTCATCAATAATCACCTTCCCTATATCTATGACCTGAGGTACAAGCTTAAGTGAGGCTTACCATTTATCACCATCCATCGTTATTTACCTGTTCAGTATCCTGTAAATGATCACAGCAGTTTCCGCTCTCGTGGCTGTTCCCTTCGGATTGATCCTGCCGCTGCTGCCCATTATTATTTCTTCCTTCACAAGCTGGGCTGCCGGGATCAAAGCATATTGGGCCACTTCACCGGCATCACTGAACATGCTCAGATCTGAAGCCGTTTCATCCAGCTTCATTCCTGCGATCTTCATTGCCCTTGAAACACATACCATCATATCCTGTCTGGTTATGCTTTCCCTGGGCATCAGCCTGTTGTCTCCTACCCCTTCGACAACACCGAGCTTTTTTGCTATACCTACCTCTTTATAAAAGTAGTCGGACGGGGACACATCATTAAAATCGCTGTCTGCCTCCGCATCAAAATCCAACGCTCTTACCAGCAGGCAGATAAAATCCGCTCTGGTGATGTTGGCTCCCGGGCTGAATGTAGTCTCCGAGGTCCCCTTTATGATGCCTTGCGCAGCAAGGGCTTCGATCTGCATTTTTGCCCATTGGTAACCTTCCAGGTCGGTGAAGGTTTTAACAGGGCTTGTCCAATCGTAGACTGAAGCAGTCAGGCTCGGGTCCAGGGCTTTTACAGATGCGAGCCTGATATTCGCATCCCCCTGGGCCTTCACTTTAAAAGAAATGGTGCATAGAGGCAGGCTTCCGTTTTCTCCATCTTTTTTTCCTATTTTTGTATATGCTATGATCATCTTTCCATCATTTGTCTTAGGAGGAATAAAGAATCCCTCCAGCTTCGATTCCGCCTCGACAAACTCTACCACGGCGGGATCATAAGTTATTAAAGCTTCATATGCATAGAGGTCTTTCAAATTGCTGCCGTTGAGGGTGATATCAATGGACTGGCCAGGCGCAGCATCATTTTCACTTTGCCTGAGTACAAAGTCTGTTTCCCCCTGGGCATGGACAGCACCGGACATACAGCATATTGTCAGGACTGCAGCTAGTAAGCTGATAACAATCAAATGAGCATTTTTCATAGTAATCTCCTTATTTTCCGGGAGCTCCGGATGAGGAGCATCTCTTCCCCATCCGGGTCCTCACTCACAATTAGCTTAGTCTGAAATTCTTGAGGCAACAAATGCAAGATCCTGGATATCCACAACCTGGTCTTTATTGATATCTGCGATTCTGGCCTCTTCCCAGTTTTCACTGGATGGATCTGCTCCAAAGTAATATGCAATGATAGCAAGGTCACCTATATCGACTGCCGGGGAGTTATTGATATCTCCGGTGGATGCTGTTATCACAGCTGCTCTGAATGCAGCGACGGCCATATTCAGTGCAGTTACGGCATCATCCGTCTCTGCCTGGCTTGCATCTTCATCTTCATAAACCGCATTGGCTTCATCTATTGCTTCCTTGAATTTATCCTTGTCAGCCTTCATATAGCAGCCGTTTTCATTTCCAACAACAGCATCGTCGTACACACTTTGTGCTTCATCAATAGCTGTCTTGAGATCCTCCTTGTTTACAACCGCTGTCTCTCCCACAGTGACGCTCATGCTGTCCGGCCCTGTCCGGATAACGGTGCCTTCCGGCATTATGCCGAGCTTTGCATCGACTACAGAGATGTCACTGGATACTGACTGCACTCCGCTCTTTACCCTGAAGTCCACATCCAGCAATGGAATACCGCTTCCGGTCACTCCGCCGATATTGGCAGCGATTATTCTCACTGTACCGGCATCGCCGTCCTCGATCCTGAGAACTTCTACATTCTCAGCAGCTTTTGTTGTGCTGACGTATTCAAATACTTCGGGGTCATAGCTTAATAATATGTCCTGCGCATATACGGTCCTGTCAGAAGCGCTCAGGCTCAAAGCTGTTGTAAAGTCAGATCCGGGCAGTACACTGCTGTTCCCGGAAATCGTGAGAGCTGTTTCATCCTCAAGGGGAACAAAGATACCCGCACTGTTATGGAAATAGTCGAATTTCACATCGAGATCTGTAGTTGTCCCCGAACCGTTGATAGAGATAAGTCCTGCCTGAACGTTGTTGAACTCCAGTGTATATCCTGATCCTATCTGGCTGAAATCGGTCCCATTGGTTGAGTAATATGTAGAATAGGTATTTCCGCTTTTCACCATCCTGAGCCACAGGGTATTGTCACGGCCCACCACGCTGCCGCTGACATTGCTTGCTGACGCAGCCCCGTTTACCTCACGGCATACCTGGATGATGGTATTGTTTGAATTGGTGGCTTCCCATTCCAGCTTTATATAGTTGTCCATATCCTGATATGCAATAATCCCGCCCTGCTGATAGGGTGAGTAAGGGGTTATGGAACAAACAAGTTTTGTCTCTATGGTCCAGTCTCCCGGCGCATCCTGCAGCAGGATATTTTTTCCGTCCGTGGATCCTTCATAGATATCTCCGGCCCTTGGGCTTATCGTCATGTATCCCGGATTTGAAACAAGGCTCCAGGTAGACGGATCTTCATTTACCCAGTGCCAGAGTGATGTATCCAGCTCAGCGCTGTCAAACTCGTCGTTCCCGTTTGCCCTGTCACTGAAGTTGATCGTATATACCAACTGACTGCTTCCGTTCCCGATCACTGCCTTGGCCTGTCCGGGCACGGTATCGGTCTGTATTATTGAAACCGGTGCATTTGGATCATTGGGCACAGCGGATACCGAAGGTACCACTCCGCTTGGAATATATACATTGTAAGTATATGTTCCCGGATCGAATCCGCTCACGCCGATCCCATTCACCTTGAGACTCTTAAGCGACGAGTCTGCAATAAAGCTTACCATATACGTTGTTTTCGCACTTCCCGCTGAAACATCGACTGTTGCCTGTCCCGGCACTGTCGTCTGGCTTATATCAACAGAGGCTCCGGGATCGCTGGCCACAGCGGTCACATTGGGCAGGGTCCCATAAGGAGCTGAGAGCTCATAAGAGAATTTATCCGGACTAAATCCGCTTATTAGTACTCCGTCCACTTTCAGACTGCTCAGTGTAGTGTCGACATCAAAGCTTACCGTATATACGATCTGCTTGGAGCCGTCCTCTGATTCGACTGAAATGACAGCACTTCCGGGAAGTCCGTCTGCCTGGACTATCGTGACCCTTGCATCCGGATCGGTTGCTGCCGCGCTGACCTGGGGCACCGGTCCCACCGGCACTATCAGAGTATAGGTGTGTATTCCAGGAGCGAAGCCGGTTAGCGGTAAATCATCCACCAGTATTTCCCTCAGTGATACCGCCGTCTCCGTAAGGCCTTCCAACGCTTCTGCCAAGTCACTTTCGGCCTTTTTCACATCATTTACGCCCTCCAGATCATAGATCCTTGCACCAAGGACATCCTCAGCCGCCTGCCTGGCTGCTGCATATTTGCTCCAGCTGTCAGGGGTATAGTTGTCCTCTTCGGGATCCTGCGGGATATCCTGCATTATCTTTTTGAGCTCGAACCGGGCTGCACTGCCGATCATTGCATAGTAGGACATCTTTGCCGTATAACTCGTATTGCCTGCATTGTCGCCTGACATGAAGATATGAGCGCCCTTATTTGAGTTGAAGGTATTGGAGTCATTCACTCCATCCAAAGCGTATGCGGTGATCTTCCCTCCGTTGCCCTTACTGTTCTCAAGAAGGAAGTCAAACTGGTCTGCCACCCAGTCGGCCTGCTCTCTCTGGATCTCGGGCAGATTTGCCATGGAAGCCGTCCATCCGGACCTGACCAGCGCCACATGTGCGTTAGGAGTGTTTTGCCACTTGCTGTACGTCCATTCAGGATTTTTTGTGCCGTCGGGCAGATAGTAGGGCAATGCATCACGGCTGTAATTAGGATTGGCCTCTAGGTCGGAGCGTGTATCCGACTCCGTTGTCTGGATCTCATCACATATTTCGGCAAACTTGTTGTACATATCCTTGAAAACATCCAGCTCCAGTGAAGTCGCATTTCTGTTCTGCAGTCCGACTACAAAGGTCACCCCATCCTCCTTCATCTGCTCGTAAATGGGCTTGAGCATCTCGATGGTGGAGCTGAGCTTTGGCTCATAGTCCTTGTCCGCATCATAAAAATCATTGTAGACAAGTGTCCAGTCCAGCTCATACTCCCTGGTATATTTCGCAGCTGACTTGAAAGCCTGTCTGACCCAGACTGCCTCTTCATACAGCCTTTCATTCCTGTCGGCGATGTCAGGCCTTTTAAAGATACGGCCCCAGCGGCCCTCCTGATAATCGGCCTCATTTCGTATGAATCCTGAGAAGTCATCGATGGCTTCATTGACCACATCCCAGGAATAGATAATGTCATCATAGGGAGCAAATCTTTCAAATACCTTCTGGATATATGAATCGATCCTGGCCAGCATCACATCACTGCTTGCCCAGGGGTTCGAGTTTGAAAACCCCTCATGGAAAAATGCTTCCGGCTGCTGACTGAGATTGTGCCAGAATAGTGTATGCGCTTTGACTTTTACCTGGTCCTCAGGACCGCGTGTCTCGTTGAGTGCTCTGACCTGGTCGAGAAAACTCAGCTGTTGGCTGGTACTTCCAAGCACGATGGTGGTGTTGGCCTCAAAAAGCCGCTCTTGCTCAGCTTCATCGATCGTCCCGTCAGCGGATACTTCACTGTATACTGCATTATATGCAGATGCTGCGCCGCTGAGGTTTAGCATGTATGACGGCTTGAATTCATTGGCAGGGCACCAGCTGTTGTAATGATGCTGCAACAGATTCCTTACATCGGCATTGCTCCCGAAAAAGTTGGCCATACCATGGAAGGCACCAAACATGAAATAGTCATTGAATGTCTGGTAG
>JAAYPO010000072.1 GCA_012519745.1 Clostridiaceae bacterium | reverse complement strand
GGCACAGGATCAGTATCGAGGTCATATTCGAGCCACTTCGCATCGCGTAATGCCTGCGGCCCGTTCTCCATCAGCCTGCTGCCCAGTCTTCGCATCGCACCTTCCCGTTCAAGGCAGGTCAGCTCCCTTAAATCGAGCAGTTCTGCAGCCGCCCAGGAAGCCGCACCTGTCCCGGCCCCGACATCCAGCATCGTAAGTGGTATGCGGTCTGCCTTTGCAATCGTCTGTCGAAGTGCTGCATAAACAGCGCCATATGTAGCCGGCATCCGTGCCGCTGCATAGGACAACGCTTCGCTGTCGCTAGTCAGCAGTCTCTCTCCTTTGCCGCTTTGGGTCCTGTATCTCAAACTGATGCTTTGGGAATCAGTGACCATCCTTTTCAGGTTCATGTCCTGCAGTTGGTTTTCCAATGCTACCCGCAATTCTAAAGGCATTTCCATTTTATTTTGTCTCCCGCTGCTTGTCTCCTGCAGTATCTTGCGCCTGTACACGTCTGCAGGACCAACATACTTCAAATGTATTATCTGATGGTATCACCGCTCCATACCTGGACTTCTATTATAACCTTCCGGTCCGTATCACGAATTCCCTGCACTTTCTCCGCACTGCTCAAATCCCCCGAAAATCGGTTAGAAACCTCATCACATATATGGAACTGTCAATGATCCTGTTCTTTGATTTTCTCCATGAATCGGAAAGCACATACTGAGAATACCCCGGCTTGTTTATCAGATCCCAGAAGCCGTCCGCATTCATCTGATCCCAGACCCAGTTGCAATATCTTGCCTTATATTGTTCCCAGCCCTTTAGACGCGACAATATTGAAACACATCTCATCCACCAGAAGAAATACTTTGTGTCACTTATGGGGACACATACCGAAGGCTTCCTGTCATATATATAGTACATCCCCTCATCTCTGTCCAGACAGTAATCAAGGATCTTTTTATAAAGTCCGTCTGATAATATGCCCTCCCGTGATGTCAGCAGAATGACGCAATAATATGAGTAGAACGGGATCGGTCTCTTTGTCCTTATCCTGAAGTGCTCATACTGGGCTGCAGCTTCTGCGGCAGGATCGTATCGGCCGCTGGCGAAAGCTGCCTCAGCAAAGCTCCTCCATAAGGCTATCTGTTTATCGAGCAGTACATTTTGCGGGTCGATCAATGATAGATTTGAGGCAGTGACAAGCGGCATGAACATCTCAAGCCACCATCCCGGATGATCCTGCTTTTCACAGCGCTGATGCCAGATATCCTCGCCTCTGAGTATAGTTTCCATAAAGGCCCCGGCTTTTTGAAAGCACGGATGGGAAAGCTCCAGCCCCAACAAAAACAATCGCCTCAGCACAGCCTCGGAATCCCCATGGAAGCTGCCCCAGTAACCATCCTCAGTCTGCCCGCTTTCGAACTTTTTTACATACCCATGACTGAGGACATCCCTGTAAGCCTTTTTATATTCTCTATCTGCCGGATCTGTTTTCATGAATTCCTTTAATAATATGAATCTTGGAACCGGATCAGGATCCATTTTCAAAAGGCTTTCAGCTTTTTCCCGGATATCGCCGTCGCTGTACAGCAGTCTGTATTTTGATCCCTCGTCGACCAATGCACTCACCTCCATAGGAATACCCTGTATTATGCGTCCATTATATCCCAAATATAATGCGCATTCAACAGAAAACCAAACATTTGTTCTTTTGATGCTATGTATGGATCGAACCTTGCGTCAAGCCTCTTCCCCTTATCTTTGCGGCTCATACGAGGCTCAATCCTGCTTTTCCAATATGTACTTTTCCACAAGGGCGCTGTCGATAATATACACCAAAACAGCACCGATAAAATATGCAAGCAGATCCATCGGATCAAAAACAGAACCTATTACTATACGAGCAATTTTGCTTTTCTCAAGCCCAAGCAGATCAATGATCCTGAAATACTGGAGGAATTCAACTGTAAAAGCTGATGCCAGTGTGAACAAAGCAAGCCTGAGTGGTTTTGCATCAATAAAAACCTTTATTAAAAAATAGAGAAGCGCAATGATCACAACATCACCAGCAAACCCTCGAATAAAACGGGCTTTAGAGAAAAACGCGACGATCAGCGCACATATCGCAAAGCATATTATTGTCAGTATTATGTACACGATTTTCCTGTTTGATTTCATTGTTCCCTTTGAGATCTCTCAATCCTTTTTATCTTTTTTCATTTTTTCAATAGCTGCCTCAACCTCAAGTTTGTTTTCCCGGGCCTCATTTGTTCCATGACCGGATCTCAGCTTCATGATATCCTCATATGCATATCCCTTGACATTGCCCCACCGCTTCCATGGTTCCTTGTCATATATGCTGTGATCGATATATTTCAACAGATCGAACGAACCCGGAGCATAATTGTAAGTACCCATATTTGCCGGATCAGTGACTTTTTCACCCTTTCCGGTATTGTATACAGCCTCGAATCTGCCATCGGCAGAAACGAATTTCACATTTAATGCTCCATTCAAATCACCATAATAGAACAGGTGATATTTCGCACTGATCAAATGCCATTTGTCCTCGGCCGCTAAGGCGATCATATCTTCCAGCCTTGCGGGAGCATTGCCGTATTCATTCAATGTATTCCGGAAGTAGTGCATACGCTCTGTTATATCATCCTGCATCAGAATGTACTTATCAAAGGTCTCAAAGAACCTCTTACTGTTATCATGGACATATAACGCTTCGGCGTCGCTCTCAAGGTCATCCATCATTTTATTTAGTACAACACCTGCAGCGATCGTCTTCACTCTGCTGCTATCGTACCCATTGCTTCTTTCACTTACCATTTCTTCAAAAATACTTTCAAGATAAGTGAAATACTCATCTGATAAAAAGTTCACATCATTGACAGCCGTATACTCAAATACAACTGCATCAACCTCTTCGTAATATGGTCGGCAAAGATACATATTGCTGTATACCAATACCGATATTACTGCTGAGAAAATCAAACCTATTATAATTATTTTTTTGATCATAATCGCCATCCAAAAGTTTTGCAGCCTGCTGTCTCTGTTTAAATGTCAGGAGCCCCGCAAGGCTCCTGACCTATGCCTCCATACTCATCATTTCTTCGAGATGATCCATCAGATATCTCTTGCCTGTATCGTTCATCACAACCATGTCATATTCCGACCCGTTGAAGGATCTGGTCATCATCTCAAATCCGTACTCCCTTGAGTTCGGGGTGGTCACTGTTCTTGACTTGCCTGTGACAGGATTGGTTTCCTCCCCGAGCACTCCCATTTTTTTCAGCCTTTTATTGATCTCTACCCCGGTGAGCTTTTTGCTCACACTCTGATCTATACACATATTAACATGTTTCGAGAATTCAGTAACCCCGATCGGCCCTTCAGGCAGGACGACCATTTCCTTCTGCTCCGGAGATATGCTGAAGCTTGTCAGCTTGCTGTTCCTGACATATGTGCCGTTCCGGACATTGTCCAGGACCTCGGCTATGAAATAGAAGCATCGTATGATCTTGGGGTCATTCAAAAAGCTCTCATCCGTGATCGGATCTCCAGTCAAAGGATTGATGCCCTTTGCTATTTTCATCAGTACGGCCCTGGCCTTGTCCATTTTGTCAAAATCACTCATCATTCTTATCTCCTCCACAAAAAAGATTACATTTACATTTTATCCCACATCAGGAGGAGCTGCAATAAATTTCCGAACATTTGTTCTGTACCTTTATATATTTCCCGTCCAAAAATCTGCAAAAGCTCATATTATGCCGTTCTATCTTATCTCATGATTCATCATTTTTTTCAGATACTCCGTCATATTATCGTCATCGTTCTTATTGTACATATATCCGAAGTACCGGCCTACAGCGGGCGCGACGGTGCGAAACAGTTCGCATGCTGCAAAGATTGCCTGCCAAAGCATATCAAAACCTGAATATGTTTTTGCATAAAGCTCATACAGCTCCGGCGGCAGATGCTTTTTGAAATACTTGCCCCACATCCCCGTTGTTACGGTAAATCCCGTTTTAGTTCCAATATACCATTCAATCATCTTATCGAGCTCTATATGTACTATTTCATTGTACATCCTCATTGCATATGGCAATTGATCCCGTAAAATCCCTTTTGCGACATTATTCAGGCACCACCAGAACTCATTGCAGCAACCGTCATATTTCGATCTGGATGGCTTTTGTGTCCAGTAACCGCTGTCGTTTGAAGGCGGGATCGGCGGTAGGATACTATCCTTGTCCAAAAGCGGAATGGTCAGGGTATCCTTCGTGTACTCTTCCAGCATTGCTTCCCTGGTCTGGATATGCAGATCGATGCGGTTACCGTCCTTAAACAGCATCAGCCAGCCGTAGGACCTGCTGTGATCAGCATTCTGCCCCCAGCCGAGGTCATTGGAATCAGGCTCCTGCACCATTGCAGGCTCTCCGAACACCGAGATCCAGTCCTTGTCTGCCAGAAATGACTCCGTTTCTTCAACAACATAAACTATATCATAATCCCGGTAATTATCATTGTTCACATTGGGATTTGCTCTCGAACCGTTCATATACACTGCGCGTATGCGTTCATCCTTCTGAGCCACGCCAAGTATCAGATCGAACATTTCCTTCTCAGTTCGCATCATAAACAGCACCCCGATCAAAGAAGTTTATGCACTCAAATACGCAATTTTTTTCTTTGTACAAACTGCTACGGATCAATGATTCCGGTATAACTCTGTGTAATATTGGGGAGTACAAGCTTCCCATCCACATTATACTTGAAGAACAGCATCTTCAGGCTCTCAACGAAATCATCATAGTTTGGATCATTCAGATTGGGAGAATATGATGCGGAAAGACTTCCGCCAATAAACTCCTCCAGAGACAGGATCCTGTCATTGCTGAATTCCCTTCTCTCAAATCTGCCATTGGAGAAAAAGCTGCTGATGCTCTCCTCTTCTGATCCGGAACCGCCTGAAAATCCGGTGAAATCCTTGCACAGTCTCCTGCAAATGTTGTCATTTTCAATTACCATTTCATTATCCGGGACTCTGCTATTCCAAACAAGCACGACTTTGCCCTCCGGCTTCAATACCCGCCTGAACTCAATCTTTGTCCTTTCTTTATCAAACCAGTGGAATGCTTGTGCCACAGTAATGAAATCCAGAGACTGATCATTAAGCCCGGTGTTTTCTGCACATCCATCAAAATAAGATACATTCGCAAGATCCTCACAATATTTGATACCCGCATCCCGCATGCTTTCATTTGGTTCGACAGCAAGGACTCTGCCTGATATAGGAGAGATGAGTCTTGTTAATATTCCGGTGCCCGCACCGATATCTGCAACCACTGATGATTTGCTGAGCCCCACATTGGATTGCAAGTATTCAATAAATTCATCCGGGTAAGATGGACGGTACTTTCTGTAATTATCTGCCTTACAAGTGAATTTCTCAGTGCTTTTCATAATGTTATCCCCCAGGCTCCACCAAGAGTACCTTTTACATGATATTACAAAGGATATTGCTTTATCCTGGCCACTTTCGGAAAAAACTGCTCAGATCCGACACAGGAAAAGAGCTTCCGTGACACTTTTTCTATACATTATATACCAATTCATGCATTCAACACAATTGGCTTTTATCCACACTTCCATTAAGCGTACCCGGGAGGCATGGTTACACAGGCTGAAAATAAACACGTCAACCTTCTGCTAATAAAATCCGATAACATAATAGAGGTATATTATCGGTCAGGGATGACCGGCAGCAATCCAGACCCATATGATGCAAGGAGGCATGTAGTATGAGGATCGCGAGCTCATCTGTTTCACTGTACGGCAAAAGCTCGTCAGTTGAAATCCACACTAAAGAAGAATCCCTGAAAATGTGGACAGGAAACACAAGACCGGTCTTTGAAGGCGAAAAACCGCCGGCATCTGCGGGTGCAGCGGATTCTCCCGTAGAAGATTTTCTGCAGCTCTCCGAAGAGGGCAGACAGGCCCTTGAAAAACAAATCGCAGAGTCCGCGGCATGCGGAATATGTACAAAAGATGATGATGATTTACTTGAGATAAGCGACAAAGATAAACAGAAGATCTACCTGCTCCAAAGAATGATCGAAACACTGACCGGAAAAAAGTTCAAATTCGTAATACCAAAGAAAGTCGGCGAAGGCAGGCGAAATAGCGGACATTCAATGGAAAGGATGAATATAGGCCGTTTTGTACAGACCGGCCAGGCTCCGGCTGCACAAAGACAAGGCTGGGGACTGGAGTACGATCTTCATGAAGTACACTATGAGAAGCAGGACATGTCCTTCTCTGCAAACGGGTCTGTGAAGACCGCTGACGGCAGGGAGATCAATTTCGGCCTCGAACTGAACATGTCCAGAGAATTCGCATCAAGGCTCGATGTATCCATCCGTGCAGGAGATGCAGTGGTGAAGGATCCCCTTGTCGTGAATTTTGCAAATTCCACCGCAGCTTTGACAAATGACAAATACAGCTTTGACATCGACTCCGACGGCATACCGGATCAGATATCTTTTGCTGCTGCCGGAAGCGGTTTTCTTGCCTTTGACGTCAACAATGACGGCACGATCAATAACGGGCTTGAACTATTCGGGCCGCAAAGCGGAAACGGTTTCAGTGAGCTGGCACAGTATGACGACGACAACAATGGCTGGATAGACGAAAACGATGAGATATATGACAAGCTGCGCATCTGGACAAAGGATGAAAACGGTGAAGACCAGCTGTTTGCATTGGGTGTGAAGGGAATAGGCGCAATATATCTCGGCAATGCATCAACTGCCTTTGACCTGAAAACGAGCAACAAAGATACCCTTGGCAGCATTGCAAGAAGCGGCATCTTCCTCCGCGAAAACGGGACCGCAGGTACGATCCAGCACGTGGATCTGGTCGTATAGAATCGGGGTCAGGCTTGCATAATTGCATAATTCTATTACTATAGAAGAATTATGCAATTATGCAAGCCTGACCCCGATCTTATGGAATGCAGGATTCACAAGGGATGTCAAATTGACATAGGCCGCAGTATCTTGTATTGATTTTGTAATTCTCGTCCATGTATTTTGAAGTATACTGGTTTTGATATTCTACACATTTGGCCTTATCATGGCCATTCTTATCTATCGCACCTGCCGGACATCTGTCGGCACATTTCATGCAGCCCCCATCTTTTGAGTGCAGACAGTACTCATCATATCTTGTATATTTTCGCTGAGTGGGTTCTATTGGGATCCTGGCAACCACCGAACCCAACCTGGCCGCTGTTCCCACCTCGGTTATCAATGTATCTGTAAGGCTGAACGTACCTAACCCGGAAATGAATGCAGCATGTTTTTCAGACCATGATGATGCATTGTGATACTTTTCTGACCATTTGATTTCCCAGTACTCTGATTGGGCCGGGGCAACCGCTTCGTATCCACGGCTGTTGAGTATATTGACCACATACTGTCCGACCTTCAGGTTGAAAATCTCACCGTTTGAACGAGAGAGCGCAGCTCTTTCAGCCGGATATTCGATCTGCCTTCTCATATCAGCTTTAGTTGCCTCCGTTTGAGGCAATACCCAACAGATCACTGACAACTCTGATGGATCAAAATCAATGTTTGGGAAGCTTTTTGAGAATATCTCGAAGGGTGTCCATAGGAATTCACCAATATCTTCCTTGAAACACTGGTAGTATGGATCGTCACCCCGTGAAAACCCAACCAGCGGAGATCCCCATGCTTTTTCTCTGTAATTTGCGCCCAGGCAATTCTCTGGTGATCCATTTACAAAATCGGTGATCATTTTTCTTAGCCAGGCAGTGTTTTCAACTTTTACCGCACTTGGGACTGATATCGGATCATTATTCATAAATACCTCCAATACATGAGAGACCCTTATCCGGGCTCATTCTGTCCGATGATGTTGCCTTCATCATCGGTTATATAAGTACCTTTCGTTGTGTCCAATATCACATATCTATTGCCCCATGGATCCTTGACAACCGCACATTTGCCGATTGGAATATCAAAGGGGCCATAAATGACCTGTCCTCCCGCTTTTTCTATATCCTTTACCGCTTCAACAACGGAATCGACCTTAAAATCAACATTGAGCTCTTTACGCTCATTCTGCAGCACTACTTCAGTTATTCCTTCACTCAATCCAAGTCCCGCTGATGATTCAGTCTTCCAAATAACCTTCATGCCCAGAGTATTGCAATAATACTCAATTCCCTCCTTTATGTCCGGAGTATAGAGCTCGATACAATCAACATAACTGAATAATGACTTTTGTGGCTTATCCATATTTATATTCCCTTCATCCTTTTTTAAGTTCAGTCAAAAAATCTTGCTCTTTAGCAGGGGAAATCAAAGTTCTCTTTCCATACATTATTTCGATCCTATCTATTGATAATGCTGCAGATGAAAGGGGATTCCTTGTCTTTTTGACTGAAACTATATCTTTATAAAGGAC
Organism: Clostridiaceae bacterium; assembly: GCA_012519745.1. Lineage (GTDB taxonomy): Bacteria > Bacillota > Clostridia > Acetivibrionales > DTU013 > DTU013. The sequence goes on along the minus strand of JAAYPO010000072.1, from coordinate 15,179 downwards.
TATTTCTTTAATAGGTCCGCACCTTACGATCAGGTATTCATCATCAAAAACGTAATATGTACCAAACCATATCCAAGATACAAATCCAATGAAGATCGCGAAAATTATGAAGAAAAGCACTGATTGGTCCTCAACAAAGGATACATATCCCATACGGTACAAACCAAATAACATCGGTATCCAAATAATTGCTCCTATCCACCAATCCTTCTTTGAGTTATATTTCATATATGCTCCTTGCCCTCCATTATATACCAATCATTGCAATATATCAACGATGCATATTCAATTTCTCATTTGGCAGAGTCCCATGAAGAGGCCGCAAAGCTTCTGCCCTAGCTACTTCTGCCAGCTTTGCCCTGGTGCACATAGCAACTCCCTTTTTATTGCTTCAAGGATGCATGGCCAGTCATCGCAGCGGATTATGTTCTCCCTTTGAATTGATGCGTTATATTCTGTGGAATAAAGAATGACCTTGATTCCATGATCAGCTAGTTCTAAAGCATTTTTTGCCGAATCCTCAATAAACACATCGATTCCGTTTTCAATGCAAATATCCGATTTGCCTTTACCTTCGGTGAAAATCACCTTATCGACATTGATCCCGTGCTTTTTTAACCATTGCAAAGTACTTTCATAATGGACATGGAATCTGGCGCTGATAATATAAACATCATGTTCCCTTACAATGCTATTGATAGAATCTGCCGCAAGCTCAAACGGATCAAGAGAACACAGCAAACGTTCGCCGTGCTCTTCAAATATCTGCCCGATATTGTCTATCTTGCCGAGATTATGCGCAACCTCATCCGGTTTTACTTCTCTGTTCAGGTAATGTGACAATTCTGAAGCAACATAGTTTATTGTGTCTACAATCACTCCATCCATATCGATGCCGATCCTCAAACCTCATCACCCCTGTTCAAGCCTTGCTTAAAGCAAATCAGCCCAGTTTCTTCTTACATACAGAACTCTTACTATAGTTACTGTCCTGATTCTCTCATCGACAATATAAAAGACGATATAATTATCAATAATCAGTTTTCTCATTCCACACAGAGCCAGCCTTTCATCTGATACCAAAGCATATCTGAAAGGCATATCTTCAAGTTCAAAAATGGCATCCGCGATATTGCTTATAATCCTCTCAGCTATTTTAGGTTCATACAGCTCTTCTGATATATAGCGCTTAATCTCAAGCAAATCATATTCCGCAGGTTCAGTGATCTCTACACTATATTTATCCATACCTTAGTCCTTCTGAATGTCTTTTAGTGCTTCGCGAAAATTTCTGACCTTTTTCGTTTTTATAGCCTCGAGACCTTCATCAAGCAGCTTATACAATTCAAATCTGCCGACAAGACGTTCATATGTTTCAATGCTCATAACAGCCAAGTCTCCTTGTCCGTTTTTTGTTATATAGACGGGTTCACTGTACTCATGACAGAATTTCGATATTTCATTGTAATTGTTCCTCAAATCCGAGCTTGGTCTTATGACTGGCATGTAATATACCTCCACAAATATCATATGCATATTATATCAATATTTTGATATAATATCAATCAACTATCACTCAGCTGCCTTCTTCGCCCCACACCTTTGCAAGGCGCTCAAACAACGCCAGGACCTCGGCTCTGGTGATAGGGTCATACCATCTGCTTTCACCGTTATTTCCCTGAAGTATGCCTTTGTCCTTCAGACAAATAATAGCTGGATAGAAGTCCATCGGCACACCCAACGCATGATCCCGGGCAGCGTTCATCAGCTGCATATACCAGCCGTCCCCAGTATCAGAGCCAACACTCCTGGATAAGTCAATAGTTTTTATTGTATCACTGAAAGCCGGGTTTTCATTCTTTAACGCCATGGCATGGTACTTTCCGCCTTCCGAGATATCCTTTGTCCACAAGTACTGCGCCAGTGCGTAGAATACCTCGCCGCGGGTCATTGGTTTCACAATGGTCTCCTTTGTGTATTGATCCGGATGGACCAGACCATCCTTTGCAACAACGATATAGTTCGTATACCACTTGTCCCCGATAAGCTTTACAATAATAGCCCTGCTTTCGGCATCCTGTCCGGCTTTTTTCTTTATCGATCCCTCGGAGTTGTTGAACCTGGCAAGCATGGTCAGGAACTCTGCACGGGTGACCTGGCTTTTGCCCCGGAAGCTGCCGTCCGGGAAGCCATTTATCAGCTTGCGGTACACCGCCATAGGTATATGCGGAGCATACCACTCATTGCCCGTAATATCGCTGAAGGTCAGCTTTGCAAGCTGCCTTAATCTGTTCTGGGAAGAAGGGACAAGAGATATGACCGCTGCCCTTTTCATCATGGCACCGTATGTAGGATTCAGGATGTTATTGTCAATATCAGCATTTTCAAATAGACGCTCCAGTTCCTTTACCATTTCCGGATAATCCTTTGTGATAAGGTCTTCTTCCGGATCAGGATCACTTTCTTCATCCTGCGGCGGTGTTTGTGCAGTTTGCGCAGATGTTTGCGGCTGTACAGCAGGCGGCACTGTTGACGGAGGCTGTGTTGAGGGCGGTGTCGTCGGTGTCGACGGAGCTGTCGGAGAGCCCGGATTTCCATCCTTTGGCTTATCCTGCTGCGTGATGATCGTGATGTCGTTCATGATCTGACCTATCTCACCTTCACTCAGCGCCCTGTCATAGATCCTGATCTCATCCATCCATCCCTCGAAGCTGTCTCCCCATGGATTTCTTCCAATTACCACAGCACGGCTGGAATCCCTTCTCACCTTGCCTGTACATTCGATGCGGGAGCATTCCCTTCCATCGATGTACATCACGATATGCGTTCCGTCATAAGTGACAGCATAATGATGCCACTCGGTATCAACAACAACATTTTTGATACTGAAATTCTTCTGCCCCGCACCATTATGTATATAACCGCTAAAGCCGCTTTCCGATAGACTGACCACATATACGGTATGTTTGTGGATAACTGTCGCCGCCTCTGTTTTAGCACTTTTCTTCGCAAAAAAGGCTATCGTTAGTTCATCCAGACCATCCAGATAATTGCTGTGGGCAGCAGAAATCGCCCTGCTGTTGCTGTTATTGAATCGAACCGATCTTCCGTATGTGGATTTCTCCAAAGCAGCGCTGTCACCGCCTGTGACCGTCATCCCCTTGCCTGACATATCCGTGCAGTCCCCCTCAAATGGGAGATACAGATACAGATTGGGGTACTTTGACGGCAGTATGTCGAATACCTGACTGGCAGTATGCTTTTTCCCTGTATTATCTGAGACGGTCAATTTCACTGTATGTTTCCCCGCACTAAAAGTATGATTTACAGAAACGCCTGTATCAGTGATCCCATCGCCGAAATCCCATTCATATGAAACAATACTTCTCCCGTCAGGTGCATAGGAACTTGCTCCGCTGAAAGCAACCCTGAAAGGCTCGTATCCGGTACTGCTGTTTACAATATCGGAGTATTGGATATATGCAACAGGTTGGTCGCTGCCCTTATACTCATAAGGTCCAATGTCAAATCCATTACCGGAAGGCCTTATATTTCCGGCGAAATCATGTGCAAATCCCAGGTCTGTTCCCTGATCGACAGCCGGGCTGTTGGGATGCAGTGAATAATCATCATTATCGATATCTGTAAACAATGGGTCCGCATTGACGATATCATTCGGAAAACTCTCCTGTTTGTACTTTTGTTCAGGATCCGAATTGAAGAGAAGGTTGTTGGACCCATCATATTGGTTGTTGTCAATGCCAAAATAGCAGTTTCTGGCGTTATAGAAAATGTTGTTCCGGACCTCGCCTGTGGCAGGCTGCGCGTCAGTGCCCCTGAACCCGACGCCATGGGTCTTCATATTGATGAACAGGTTGTTGTAAACTTTGACATCCTTCAGCTGTGAAATGCACATTCCCCATGCAGCCGCATCCTTGAATACATTGTTGCGGAAGGTAATATTATATGAGTGATAATAATAGCTGCCTGATCCCATCAAACCCTGATGATAAAAGTCTTCAATGAAGTTGCCTTCGATGATGATATTCCGGGCATACTCACCATTGTTATCGAAGGTTTGAAAACCGTCCACATGAGCCGGCCCGGTCTCTTCATTCCTCGTGCCGTGCATATAGTTCCCTCTGATGATATGCCCTTCGCCAAAGAAACGAAAATAGTCGGCGTCGCCTTGCCTGTATATTAATCGCTCTATCTCATTATTTTCGACAAGCATATTTTTGCCGGAAACATTGATTCCAAAGCTGCATTTATATATATAGTTGCCGGCGACCCTGCTGTTTACTCCCGACGCACTGACACCGATGCCTGCATCATGGATATAATTGTTGATTAACTCGACACCGGTGCTGCCGCCCACATTGACTGTCTGACCATTTACTTCGAACCCGTCCAGTATGACATGATCGCCGTATTTCAGATTTATACTGTTTTTCAAAACAGCCTTATGTCTGTTTCGGGGCCTAATGGCAAGCTTTTTCCCTTCTTCACCATATATACGGCTTTGTGCAAACTTTATCTGCTCATCATATGCTCCATCCTCTACAATGATCTCATCTCCCGGATAGGAACTCTCAAGCGCTTTGGCAATAGTTTTGAACGGCCGTGTATCCGTACCATCATAACTGTCATCGCCCGTATTGCTCACATACAGTTGGACAGGGCCTCTTGGCAGTGATGCCTGGAGCTTGCCTTTTGTTACAATGACATCGTCAAAATTGACCCAGAAACGGCCTGTCCCTTCGTCTACTCTGGCCAGCTTGATCCTGCCGCCGACAAAGCGATTTACAGCAGCGGCATCCTGATCTTTGTATATGAATTCATAATCCTTTCTGTTTTGATATCCGTCCCGATCGACTGATATAGTGACCGAACTGCCGTCATTGCAAAAATATATCTTGAAGCGATTCTCCGAGGGATTGAGTCTGGGAGAGCTTATCAGCCTGCTCACACTATCCGTTCCAAGCTCTGTTTCAACACCATCCAGGCACCTGTATACCTGTCCTGTTGTCGGACTGAAGGAATAGTAATTGCTCTCATCCTTGTATGCGACCATCACTCTGGCAGCGGTGTTGTACCAGTTTATACTGGTGAAAGAGACCGTGTACTCTGATTGGTCCACTTCCTGATTTGATAGAATATATGCACCCGCTTCCAGTCTTAAGACCTTACTGTCATGGCTGCTGACAGTTCCTGCTGCCAGGGTGCCGTTTGTCGTCCAGGTCAAACCGTTTGATGATCCAGGGTCGGATGCGTTCAGATCCCCGTCTTCGAAATCATCCTGAAATAGTATATCGTCGGGCAAAGGACCCCCTTGACCAGCATACGAAGCGGATAACGGGCTTATTGCCGGCAGGCATATCAATAAGCTTAACGAAAATGTGATAAACTTTTTTATCAGTACTCTTTTAGTAGATATTGGATACATAGTACACTCCCCTTTATTGCTTATGGATAAATCAATCCACTTATACGAGTGTTCATTTTGAGTAATCCATCAAAGTGTATGCTATGATGCCATATCAGGTATGCCCTTCCAGCCATTTTGCAACACCATCGTTATCGCTGATGTCACAGATAAATCCAGCAGCCGACTTTACTTCTTCGACGGCATTCTCTACAGCAACACCGATACCGCAGTTCTTGATCATTTCATAATCATTCATATCGTCGCCAAAAGCTGCGACCATATCTGTGCTGATACCATAATATTCAGCTGCGGCCTTGACCGCATTCCACTTTACAGCATTGCGGTCGGCAAATCTGTATAAGTCTTCTCCGGTATAACGCAGCAGGTCGAGCATTGGGAAATCAGAAGCTATGCGTTCAACAACACAGGGATCTGCGGCGACTACTGATATTTTCAGATAGCTTATATCGGTATATAGTGAGAAATCGACTTGCTCATAGTGAGACAGATTAATATGTGTTGGATCAAGTCTATTGGTGAAGGCAACAGATTCATTTATTGCATGCACATATAAGATCTCCGGTTCCTGCAGGCATCTATTTATTAGTCGATAGGAAATACCGGCAGGAATATAAAAACGGGAAATGATCTCATCTCCTGCAAAAGAGACCGCTCCCCCGTATCCGATAAACACATCTGGAGCAAACTGTTCAAAATATCCTGATGAGGCCTGTGCTGATCTGGCTGTTGCAAAAGCGATCTTAATGCCATTTTCCCGGCACTTCTCAAGTACGGAAACAGTATATTTGGAAATAGACTTGTCCCCTCGAAGAAGCGTATTATCCAGATCCGTCACTATCATCCTTATCATTACCGCTTATCCTCCGGCCGCCCGGTGGTGGTGCCTGACCGATTTTTCCGGGCTTTGTATTTTCTTTATCGTATCGTTTTTCAAGGCTTCCCTTAGTTCTTTCATATATTTTGAAAACTCGACTTCTTTTTCTCCATACGTCAGATTCAACTCATATTCGAGAGGGATCCATGTGGAAATATCAGCCTCATTGTGCTGTATCAGCGCCTCCATTTTGTCAAGCGCCTTATAGATCCTGGATTCAAGGGTCTTCTGTGAATGCATTTCCAGGAACAGCATGGAAAGTTCCTTTTTATATGGTTCCGGCAAACCGGAAAGCAGCTGTCGGACTTCATCATCTTCAACCGTCTCGTCGCTTTTTGTTTTGTTGAATGCAGGTATATCACCGGTGATCGCTTCACCCAGGTCATGAAAAATGCACATCAGGATCACCTTGTCGATATCTGCTTCAGGAAATTCATCCTTCACAAGGTATGCCATCAGCGATAGTCTCCAACTATGCTCCGCTACGCTTTCATGACGTCCGGAGGAAGTCCATGAATGTCTCGTTGTATTCTTTAGTTTCTCTGTAACTGCCATTATCTCAATAAATTTTCTTACATCCATTTAATCCTCCGCACCATGAGGTGATTTATCATCCATTATATACCATTATTTGTGTTGCGGCAACAGCATTCCGGACATTTGTTCATTTGTCCCTGTACTAATTTTCAACTATCGGTACCCATAACCGCGTTAAATCTATCAAGCCAATCCACACTTATGGGATACCCTGCAAACAATGCCTAAAAATGCAGGGTCGTCATGGATGGCAGCCTCTCCGGTTCAGTTATCAGTTGCCGTACTGGTATGGTACATAAGGCAGAATTGCCCAAGTCACATCGTCGGCAAGCATGCTTTTTGCTTCTAATTTTGCATACCCGGCCGTAGCATTGGAACACGGGTATTGCTCGCAAGATACACAATCAGCGAAACCTTTTTCCGCTGCACAATCAAGCTGTTCACAAGACTTTGTATGCCATCCCGGAGTACTGCATCCTGAGCATCTCATCGACCAGTCTGTGATATTATATACCCTGGTCAGTCTCTCCTCCAACTCTTTCCTGAATTCTTCGCTGATCGTACCGCCAGAAAAGTGTATACATAAGTCACATCTATGTCCGCATTTGCCATAGAACGCATTCTCTTTCGAAAATGGCTTACGGTTTGGCTTTTTCTTGATAAGGATCATTTTTTTGACGGCTTCCAGTGTTTCCAAATTATCCACCCGAATAAGCATCCACTTGCCGTCGTGATAAGTGTGCGCTTTATCATAGAGTTCAACAATGGACTGCGGAAATTCGTCTCTTCGTGCTTCGAATTTCTCCCTCTCAGCTTTGCCGTAAATTATCTGAAAATCATAATGATCCTCATGTATGTTTACAGACAATATAGTCTTCTTTCCCTGACGAAACTTCAGGCAATCGATTCCGTAGTACTTTCCCGGCACTTCGTCCAGAGCATACTTGCCCCGCATGAAGCGCACAGTCTCTTCACTGACTTTTTGAAATTCGGTTTTCTCACTCATAAGTGCCCTCCGTTTTTTACTATTAATGTACTCTACATAAATGGACAGCAGTATGTCATATTAAATGATGCGGAATGTATTTCTTGATGCTCTTGTAAAATCAAGGCCGGACTTAAGCAATCATCACTCATAATTTCGAAATTACGCAATCCGTGAACTCTCTTGTACCAAATGTTCCACCAAGATCACGTGTTTTAGCTATACCTTCATTGAGTACATACGAAATAGCTTTCTCTATATTATTTGCCGCTTCAATCTCCCCGATATATTTCAACATATGTACTCCGGAAAGCATCATGGCTGTTGGATTTGCGATATTCTTACCTGCGATATCAGGCGCACTTCCATGTACAGGCTCAAACACTGCACTATTTGATCCTATATTGGCTCCAGGTGCAAACCCAAGTCCGCCGACAAGTCCGGCACATAGATCTGAAACGATGTCGCCATAAAGGTTAGGCAAAACCAGAATATCATATGATTCCGGCGATTGGACCAGTCTCATGCACATCGCATCAATGATCATCTCTTCAAATTCTATATCTGTATACTCCTTTGAGATTTCCCGTGCAATATTAAGAAACATACCATCCGTGCATTTCATGATATTAGCTTTGTGGACTGCCGTTACTTTCTTTCTGCCTTCCTTTCCTGCATATTCAAAAGCATATCTGCAGATCCTTTCACAGCCTTTTCTGGTGAATACTTTTATACTTTCAGCAGCATCTTCACCTATCATATGCTCAATTCCTGCATACAGATCTTCTGTGTTTTCCCTGACTATAACAATGTCTATGCCAGTATATCTTGAAGGTATCCCCTGATATGTTTTAACGGGACGTAAATTCACATACAAATCGAGTTCTTTTCTAAGCGTAACGTTCACGCTTCTGAATCCTTCACCTATAGGGGTGGCAATAGGGCCTTTTAGTGCAACTCCATTCTTCAATATAGACGCTGTAACTGACTTGGGCAAAGGTGTACCGAATTGATCGGTCATATGGGCCCCTGCATTCTGGATTTCCCAGTCCAGTTTCACGCCCGATGCATCTATCAGCCTCTGTGCTGCAAATGCAACCTCGGGTCCGATGCCGTCTCCAGGTATTAAGGTAATTGTGCGCATATTTTCCTCTCCGTTATAAAGTTTTCTTTGCTCAGGGATCGTGAATTATCTCTCAAGTCTGGCCCTGAAAATCAAATCTTTGAAAAAGCTTCCCGTTTGGCAATGGGTACTCTTCGTTTAGTATACATGAGTATCCGATCCTGCTCAATGAGTGTTTTAGTCCGGTCCCATCGATCTGGTGATGCACCTCTGCCACCCTGTCAAAAGCATGAAGATAAGGTGAATCTGAGACAAATCCATCTCCCTTGTTGACCTGGATGACAACTGAAATATACTTAGGGCATATTTTCTGCATATGACAGGCAAATGCTTCGTAACCGATGTCGCTGTCCTTTCATGTAACCTGGCTACCTTCAGTCTCTGCTTCTCCCGGTTTCTCCCTCCCTTCTTCCGTCCGGATAGTTTTCGTTGCTCCTTCTTCAGCTTCTCTTCTGCCTGCCGATAGAACTTCGGATAATCCGGAGTGTTCATTTCACTGTCTACATAAAGAGCTTTTGATGAATAATCCAGTCCCAATACTTTTTCTGCTTTTGGTGTAACTGGTTTGATATCGTTTTCATACTCAACCAATATGGATATATAGAATCTCCCTGCAGCTGTTTCACTTATCGTTGCAGACTTTATTACCACATTTTCAGGTATCTTTCTGTGTAATTTGATCCTGACATCCTTCAGTTTAGGCAGTCGTATGGTCCTTTCATCAACGATTCGTATAGTTCCTTTCTGATTATTGGTCGTGTATGACTTTTTGTCGTGATGCTTGCTTTTGTATTTAGGGAATCCAAATGACGGATTCCGATAGAAATTTTTATATGCCGTGTTCAGATTGAGCTGTGCATTTGCCAACGCAAGGCTGTCCACTTCCCTCAGCCATCCATACTCTTTTTTGTAATCGGCTGGCATACTGTATTTCTGCTGTTTCAATGCTTCTTGATCATCCTTGTATATTTCATATATTGTAATTCTGTTTTCAAGCATCTTATTGTATACAAACCTTACACACCCGAAGGTTTTTCGTATCAATACGATCTGTGACTTGTCCGGATAAAGCCTGAATTTGTATGCCTTGTTCATAGCTTTTCACCCTGACTTTCTATGTATCGTTTTATTACTTCTATTGGTGCTCCCCCTGTTGTCAGCAAGCAAAAGCTTCTTGACCAGAAATATTCCCTCCACAGTTTCAGCCTTATGCTCGGATATTCCTTCTTTATCAAGCGTGATGACGCGCTTTTATATGCATTAAAACAATGGACTCAAAAACATCCTTGAATTCTTTATTGCTTTGGACACAAAAATCAAGGTATTTCTCCTCATAAAAAGCTTTAGCGATTTGAACAGCTTCCGGACAATCCCGGCAAAAAATATCCACGATTTTATTGACCTCGCCATTGCAGGCTCTGAGTTCAAAATAAGCCTGCAGCACGATCTGGATATCCTGTAAGAGGCCTGATTCAAATTCGATCTGCATATTTTTAGATTTTATATATGGATCCTGTTCAGAAAGATAGACTGCTCCGCAATAACTATCCCTAGCTGCAACCTTTATTTTGCGGAAATTGCTCATGACAATGGTTCCAAAACACATTGGGCATGGCTCCATGGCAGTATACAATGTGTATTGCTTAACGTTTGGATATTTTGATATGTCGAGGTTTTGCAGGCATACTGTTTCTGCATGAGCGATCCTGGGGTTCAAGGTCCCGGACTCATACATGCGGTTTCGCCCCACGGAAATGATATTACCGATTTCATCAGTTATAACCGCACCAATCGGGATAGACCCTTTTTTAAAAGACTCCCACCCCTGTGAAAATGCTATTTTCCAAGGTTCAGAAACTTTTTCCCACATAAGCATCACCCCCGCAACACATAGAACGCTATATTTTCGCTCAGTTATAGATTTATATCAGGTAATGTCACCTTCATCAAGCATTGGCTGGATCCTGTTTTGATACTCTCAACCAACTCAATGTCAACTTCACAATCAAAAGCATACTCAAATATCTGCTTGTTATATCCGATAGTGCAATAACACCATGTTTTTGAAGGCAATTCACCAACTTTATCAAGCATGGGACAAGGACACGAAAAGTACTTGGTGAATAACTTCCCATCCTCGATGTACCATCCCGCTCCATGTTCATTCATTTTATCTACAAAATCCTTAATTGATGAAGATGACTTGTATACATTCCTGATAAACTCTTTAGATTGGTCTAGTTTCCCGTTCTCATTACAATAGCAGCCCATCCGTATTTTCTTGATCGTCTGTTCATCAAAGCGTTTCTCAAGTTCAGAAGATACATACTTTACCCAGTCTTCTTTTTCGCTGCCGTTTGATATAGTATCAATATCAAATCCATATGCTATTTTCTTTGCAGTTTCATGATTGCTATGCTTAAAAATATTATCATATAGTTTGTCTGCTTCATTTTGGATCAGCTTTGTCACACCTAACCTCCGCTTAACTTTTTCCCTTTATTCTACCATATATAACCTGACGATAACAGGTACCAGTGGTCAAATAATACCAGGGCATACAGGAGGCGATCCCGGAACACTAACAATAGCATTCTTCCTTCCTGATAAAAAGACAGGTGCCATTTGCATTATGAACACAGGTGTCAGGCTGGATCTCACTTTACCAAATCTGGTGATGGTAATGACCCGCCTATTGGAGGAGTGCAGCAGTCCAGCAGCCAATTAAATAGTTCGTCGTTTTCATATGCAAGAGTACAGACTTCATGCCCGGCATCGGGAAATACGGAGAATCTAACCTTTCCGCCGCATTTTTCCAGTTCATCCACAACTCGCTTAGATTCTTCAAATGGCACCGCCTTGTCCTTTTGCCCGTGAAAAGCCCATACCGGGGTATTCTTCAATGAGCCGGCCCTCCAATAGTATTGAGCGCCTCCGCATACCGGAGCTATAGCTGCAAATTTATCCGGGTTCAGCATGGCATAATTCCAGACTCCATATCCCCCCATACTTATACCAGTCAGGAAGATATTGTTTTCGTCTGCCCTATATAGCTGGGGGACCTCTCTGATGAGTTTATCAATAGAGGTGAAATACATTTCCCAAACGGTATTCTTTGGACATTGCGGTGAGATCACAATAAACGGTATATCTTTTTCATTTATAACTTTATGTATTCCATATTTTTTCACATCCTCAATGTTGCTTCCCCTCTCTCCAGCACCATGAAGAAATATGATCAGAGGCCACTTTTTATTGCTCAGATTATCATACTCAGGAGGAAGATAAACAAGGTACTCCAATTCCATTTCTATTCTGCAACGCATCACACTATATGGCATATTGCACCCTCCTTTCGTTTTATGTCTATCTCTCCAGCCACTTATCGGCTTCATGTCCTCCGACCCAATACCAGCGCGGGTTATCAAGCTGCCATAGCTCACTGTCTTGATAATACTTCATTTCAGCTGCTACCATTTCAGCTGCTTTCTCTTCATCATCGTCCGGATAGTTCACTTCGCGAACGACTGTCATTTTGCCGTCTACAAGCGCAGTTTCCTGCAATCCGCTCCAATCGGTATATAAATCATTTGTCAAAACAAATTCGCCGTCCATGAATTTATATATAGAACCGCCCCAAAAAGCAGCACCCGAGCCCCCTGTCGAGAAAATACACTTTTGCTCCGGATCAAGAGAGGGATTGCAAATCTGCGCAAATGACTCAGAAGCGGCAAACGATGATGTTTCCGGGTCCCACAGCCAGCAGTCGTACCATGTATTGGCATGAGCACCGCTAAACTCGTTCAGAATGATTACATCCCTATAGCCATCGAAGTTCACATCCACGATATGCAGACCCATTGTGTCCATCATTTCATTGTAAACAGCGTATCCGTAAACCTCATCACCATATGTCTCCGAAAAATCTTCAGATAGAATGAGCTGCCCCTTTTCATCAAAGACTTTCATTCCCATAATAAAGCCGATCCCATATTCATCCGTGCCTTGTGTCGTCCCCATGGCCACAAAACGGTATTCCGGCATATCATTATGCAGACGGGCACTCACCTCATAGGTCACATCCTTGTGAGTATTATCAGATATACTGCCGCCCTTCACCGTGTTGTCCGTATTTTGTTCGGTACTCTCCGGTGCTATTTCAGATGTATTAGGAGTCACAGGCTCTGAATCAGCATCATCCTTCTCGGTGCTTGGTATGTTCAATGAGTCCTGCGTACCTGGTACTTCATCCACATCATTCCCGGATTGGACGCTGCATCCACTGAGGATCAGAGCACTTATCAGAACTAATAAAACGATAGGCTTTCTACTCATAATAGCACCTTCATTCCTCGCATTTAATGTATTCCGCCGTGTATGGGCACCAGACCATGCTGTTATAATCAATGCCTCTTTTTAGCAAAATTTTTCTTGCAATTAGCCTTCCCCCATATTTTCACCCGTCGGCACAGTACTGGATAATATACTTAAGCTTTGGAACCAATACATCCATTATATACCAACGAAATAACACCTTCAACTGTAATGGGAACATTTGTACGATGGAGCTTGATTCAGCGATATGTATGGCTGGACCCAGAATCAAGAAGCTGGGGTCATTTTCACTTGAGTTTGAGCAGGAAACCTTCGGTCTTTACTAGTACGTGAGTGTTTATATCGACCGCTGTATACCCTCGTAAGCAATTCTATTTCAAATGTTCTTTTAACAGTAATAATCCATTTTTGTATGAATCATCTACTTCCCTGAGCATTGAGTTATAAAAAGCAACTGCCGATTTTTGTCTTTCTCTGGCTATTTGATTCGCCCGCTTTGTATAAAACTTATCATATATGTTTTCAAGTTTGAATTTATATTCATGAAAAAAAGAAGGCTCTTTATCGTTGCAGCCATCTAAAATATTTCCATCAGAATCAACTGTGTATAGCGGTTCAGAAATCTGACCTACATAAAATATTGTTCTTGCAATACCCAGAGTGCCGGTTGCATCGATTTTATCCGCATCAAATAGAATTTTTGCCTCTATGCTTTCAGGCGGATCATTTGCTCTGTATCTATGTGTTGAAATACAATCCTTGATATGCTGAGCCTTTTCTTCCGCAAAACCGATTGATACAAGAAAATCATATGCTTTTTGGCTGCCCGCCAGCGCATGGCAAACTCTCGGATCCAGGAATTGTTCCTTTCTTCCAATGTCATGCAGCAGACTGGCCGTTATGAGTATATCATTATCGACACATTCCTCATATTTTGCCATATCAAGTGCAACATATAAAACACGATAGACATGCTCTTTGTCATGAGCACTGTCTGTCATGCATTCTATCATATATCGCTCGATTCTCTTGTACAGATTCTTATCCATCACTTTATCCCCAATTATATATTTTTCACCTGATACAGGAGTCCAGGCGACAGCTTTTAAGGCAGTTCCATACAGAAACTATACCCATGCATCCCTTCATAAAACCGAATCCAGGGTGATCTGAATATTTTGAAAGATAACGTTTGTTTGCTTTTTGATCTCATCAACCAAACTATTCTTCATTCTCAACTCTACCTCCATTTTTCTTCCCTTAATAATATGTTAAATTGCTATCCACCAAAACACACCGAACTTATCAATTAAATTTGAACAGAGCGGGTTCCAGTCGCATGGACCCAGTGGATCTATCACAGTGCCTCCGTCAGATAAAATGTTATATGCATTACGAACAGCTTCTTCGCTTCCCATTTCGTATACGTTGAAAGCCATTGTCTGACATATACATTTTTTACTTACATCGCAGGTATCAGGTGCCTCGCTTACAGCCATAAATAATTTGCCATCAACCGATAATTCACAGTGCTGATATGCTTTATTTTCACTATCCTTAATCTGAAAACTGATTTCTGCGCCAAAAGCTCTGCAATACATTTCAACAGCTTCAATGCTGCCTCTCACATAGACCTGCGGACTTATTTTCATAATATACTCCTTCTTGAACCAATAACGGCAGCCTTAATAATATCCTTGCCGATGCTTTATTATCCGGATGGCAATAACCACCCACCCTATGTTGTCCAAGCTTTGTCAGCCTATAGCAAATAATCTATATATTATTGCATATAGTCTACATTATATATTACCTTATTATACTATTATTAACTATATCAGAAATAACAAGTATATGTACATCACATGAAAATTTC
>JAAYPO010000071.1 GCA_012519745.1 Clostridiaceae bacterium | reverse complement strand
CGGCAGTTAAGCTTCTCAGTGCCGAAGATACTTGGCTGGAGACGGCCCGGGAAAATAGGTCTCCGCCGGATTTATTCCAGAGCCCTGTGTGTATAACACAGGGCTTTGTGCTGTGTAAAAAGCATACGATAGGACTGTCCCTCTGGCAGGACTGTCCCTCTGGCAGGACTGTCCCTCTGGCAGGACTGTCCCCCTGTTCATGGATATTAACTTGTGCTATATTATTACGAGATGGTAGTTGATAAATTGAGTGATGACGGAGAGGGGCAATGACCTATGGATAAAAAAATAAAAGCGGGCATCGTTGGCTATGGTAATTTGGGAAGGGGCGTCGAAATGGCGCTGAAGCAGAATCCCGATTTTCAGCTGGAGGCCATATTCACCCGCAGGGAAGCCGGCAGTGTGGGTGCATTTGCAAAAACAGTACATATTTCTGAAATCGAGAAGTATAAGGGCATCATCGATGTAATGATACTATGCGGCGGTTCGGCAACAGATCTGCCGGAGCAGGCACCAAAAATCGCTGCAATGTTCAACACCGTAGACAGCTTCGACACCCATGCAAGAATTCCCGAATACTTCAAAAAGCTGGACGAGGTAACAAGAAATGCAGGGACCATCGGTCTTATATCAATAGGATGGGATCCCGGCCTGTTCTCCATGATGAGGATGCTCTCCGGAGCAGTGCTTCCCGAGGGCAGGGACTATACGTTTTGGGGCAGAGGCGTGAGCCAGGGGCATTCGGATGCCATCAGGAGGATCCATGGTGTCAAAAATGGCATACAGTATACTGTTCCTGTCGAAAGTGCGCTGAAAAAGGTACGATCAGGCATAAATCCAAAACTTTCAGCCAGGGAAAAGCATGAAAGAGTGTGCTATGTGGTTGCCGAAGACGGAGCTGACAGAGAAAAGATAGCCGAAACCATAAAGAATATGCCCAATTACTTTTCTGATTACGATACTACAGTCAACTTCATCACAGAAGAGGAGTTGAAGGAAAACCACAGCGGGATGCCTCATGGAGGTTGTGTAATCAGGACCGGGAAAACCGGTGTGGGCACCAGACAAAGGATCGAGTTCAGCATCGAGCTTGGAAGCAACCCTGAATTCACAGCCAGTGTACTGACCGCATATGCAAGGGCCGCATACAGACTCGCAAATGAAGGTCAGACAGGTGCCCGTACAGTATTTGATATACCCCTTGCTTATTTGTCTCCGAAATCAGGTGATGAACTGAGGAAAGAACTGCTTTGATTTATTGATCCATTGACTTGGCTGCTTATACCAGTTATAGTATTGTCAAACAATACAAGCGTTGCCTTTGCTGAACATAAGGCAAGCGATTAATAAGATACTATACTATGTGCTTGAGGTGTCGTATGTATATTGATGGAAACTGGATCCCCATATTTGCCATAGGAGTTGGACTGATAATTACCGTAACAGCTATATTGTCAGACACGATTTCAAAGACCCGGCTGAAAATCGAGCAGATCCGGGCGGATGCACTTGTAAGGGCGGAAGAGGTCAGAGCAAGGAACCAGCTCGAGCTTGAAAAGCTGATGCGGCAGGAGCAGGGAATGCCGTCTTCAGCCACAACCGGCGCAGTGTCTGATACCCAAAATAGTGAAGAATATTCAAGACAATCGGCCAGGGTAAGGGAATAGTTATAAATTGGTACAAAAAATCTATGTGCTTTAGTAGGAAAAGTTGCAAAAAGTACTTGCATTGTTGCCTTCATTGTAGTAGAATATTTCTTGCTGTGACATGACATACTATGATGTGGGAGATTGCTATTCTTGGAAATAGGTAACTTTCACGGAGAATGTCCGATTCAAGAAACCGGGCGACAAGTCACTGTACATTTTGCGAGAGCACATAAAAGTGTGTCTGTTTGTAAAGTACAGCCCAGGTTTTACAGACCTAACGGTCCTGTAAGCAGCCTGGGTTTTAAAATAGGAAAACAGGAAACACCCGGCATAGTGTACAGAATAAAATGCTTGTTGTACGTAACAGTCAAAGGAGACGGGAGCAGATCACAACAGCAATACCGTACTTGGATATTCCAAAAGGCGGCATTTGCAAAACAGCAGCAGTGCTGACAGTTTAGACGGTCCCGGCTCCGAACACAATTAAGGAGGTTATTGTATGGCAAACAACCAGAAAATCAGAATCAGGCTGAAAGCGTTCGATCATCAGATACTTGACCAGTCAGCCGAAAAAATCGTCGATACTGCCAAGAGGACTGGCGCACAGGTTTCAGGACCAGTTCCGCTGCCTACTCAGAAGGAGATCATGACTATACTCAGAGCTCCCCACAAGTATAAGGACGCACGGGAGCAGTTTGAAATGAGGACTCACAAAAGGCTTATAGATATACTGATGCCTACACCAAAAACAGTCGATGCTCTCATGAGACTCGATCTGCCGGCAGGCGTCGACATAGAAATAAAGCTTTAGGATTCGTGTACAGGTGAGATCATGTTCATGAGCGATCATGAACCAATGATAATAGGAGGTAAAGGATGAACAAGTTTATACTCGGAAAGAAATTAGGCATGACTCAAATATTTGACGACAACGGCACTGTGATCCCTGTTACAGTCATTCAGGCCGGACCGTGCGCTGTTGTTCAGAAGAAAACCATTGAGAACGACGGCTACACTGCGTTAAAGCTCGGATTTGAGGATATTCCGGAAAGAAAGCTCAACAAGCCGGAAAAGGGCTTGTATGCAAAGGTAAAGGTAACATCAAGAAGGCATCTCAAGGAGTTTAGGACTGACGGCATCGACAAATATGAAGTCGGTCAGGAGATCAAGGTCACCGATATGTTCGAAAGCGGCGACAAGATAGATGTCAGCGGTATTTCCAAAGGCAAGGGCTTCCAGGGTGTCATAAGAAGGTTCGGTACCGCAAGGGGACCCGAGACACACGGTTCCATGTATCACAGAAGAGTTGGCTCCATGGGTGCAGGTACAAGCCCGGGAAGAGTTTTCAAGGGCAAGCGTCAGCCTGGTCACATGGGATTGGATAAAATAACAGTGCAGAATCTCAATGTAGTGAGAGTTGACGGAGAAAGGGACCTGCTGCTTGTAAAAGGCGCTGTTCCTGGACCGAAAGGTGCTCTTGTCACAATCAGGGAAGCTGTTAAATCCAGAAAGTAATACAGATGGGAGGAGGAAGCGATTATGCCAAAGGTTGATTTATACAATATGAAGGGCGAGACGGTCGGTCAGATCGATCTGAACGATGATATTTTCGGTATAGATGTCAATGAAAATGCAATGCATCTGGCTGTTCAGAACCAATTAGCAAACAAAAGACAGGGCACCCAGTCCACCAAGACAAAGAGTGAGGTCAGAGGCGGCGGTATCAAGCCCTGGAGACAAAAAGGCACCGGAAGGGCAAGACATGGAAGCATTCGTTCGGCACAGTGGATAAAGGGTGGTATTGCACTTGGTCCCAAGCCCAGAAGCTATTCCTATACGATGCCCAAGAAGCTCAAGAGGCTGGCACTGAAGTCGGCTCTCACATCAAAGCTCAATGATAATGAGATACTGGTCCTTGACCAGTTGAGTTTTGACGCCATCAAGACAAAACAGATGACAGGCTTGCTGAGTGCATTGAAGGTAGACACCAGCGCACTGGTAGTGCTCAGCGGAAAGAATGAAACTGTTGAGAAATCTGCAAGGAACATACCCGGAGTCAAAACAGCATTTGTCAATACCATTAATGTGTTTGACATCCTCAAGTATGACAAGTTCATAATCACGAAGGATGCAGTTGAAAAAGTCGAGGAGGTGTATGCGTAATGAGAACACCGGAGGATATTATTTTAAGGCCTTTCATAACTGAAAAGAGCAACCTCGATGTAGCGGCAGGGAAATACACCTTTGTGGTGGATGTAAATGCGACAAAGACAGAAATCAGACGGGCTGCCGAAAAGCTTTTTCAGGTAAAGGTATTGGAAGTCAATACCATAAACTACGAAGGCAAGGTCAAAAGAATGGGCGTTCATACAGGCCCGAGGCCCAACTGGAAAAAGGCAGTCATCAAGATAGACCTTGATCCCAAGCCTGAGACATATCTGGCAAAGGGCGGCAAGGAAGTAGTGAATACAAAGAAGTATAAAACCAGTATTGAGGAGTACGGAGTGACACAGTAAAGACTCGGATTTGCAAGGCAAATCGATGTCAGAAACAAACAGGGTTATTACGTCTTCAGATTAAGGAGTGAGAAGAAATGGCAGTAAAAAAGTATAGTCCTACTTCTCCCGCCAGAAGGTTCATGACGGTTTCCACTTATGATGGGATCGCAAAAAAGGAACCTGAAAAGTCTCTGGTGGAGACTTTGAAGAAAAGCGGCGGAAGAAACGTTTACGGCAGGATAACCGTACGTCACATAGGCGGCGGCGCTAGACAAAAATACAGGATCATAGATTTTAAGAGAGACAAGGACGGCATAGATGCTAAGGTAGCCGCCATAGAATATGATCCCAACAGGACTGCAAATATTGCTCTTCTCTACTATGTAGATGGAGAAAAAAGATATATATTGGCACCTGTGGGACTCAAAGCAGGCGATATCGTTGAATCAGGTCCGGATGCCGATATCAAGCCGGGCAATGCGCTCCCTCTGGCTAACATTCCGGTAGGTACAATGATACACAACATTGAGCTCAAACCCGGAAAAGGCGGTCAGCTCGTCAGAGCAGCAGGCAATACGGCCCAGCTCATGGCAAAGGAAGGCGCCTATGCACAGGTAAGGCTTCCCTCAGGAGAAGTCAGGATGATCAGCATGCTGTGTAAGGCATCTATCGGACAGGTCAGCAATATAGAAAACGAAAACATAAAGATAGGCAAGGCCGGAAGAAAGAGATGGATGGGTGTAAGGCCTACAGTACGCGGTGTCGTTATGAATCCGGTAGACCATCCCCACGGCGGTGGTGAAGGCAAGTCTCCGATAGGAAGACCGAGTCCGGTAACACCTTGGGGCAAGCCTACACTTGGTTACAAGACAAGGAAGAAGAACAAGAAATCCGATAAATTCATAATCAAGAAGAGGAACGAGAAATAATCACGCTGCGTGAATCCGAAGTATGGAAAGGAGGACTAACACCTAATGAGCAGATCATTAAAAAAGGGACCATATGTTGACCAGAGGCTCCTGAAGAAAATCGAGGATATGAACAGAGCCAATGACAAAAAGGTACTCAAGAGCTGGTCCAGAGCATCAACGATTTATCCTCAGATGGTAGGACATACTATTGCAGTACATGACGGCAGAAAGCATGTACCTGTATATATAACTGAAGATATGGTAGGACATAAGCTTGGAGAATTTGCGCCGACCAGGACCTTCAGAGGACACGGGCGCCATACCGAAAAGTCGACCTCTTTGAAGTAAGAGCGGCTGACGGCAGTACTGCAAGGTCCTCCGCAGAGGCGGTGTCCAGCCGTTCCGGGGAGAGGACATATGCATGCTCGCTGAAAGGTATCGTGCAGGATTAACCTAAAAAGCACATAATGTGCGCAGTAACAAGCTTATTGCCGAAAGGAGGAATTCCAGTTGGAAAAGAAGGTTTTATCTAAAGAAGAACTTCTGAAAAATAAGGATCAGATCCTGGATGAATATAACAAGACACACAAGCTGTTTCAGAAACCTGCCCTGCTTACCAAGAAAGAAAGAAAAGTCCTTGGGATAGGAAAGGATGAAGGAAGAGCACGCTTGAGCTATGCCAGGATATCCTCAAGGAAAGTAAAGATAGTTCTTGATCTTATCAAAAACAAGAGTATCGATGAGGCATACGCTATCGTAAGATACACGCCCAAAGCAGCTTCCGAATTGATCTACAAGCTTTTGAAATCTGCTGAGGCAAATGCAACTAACAACAACGATCTCAACAGAGACGAGCTTTATGTCGCTGAAGCAAACGCTACACAGGGTCCTACCCTCAAGAGGATAATGCCCAGAGCTCAGGGCAGAGCGAACAGGATAAGGAAGAGGACCAGCCACATAACAATAGTATTGAAGGAAAGATAAGCCGGTACTCACGTTTGAAAAGACAAGTACTCTAAGAAGGAGGTTTGAAGATGGGCCAGAAGGTAAATCCACATGGATTGAGAATAGGTATAATCAAGGATTGGGATACCAAATGGTACGCCAATGCAAAAAACTTCAGCGAATATTTGGTTGAAGATAATAAGATCAGAAAGTATATAAAGAACAAGTTATATATTTCCGGCGTTGCAAGGATCGAGATCGAAAGAGCAGCAAATAAGGTCAAGGTCAATGTGCACACTGCAAAGCCAGGCCTTGTAATAGGCAAGGGCGGTGCGGGCATCGAAGAACTGCGCAAGGAAGTTGAGGCACTCACAGGCAAGAGCGTCCTTATAAACATAACTGAGATCAAGACACCTGAGGTCAATGCTCAGTTGGTCGCTGAAAATATCGCTGCACAGCTGGAGAGGAGAATATCCTTCAGAAGGGCGATGAAGCAGGCGATGTCAAGAGCAATGAAGCTTGGAGCAAAGGGGATAAAGACATCAGTTGCAGGAAGGCTCGGCGGCGCAGAAATAGCAAGAACAGAGCATTATCATGAGGGAACAATACCGCTGCAGACATTGAGAGCGGATATCGACTACGGCTTTGCAGAAGCTAATACGACTTATGGAAAGCTCGGAGTAAAGACATGGATATACAAAGGCGAAGTGCTTCCTGCTGCTAAGAAGGAAGTCAGGGCAGAAGGAGGTGGCCGGTAATGTTAATGCCTAAGAGAGTTAAGCGCAGAAGAGTCCACAGAGGCAGAATGACCGGTGTTGCATCAAGAGGCAATTATATATCCAACGGTGAATACGGTCTGCAGGCAACTGAGCCAGCATGGGTAACCAGCAATCAGATAGAGGCTGCCAGAATAGCAATGACACGATTTACAAAAAGAGGCGGTCAGGTATGGATCAAGATATTCCCTGACAAGCCTGTCACAAAGAAGCCGGCTGAGACCCGTATGGGAAGCGGCAAGGGTTCACCTGAATACTGGGTTGCAGTAGTAAAGCCCGGCAGAGTATTATTTGAGATTGCGGGAGTGTCGGAGGAGATAGCAAGAGAAGCTATGAGGCTTGCTCAGAACAAGCTTCCTTTGAAGACCAGGTTCATAACCCGCAAGAATGAAATGGGTGGTGAAACGAATGAAAGTCAGTGATATGAGAGAATTGTCCCATGAGGAACTTCAGAAGGAATTGAGTGAACTTAAATCAGAGCTGTTCAAACTTCGTTTCCAGCTTGTTACAAATCAACTGGAAAACCCTATGAAGCTCAAGGATATCAAGAAATCAATAGCCCGTATCAAGACGGTGATAAGGGAAAGAGAAATAAAAGGCGTGCAGGCGTGATGAAAGGAGGAATCCTGATTGGCAGAGAGAGCATTGAGAAAAACCAGAACAGGCAAGGTAGTCAGCGATAAGATGGATAAGACGATCGTCGTTGCGATAGAAACCAGTGTAAAGCATCCCTTGTACAAGAAAATAGTCAAGAGGACATACAAACTGAAGGCCCATGACGAGAACAATGAATGCACCGTAGGTGACAAGGTAAAGGTAATGGAGACCCGACCCATCAGCAGAGATAAAAGGTGGAGACTCGTCGAGATCGTAGAAAAGGCTCGTTAAAGCCGAACTTCAAAGAAACCGGAAGGAGGTACTGGTATGATACAGGTACAGTCCATGCTGAAATCAGCAGACAACACAGGAGCCAAGGAAATGATGTGTATCAAGATAATCGGCGGTTCCCGTAGAAGATATGCCAATATAGGTGATGTAGTTGTTGCATCGGTCAAACATGCAACACCCGGCGGAGTTGTTAAAAAAGGCGAAGTTGTCAAATGTGTTATAGTCCGTTCCAAAAAAGGTGTCAGAAGGTCTGACGGATCATATATCAAATTTGATGAAAATGCTGCAGTAATAATCAAGGATGACAAAAACCCCAGAGGAACACGTATATTTGGTCCTGTTGCGAGAGAGTTGAGGGAAAAGGAATACATGAAGATACTTTCACTCGCACCGGAGGTCCTATAGAGAGGAGGCGGCTAAGAAGTGGTAAATAAAGTTCATGTAAAAACCGGAGATAATGTTTATGTTCTCTCAGGCAAGGATAAAGGGAAAAAGGGAAAGGTCCTCAACGTCAATCCAAAGGATATGACTGTTATAGTCGAGGGCGTAAACATGTCGACTAAACATAAGAAGCCCAGAGGCAGATACCAGCAGGGCGGCATCATCCATCAGGAATCGCCGATCAGCAGTTCAAAGGTAATGCTGATATGCGGCAGGTGCAAGGCCCCGACCAAGGTAGGCAAGGTAGTTCATGAAGATGGGCAGAAGGATCGTGTTTGCAAAAAGTGTGGAGAGGTTATCGACACACAGAAAGAAGCAAAAGAAGAATAATCACTCTTCTTGAAAGGAGGTTAAGGTCTAATGGCCAGGCTTAAGGATAAATTTAAAAATGAAGTAGCACCGGCAATGCAGGCAAAGTTTAAATACAGCAGCCCTATGCAGATACCGAAGCTCGAAAAGGTAGTATTGAATATGGGAGTCGGGGATGTAAAGGATAATCCCAAGGCTATGGATGCTGCGGTAAGCGATCTGACGATCATAACCGGACAGAAGCCGGTTGTAACAAAAGCAAAGAAATCAGTAGCCAACTTTAAACTCAGACAGGGTATGAGTATCGGCTGCAAAGTGACACTCCGAAGCGAAAAGATGTATAATTTCGTAGATAAACTGTTCAATGCAGCTCTCCCGAGGGTCAGAGACTTCAGAGGAGTCAATGCCAATGCCTTTGACGGCAGAGGGAACTATACCCTGGGTATCAAAGATCAGCTGATCTTCCCAGAAATCGAGTATGATAAGGTAGACAAGGCAAGAGGAATGGATATAGTATTCGTTACTACAGCCAAGACAGACGAGGAAGCAAGAGAGCTTCTCAAGCTTATGGGAATGCCGTTCGGAGGGTAGGAAGGAGGATAAACGTGGCAAAGAAATCAATGATCATAAAGCAGCAAAGGAGTCCGAAATTCAGTACCAGGGCATATAACAGGTGCAAACTTTGCGGCAGGCCTCATGCATATATGAGGAAGTTCGGGATATGCCGTCTGTGCTTCAGGGTACTGGCATACAAAGGGCAAATACCTGGCGTAAGGAAAGCCAGCTGGTAACTAATTTTGGAAGGAGGTTAACAATATGCAGATCACAGATGCTATCGCTGACATGTTGACAAGAGTCAGGAACGCAGGCTCGGCAAAGCACGAGACCGTTGACATACCAGCGTCGAATATCAAGAAGGATATAGCGCGTATTTTACTGGATGAGGGCTACATCAGAAATGTCGAGTTCATAGAAGACGGAAAGCAGGGAATAATCCGGTTAGCACTCAAATACACGGGAAATAAACAGAACGTTATTTCTGGGATCAAGAGGATCAGCAAGCCCGGACTCAGAGTATATGTGAACAAGGATGAGCTCCCCAAGGTGCTTGGCGGACTCGGGGTCGCTGTTATTTCCACATCGAAGGGTGTTATGACAGACAAAAAGGCAAGAGCTGAAGGCGTTGGCGGAGAAGTACTTGCTTTTATATGGTAGTGTGTTCTAAAATATAACTGCACAATGTGCAGGACAGCGCAAAAAATTCTGAAAAGGGCTCATTTGGGCTCAGCAGCTCGAAAGGGCTCATAATCTCAAGAACAGGAGGTGCTTTAATGTCAAGGATAGGTAAGATGCCTATTAATATACCGGCAGGTGTGAACGTTGATGTAAAGAACAACGTCGTAACCGTAAAAGGTCCTAAAGGAACTTTGACTAAAGAATTTCACAAGGAAATGATCATAAAGAAGGAAGGCGAGCAGATACTCGTATCGAGACCTTCAGACGAAAAAAGTCACAAAGCTCTTCATGGATTGACAAGGACTCTTGTCAACAACATGGTGGAGGGTGTTACAAAGGGGTTTGAAAAGAACCTCGAGGTCAATGGTGTCGGTTACAGGGCACAAAAACAGGGAAATAAACTTGTGCTTACCCTCGGTTATTCGCATCCGGTGGAAATGGAAGAGCCTGCAGGCATTACTGTAGAAGTTCCTGCCCCCAACAAGATAGTCGTTAAAGGCTGCGACAAGCAGGAGGTTGGAGAATTCGCCGCCAAGATAAGGGCGAAGAGAGAACCTGAGGTCTATAAGGGCAAAGGTATCAAGTATGATTATGAAGTAATCAGACGCAAGGCAGGCAAAGCCGGCGCAAAAGGCAATTAGGAGGGAGTGGAGTTTAAATGATTAACAAGCCCAGCAAAAACGGAATCAGGCTGAGAAAGCATGACAGGGTACGCAAAAAAATCAGCGGCACTCCCGAGCGTCCAAGGCTCAATGTTTTCAGAAGCTTAAAGAATATATATGCACAGGTGATAGATGATACCACAGGTACGACTCTTGCATCAGCATCCACTATCGACGAGGCGATCAAAGGAAAGATTGCGCACGGCGGAAACAAGGAAGCTGCGAAAGAAGTCGGAAAGCTGGTTGCCCAGAGGGCTGCAGAAAAAGGTATCAAGAAGGTGGTATTCGACAGAGGCGGATACCTGTACCACGGCAGAGTCGCAGAACTGGCCGAAGGTGCAAGGGAAGGCGGACTCGAATTTTAGAACAGGCGTTATATACCAACCAGAAATCAGGTTTGAATGAGGAGGGATGGAAATTGCAGAAAATTGATGCTGGAACATTAGATCTTAAAGAAAAGGTCGTTAAAATAGGACGTGTTACCAAGGTCGTCAAGGGCGGCAGAAATTTCCGTTTCAGTGCGCTGGTCGTAGTCGGGGATGAAAACGGCTATATCGGCAGCGGGATCGGAAAAGCGACAGAAATACCCGATGCTATCAGGAAGGGCATTGATGATGCCAAGAAAAACCTTATAAAGGTGCCCATGGTAGATACTACTATTCCACATGAAGCGATCGGAGAGTACGGAGCAGGCAAGGTATTGCTCAAACCCGCCGGGCAAGGTACCGGAGTTATTGCAGGCGGTCCTGTAAGAGCGGTCCTCGAACTGGCAGGTATTCGTGATATCAGGACAAAGTCACTGGGCTCCAACAATCCGATCAACATGGTGAATGCAACTCTCCAGGCGCTGTCACAGCTAAAGACTGTTGAAGATGTGGCCAGGCTTCGCGGAAAAACTGTTGAAGAAATATTGGGTTAGGAGGACACTGCGGTGGCAAAGCTGAAAATAACTCTTAAGAGAAGTACGAATAAATGCCTTAAAAACCAGAAGGCTACTGTAAAAGCTCTTGGTTTGAGAAAGATAGGCAGCTCTGTTGAGCAGAATGACAGCCCTCAGATCAGAGGGATGATCAAAACGGTATCACACCTGGTATCCGTAGAAGAAATATAAGGGAGGTGTACAAGGTGAAACTACATGAATTGCGTCCAACAGCCGGTGCGAAAAAGGCTCCCACAAGAAAGGGAAGAGGACCGGGTTCAGGAAACGGTAAAACGGGCGGACATGGTCACAAGGGCCAGAATGCACGCGCAGGCGGCGGAGTAAGGCCGGGCTTTGAAGGCGGCCAGATGCCTCTCTACAGAAGGGTACCCAAGAGAGGTTTCAACAACAAGGATTTTGCGAAGGTTTATGCTGAGATCAATGTTTCAGCTCTTAACATATTCGAAGATGGCACCACGGTCAATGGCGAGCTTCTTAAAAACAGCGGTTTGACAAAGAAACTGTATGACGGCGTGGCTATTCTTGGAAATGGCGAACTTACAAAGAAGCTTACTGTCCAGGCTGCAAGATTTACCAAGACAGCTTCACAGAAGATAGAAGCTGCAGGAGGAAAGGCAGAGGTGGTATAAAATGGGCGGAATGTTCGAAACCCTACGTAATGCATGGAAAATTCCTGATCTACGAAAAAGGATCCTGTTTACAGTAGCGATGTTGATCGTTTTCAGAATAGGCTCATATATACCAAATCCGGGACTCGATGCAAAGGTATTCTCCAATTTGCTCGAATCAGCAGGCTCACTTGGAGGATTCCTCAATATAGTTTCCGGTGGAGCATTCAAAATAGCATCCATATTTGCAATGAGTATTTCACCATATATCAATGCATCGATCATCATGCAGCTACTCACTGTTGCCATACCTGCTCTCGAAAGACTGCAGAAGGAAGGCGAAGAAGGCAGGAAGATACTGCAGCAGTATGTCAGATATGGTGCTGTCGTACTCGGCATGATACAGGCTGTAGCCCTTTATATCACAGTACAGGCTCAGGGCGGTGTCATTGACGGAGGAAGCGTATGGAGTTTTCTCACGATCACGCTGACATTCTCAGCCGGTACAGCATTTTTGATGTGGCTTGGTGAGCAGATCACTGAAAAGGGAATAGGAAACGGAATATCCATGATAATATTCGCAGGTATCGTCTCAAGAGGACCATCTGCGGTAGAAGGACTGATCATCAACTACAAGTACGGCAACTTTGGCTCCGGCGTTGTTGGAATACTGGCTATCGTAGGAATACTCGCACTGTTCGTAGCGGTCATAGCGGCTGTCATATGGGTACAGCAGGCTGAGAGAAGGATACCTATCCAGTATGCTAAGCGTGTGGTGGGAAGAAAAATGTACGGCGGGCAGAGCACTCATCTGCCGATAAAGGTAAACCTTGCCGGTGTTATCCCCATCATATTCGCAATGTCCATCATGATGCTTCCGTCCACACTGGTAACGATGTTCTTTGCCGGTCAGGACAACTGGTTTGTGAGGACCTTCAAGGATCCGCAGCAGAGTGTGACATACATTATAATTTATGCAATGCTTATACTATTCTTCACATTCTTCTATTCGGTGATGCAGTTCAACCCGATAGAGATAGCAAACAATATGAAGAAGAATGGCGGATTCATACCCGGATACAGGCCCGGCAAGGCTACGTCAGACTATATCACAAAGGTCCTCAACAGGATCACATGGTTCGGCGGATTCTTCCTGGCGTTAGTGACAATTGCTCCGATCATCCTCGGCAATATCACAAAGATACCCGGCATATGGTTCGGCGGCACAGCGGTTTTGATACTGGTAGGCGTTGCTCTCGATACTGTCCAGGCAGTTGAGTCGCAGATGCTTATGAGACATTACAAGGGATTTTTGGAATAAGGGTAAGAGCATAAAAGCCGGTACCTGTATCCATCCATATGATAGGACTGCATATACCGGCTTTCATGAGAAAGCTGCAGGACAGAAGTTTAAGGCAGCTATGCAGGAGAGAAAAATGAGACTAATGATTATAGGAGCACCGGGAGCGGGAAAGGGGACACAGGCAGCTATCCTTTCAAAGAAGCTGGGTATACCCCATATATCTACCGGTGATATATTCCGGATCAATATCAAAAACGAAACTCCTCTGGGCCAGCTTGCCAAGCAATACATCGACAACGGTGCGCTTGTGCCTGATGAGGTAACGATAGGCATAGTCAAAGGCAGGCTTACGGAACCGGATTGCGGCAACGGCTTTATACTTGACGGTTTTCCCCGCACCATACCCCAGGCTGAAAGCCTTGACAGTATGCTCAGGGAGATGGATCAGAAGCTCGATAAGGTCCTGAACATCGTAGTAGATGACGATGTGATAATCAGAAGGCTTACCGGCAGAAGGGTATGTCCCGAGTGCAATGCCATATACCACATAAGCACCAGTGAGAAGGCAAGGGAGGGTGTTTGCGAAAGCTGCAGCGCAAAGCTGATCCAGAGAGAGGACGACAGGGAAGAAACAGTCATCAACAGACTGAAAACCTATCATATACAGACCGAACCCCTTATCAGCTACTATAAGGGGAAGGGTATACTCTCGGAGGTCCATGGACAGTGCCTGGTCGAGGATACGACGGCAGAAGTCAATAAAGAGTTGGGATTGAAAGAATGATAACGATCAAGTCCAGGACTGAACTGAAAAAAATGACGAGAGCCTGTGAAATAGTAGCAAAAGCGCTCCAGCTTGTGGAAGAGGCAATAAGACCCGGCATTACCACATTAGAGCTGAATCGGATAGCAGAGGATTTTATTATCGGGCAAAAGGGATTGCCGCTTTTCAAAGGAGTTCCTTGTCCGGTAAGAGGCGGACCGGACTTTCCGGGAACGATCTGTGCATCCGTCAACGACGAGGTAATACACGGGATACCGGGTTTAAGAGAGTTAAAAGATGGAGATATTATTAGTATCGATATGGGAGCCAGTGTTGGCGGGTTTTGCGCCGATGCGGCCAGGACCTTCGGAGTGGGAAGCATTTCCCAGGAGGCCCGCAGATTGATCGATGTGACTGAACAAAGCTTCTTTGAAGGAATAAAGTACGCAATAAAGGGAAATCGCATTTCGGATATCTCCAGAGCTATACAGCAATACGCCGAAACCAATGGGTTTTCAGTTGTCCGTGATTATGTCGGACACGGCATAGGAAAAGAACTGTGGGAGGCTCCCCAGATACCGAACTATGTGACAGGTAACAGAGGGGCGAGATTGGAACCCGGGATGACACTGGCAATAGAGCCCATGATAAACCAGGGTGTGCACAATGTTAAAATACTCGGCGATAAATGGACCGTGGTTACAGCTGACGGAAAATTATCTGCACATTATGAAAACACTATAGCTATAACCGATGGAGAACCGATCATCATGACAAAACTCAGAGGTGAGGGTATTTGATAACAGCTGTTGTAGGCCGGATAGTCGTATCCAAGGCTGGTAGGGATGCCGGAAGAAGGTTCGTCGTAGTAAAGGTGATTGATGATCTTTATGTAGAGGTAGCAGACGGTGATCTTCGCAGAGTAGAGAAACCGAAGAAGAAGAAAATCAAGCATCTGGATATTACAGATGTAACAGTTGAAGGTGTTGCAGAGAAGCTGAGGAGCAAAGGCAGAATCACAAATGCAGAGGTAAGGAAGGCTCTGGCTGGTCTTGTCAGTTGAAAAGGAGGTTTGAGTATTGTCAAGGGACGACGTAATCGAAGTTGAGGGTAGGATTATTGAGGCATTGCCAAACGCGATGTTTCAGGTAGAACTGGAGAATGGGCACAAGGTACTGGCTCATATATCCGGAAAGCTGAGAATGAATTTTATTAGGATATTACCAGGGGATAAGGTGACACTTGAACTGTCGCCATACGACCTGACCAGGGGAAGGATCACCTGGAGAGCAAAATAGCGTTAGCTATACCAGGCAGTAAATTGAGCTTTAAGATTAAACCGATAGGGAGTGTAAAAAATGAAAGTAAAACCTTCTGTAAAAGTTATATGCGAGAAGTGCAAGATCATCAAAAGAAAAGGCAGAGTCATGGTAATCTGTGAGAACCCCAAACACAAGCAGAAACAGGGTTGAGTAAGGGAATGGACCATGCTCTTGTATTTGGATGGAATTGATAATTGAAAATTTGCAAACCGGCTTGTATTAGTCATTATTATATGATATAATTTTTGCTTGATTTGCTGTCAATTATCAATTGTCCTTCCATGGATAAATTTGAATTGACCATACCGGAGCGGCTGCATGTACGCTTACACCGTACATGATCCGGATGTTGATCATATATGCCGTACCGTATTTTCAAGGCTGTGATAATGAGAGATGCACGCCGGGACACATACGGGAGCAGGCAGACAATTTTTTTGGTTAAAAGATTTTTACACTGTCAGGAAATATTTGGAGGTGTTTGACAAGATGGCACGTATTGCCGGAGTAGACCTGCCCAGAGAGAAACGTATAGAGATCGGGTTGACTTACATCTTTGGCTTGGGTAGAAGCAAGGCAAATGAAATTTTGCAGAAAACAGCTATCAACCCGGATACAAGAGTGAGAGATCTGACTGACGACGAAATCAGCAGGCTCAGAGAGACGATCGATAAGGAATACAAGGTGGAGGGCGATCTCAGAAGAGAGGTCTCTCTCAATATCAAAAGATTGATGGAAATAGGCTGCTATAGAGGCAGAAGGCACAGGACGGGCATGCCGGTCAGAGGTCAGAAGACCAAGACCAACGCCAGGACGAGAAAAGGCCCGAAGAGAACTGTAGGTGTACAGAGAAAGAAATAATGGAGATAGGAGGTAGATTATCGCATGGCAGCTAGAGCTAGTGGTACAAAAAGAACCACCAGAAAAAGAAGAGAGCGTAAGAATATTGAACGTGGAGCAGCTCATATCCGTTCAACGTTTAATAATACAATAGTTACGATCACTGATACTGCAGGAAATGCACTTTCATGGGCAAGCGCCGGAGGGCTCGGTTTCAGAGGCTCGAGAAAGAGCACGCCCTTTGCAGCGCAGATGGCGGCAGAAACCGCATCAAAGGCAGCTATGGAGCATGGCCTGAAGACCGTTGAGGTTTATGTCAAGGGCCCGGGAGCAGGCAGAGAAGCCGCTATAAGGGCATTGCAGGCAGCAGGGCTCGATGTGAGCCTTATAAAGGATGAAACGCCTATTCCGCACAACGGATGCAGGCCACCCAAGAGAAGAAGAGTGTAATATGGAGGTGTTAAGATAGATGGCAAGATATACAGATTCATCTTGCAGACTTTGCCGCAGAGAAGGCGAAAAGCTTTTTCTGAAGGGTGAAAGGTGCTATACCAACAAATGCTCTGTCAGCAAGAGGGCATATGCTCCCGGACAGCACGGACAGCAGAGAAAGAAAATGTCAGAGTATGGTATGCAGCTGCGTGAAAAGCAAAAAGCAAGAAGATTTTACGGAATACTCGAAAGCCAGTTCAGAGGCTATTTTGATATGGCTGTTAAGAAAAAAGGAGTTACCGGTGAAAACCTCCTGCAGATACTTGAAAGCAGGATAGACAATGTTGTATACAGACTTGGACTTGCAACCTCCAGACCGGAAGCAAGACAGCTTGTCAGACATGGACATTTTTCACTGAATGGTAAAAAGGCCAACATACCTTCCATACTTTTGGTTCCCGGTGATGTCATAGCAGTACGTGAGAAATTCAGGGGATCAGATAAGATGAAGTCCATCATTGATATAGCGGGCGGCAAGGTGGTCCCGAAGTGGCTGGAGTTTGACGCTGAAAATCTTACCGGAAAGGTCGTTGCACCTCCGGCAAGAGAAGAGATAGATCTTCCGATCAGGGAGCATCTCATCGTCGAATTGTACTCCAAGTAATATGATAGTACTTTTGTTATTTATACCTTAACCACGTGTATCAAACCTGCGGTCTGGTACCGATCAGACGGAAATAACCAGTTAATGACAGCCTGAAGGAGCACGCGGACAACCGCTGCTCCGGGGCTGATGAAGCAACTGACTATTCCAGTATAATTAGCATCAGGGTATTTGGCATAGAGTACTGAATATGATTTAGGATTGCGAATCAGTTGCCCTCATATAAACAAAATTGCAAGTTAAGGGAGGGTTTTTGTTGATCGAGATAGAAAAACCAAAAATTGAATGTGTAGAGTCCACTGAGGATAATACCTTCGGTAAATTTGTAGTGGAGCCATTGGAGAGAGGATACGGCATAACACTGGGGAACTCCCTCAGAAGGATACTGCTTTCATCCTTGCCGGGAGTTGCAGTGACATCGATTAAGATCGACGGTGTACTGCATGAGTTTTCGACTGTTCCCGGAGTCATTGAAGATGTGACAGAGATAATACTCAATGTGAAGAATATTTCAATGAAGCTCTTCAGCGACGGACCCAAGATCGTCTACATAGACGCCGACGGGGAAGGTCCGGTTACAGCCGGAGACATAAAGGCTGACTCTGACGTGGAGATCCTGAATCCGGATCTTCATATATGCACATTGAATGGCGAGAACAGATTTTACATGGAGCTTGTGCTCAATAAAAACAGAGGTTACATACCGGCGGAAAAGAACAAGCAGGCAGGACAGCCGATAGGTATAATACCTGTCGATTCAATATATACGCCTGTCAGGAAGGTCAACTACACAGTGGAAAACACACGTGTAGGCCAGATCACGGATTATGACAAGCTCACGCTGGAGGTCTGGACCAACGGCAGCATCAAACCTGATGAAGCCATCAGTCTTGGTGCAAAGATAATGAGCGAGCATCTGAACCTGTTCATAGACCTTTCTGACCATGCCAAGCATACGGAGATCATGGTCGAAAAAGAGGAGACCATGAAAGAAAAGGTACTCGAGATGACCATCGAGGAACTGGATCTTTCCGTAAGGTCATACAACTGCTTGAAGAGAGCCGGTATCAATACTGTTGAGGATCTGACCAACAAGACGGAAGAAGATATGATGAAGGTGCGGAACCTCGGAAGGAAATCGCTGGAGGAAGTGCTCCAGAAGCTAAATGCTTTGGGATTGTCACTTGCACAGAACGAGGAATGAAAAAGGAGTTAGGGAGGTAAGAAGGTAATGCCTACACAGAGAAAGCTGGGACGTCCTACCGATCAGAGAAAGGCGATACTGAAAAATCTCGTTACCGCTTTGCTCAACAACGGCAAGGTAGAGACTACTGAAGCCAGAGCAAAAGAAGTTGCGGCTATTGCTGAAAAATTGATCGCTATGGCTATTAAGGAAGACGGCAATTTTACGTCAAAACAAATAAAGGTCACTGCTGCAAAGGTTGACAGCAAGGGCAGGAAGATCACCAAAACGGTAACCTCAAAGAACGGCAGGAAATATGAAGTCGTTGACAGGGAAGAAAAGACTGAAATGGTCACAGTTGATAACCCCTCCAGGCTAAGTGCCAGAAGAAGGGCTATGAACTGGATATATAGAGTCAGAGATGAGAAGGGCAACTATATCAACGTAGTTGACAAGCTCTTTGATGAGATCGGACCTAAGTTCAAGGGCATAAGCGGCGGCTACACCAGGATCTACAAGCTTGGACCCAGGAGAGGCGATGCTGCTGAGGCTGTAATAATTGAACTGACCAAGTAATGAGCTGAGAATGATCAAAAAGCCAGGGATTTGCCGTTAAGGCCGATCCCTGATTTTGTTTGGACGCGGTCATTGCATCATGCAGTGGTGCCGTGCCAATACGATAAAGCATAGCAGAAGGTAAGGCATAGTGACAAAGGAAACGGGGTCGTAATATTGTCATCAGATAAGAATATTATTGAAATAAGCAATGCGGGATATGTATACAGATCGAATAGTGATGACAGGGCTGATGTACAGGCACTGGAGGATATCAGCCTGCGTATCAGGCAGGGAGAGTTTCTTGCGGTACTCGGTACGAACGGTTCCGGCAAATCTACCCTTGCCAAGTTGATGAACGCACTAATACTGCCTTCCGAAGGGACCGTTATTGTCGATGGCTTTGATACGAGGGATGAGAATTTGCTATGGAACATCAGAAGTACAACAGGAATGGTGTTTCAGAACCCAGACAATCAGATAGTTGGGACTGTAGTAGAAGAGGATGTGGCATTCGGACCTGAAAACCTGGGGATACCTCCCGAGGAAATCAGGACAAGGGTGGATGACGCCCTGGACATGATCGGTATGGATGAATATAAAAAGCATGCCCCTCATCAGCTGTCAGGCGGCCAGAAGCAGAGAGTAGCAATAGCAGGGATCCTGGCTATGAAACCCAAATGCATAGTACTCGACGAGGCTACAGCAATGCTGGACCCCATCGGCAGGAAGGAAGTCATGCGGATCCTGAGAAGGCTGAATACCGAAGAGGGCATTACGATAGTCCATATCACACATCATATGGATGAGGCCGGAAAGGCTGACAGGGTACTCGTGATCGACAACGGCAGGGAAATGATGCAAGGCACGCCAAGAGAGGTCTTCAGAGATGTGAAGAAGATAAAAAGTCTTGGGCTTGAT
The DNA here is from genome assembly GCA_012519745.1 of Clostridiaceae bacterium. Taxonomy (GTDB): domain Bacteria; phylum Bacillota; class Clostridia; order Acetivibrionales; family DTU013; genus DTU013. Next base: position 6,393 of record JAAYPO010000071.1, on the reverse strand, counting down.
GTGCCTCAGGTCACGGAATTGATGTATGAGCTGAATAAATTCGGATTCAACTTTCCGACTGAAGTGCTTACTGTCGAAGAGGCTATAAAGCATCTGGAGGATTCATTCAAATAGCGCGGCAGCATCTGAAACAGCGCCTTCGTAGGGATAATGGCAAGGCATATACAGTGTTCAATGGCCATTCCCATTTAACAGCGAATGGATCTGTACACCCTTATGCCGCCGCTTTTCTCAACATCTTCCACATTGGAGAAACGCTCCTCCATCATTTTTTTCAAGGTCGAGCCGCCCTTATTGTGATAAGCTGTTATCCAAAGTGCGCCATTTGTGTTTAGATAGTCATATGCTTGTTCTATCAGACTCGAAAGGATTTTTTTGCCTGCCGCAAAAGGTGGATTTGTCACTATATCATCGAAGGTTGTATTCTCAAACGCCGAAAATAGATCGCTCTTGATTGCTGTTATTTCCAGGCGGTTATTTCTTGCGTTTTGCAGTGCATATTCGACAGCTCTTTCATTAATGTCCGATAGGTAAACGGTCTGATCTTTGAACATCGCTTTAATAAACAGTCCGATAGCCCCATAACCGCAGCCAAGGTCAAGGACTGTCCCCCCTGAGGGGGCAAAGGCTTTGATCAGCAATTCAGATGCCTTGTCCACCTTGTTTTCAAAGGCGAATACGCCGCTCACCGATAGGAGGGACAGTTCTGTATTTCTTATATTTTGAGTAAAGCTTCGCTCTCTTATCTCCGAGGTAGGGTGCTCAGTATAATAATGCTCATTTCCAGCCATGGCGATATCCTTTCGCTGTATTTGTATTTGATAGGCTTGCCTATATTGTAACATTTTATGAAAGGGGACAGAAAGCGGAAAGGGGACAGTCCTCTACAGGGAGTATTTCGGATTGCAATTGAGAAATCAATTGGAAGAAGTTGAGGACAGAAAGCGGAAAGGGGACAGTCCTCTACAGGGAGTATTTCGGATTGCAATTGAGAAATCAATTGCAAGAAGTTGAGGACTGTCCCCATAAAGTGCTTGCAGTTATTTCTATTACCATTATAATTATAAACATTAGGAATAATAAAAACGAATGTTGGAGCAAGTGGAGGTATTGATGTCGATATCGGTAGAAAATCTATCATATGTATATATGCAGGGAACGCCCTTTGAAAAGGCAGCTCTTGAGGACATCAGCCTCCAGATCGATGATGGTGAATTTGTCGGTATCATTGGACACACAGGTTCTGGCAAATCAACGCTTATCCAGCACTTCAACGGCTTACTCAAGCCTACGTCGGGACGGGTCATCATCAATGACATCGATACGTCGGGGAAGGGTCTTAAAGAGCTGCGGCGCCATGTAGGTATCGTATTCCAGTATCCGGAGCATCAGCTCTTCGAAGAGACGGTGTACAAGGACATTGCCTTTGGGCTGCGAAAGCAGAACCTCCCCGAGGAGGAAGCAAAAGAGGAGATACACAGGGTCATCGAAGCTGTGGGGCTCAGCACCGAAATACTGGAGAAATCGCCGTTTGAACTATCGGGAGGACAGAAGAGAAGGGTTGCCATTGCAGGAGTCCTTGCTATGAAGCCTTCAATACTGATTCTTGATGAGCCTACAGCGGGGCTGGATCCAAGAGGGCGCGACGAGGTATTTGGGTTTATTACTGATATACATAAAAAAATGGGTATTACCGTGATCCTTGTCTCTCACAGTATGGAGGATATAGCAAAGCTTGTGAACAGGGTCATCGTAATGAACAGCGGACGTCTGGAAATGGATGGACGTATCGAGGAAGTGTTTTCCGACATCGAAAGGCTGGAGAGTATCGGCCTATCAGCTCCTCAGATAGCCTATCTGATGAGAAGTCTGAAAAAACTATTGCCGAAAATAGATGATAAGGCGTACACGGTAGCCGCCGCCAGGGATGAGCTGCTAAAGCACCTGAAAGAGAGGGGTGCATAGACATGATAAACACAAGTATAACCATCGGACAGTACATTCCCGGTGAATCTGTCATACACAGGGCGGATCCCAGGACAAAGATAGTTATGTCAATAGTGTTCATGGCGGTGATCTTCATGGTCAATTCCTTCTGGACATTCACTGCTATGACGCTCTTTACTCTTATAACAGTAATAATATCCGGCGTTCCGATGAAATACACGCTCAGGGGACTGAAGCCCTTGTTGTTTATAATTATTTTCACAGCCATCATCAATATATTCACAACAGGCGGGACACCGTTATCCCAGTCGTTCCCATTGAAGTATATCACTTATGAGGGTATCGTTCTGGCGCTGAAGCTTGCTGTACGGCTGGCGCTGATAATCATTAGCGGCTCTCTGCTGACATTCACAACTACACCCATCCTGCTGACAGATGGTATAGAAAAGCTGCTCTCGCCATTCAAAAGAATAGGTTTGCCTGCTCATGAACTGGCAATGATGATGTCGATTGCCCTCAGGTTCATTCCGACACTTCTGGAGGAGACCGACAAGATAATGAAAGCACAGGCTGCCAGGGGAGCTGACTTTGATACAGGAAACCTCATACAACGTGCAAAAAGCTTCGTGCCGGTACTGGTGCCATTGTTCGTAAGTGCTTTCAGAAGAGCGGATGAGCTGGCGACGGCAATGGAAGCCAGATGCTACAGGGGAGGGACGGGACGGACCAGATTGCGGCAGCTGGCATTCACACAGGCAGATGCAAGGATACTGACTGTTGCCGGTCTGTTCTTCACAGGTCTGCTGCTGCTCGAATTTCTGTGACCTGTTTTAGTACTTGTATGAAATATCAACTATACAGACTTTGATCACGCTTATTTGACAGCGCAACAAGGGCTGATTTCTATATATTATATGATCTTGGAGGTATAACATGTTTGAATTGAGGGGCAAGGTTGAGGGCTTTTTGAAGAAATATGGCATGGAAGCATCAAATGTTGACCTTGAGAAAAATTGCAGTACATTTATCAATGAAATGAAAAATGGACTGGAGGGGACAGGATCCCTTCTGATGATCCCGACCTACATCGGCATGGACAAGGAAATACCGCTCAATGAGCCTATTATCGCAATAGATGCAGGCGGTACGAATTTCAGAGTGGCTGTCATACATTTTGACGAAAACAAAAAGCTTGTCACAGAGGAATTCAAAAACTATCCTATGCCCGGCTCCAAGGGGGAGATCTCAAAGGATGAGTTCTTTGAGACGATGGCGGACTATATCCAGCCGGTGCTTCACAAAAGCAGAAAAATCAGTTTCTGCTTCTCTTATCCCACAGAGATAATGCCGGACAAGGACGGCAGGCTGATTAAGTTCAGCAAGGAGGTAAAGGTCAGGGATGTAAAGGGTGAGCTGCTGGGCAGGAATTTGATGGAAGTGTTTAAAAAACGGGGATTCACGGATGCCAGAAGCATTGTCGTCCTCAATGACACTGTGGCTACGCTGCTTGCAGGCAGGGCTGCATCACCTGATAGAATATTCGACGGATATATAGGCTTTATACTTGGAACAGGCACAAACATCTGCTATGCAGAAAAATGTGAAAATATAACGAAAGTCCGCGAACTGGCAGCAAAAGGCGGATCGATACTGATAAATATGGAATCCGGCGGATATAGCAAGGTTCCCAGGGGACAAATAGACATTGAATTCGACAATGAGACAATGAACCCCGGCGACTTTGCATTTGAAAAGACGATATCAGGCGCTTATCAGGGCGGCCTGATTCTGGCAGTCATCAGGAAGGCAGTCCTGGAGGGACTGTTTTCAGCGGGAGCAGCAGAACGGCTCGGCAGCATAAAAGAGCTGGCATCTAAGGAAATCGATGATTTTCTTTATTACCCTTATGGAAACAATGTGCTGGCCAATTGCTTATCAGAGTCTTACAACAATGATGACCGTACAATACTGTTCCTGCTGATCGACAATATTTTTGAGAGGATCGCTAAATTCGTTACATTCAGCCTGACAGCCGTTATTGAAAAAACCGGCAAAGGAAAGGATCCTCTCAGACCGGTATGTATAACTGCCGATGGTTCCACCTTCTATAAATCGAAATTGTTCAGGGGCAAGCTTGACTACTATATAAGTACATATACTAATGACATTAAAGGCATCTATTGTGAATTTGTCAAGGTTGACAACGGCACGCTTATTGGTACTGCAATCGCAGGTCTGCTGAACTAGAAGCCGAAGAGGTCGTGCAGGGGGAATGTTGCAGGGGTTGAATAAAGAATGAGAAGGAATATCAAGCTGACAATAGAATATGATGGTACGGCATACCATGGCTGGCAGAGCCAGGAGAATGCTGTGACAGTGCAGGATACTGTGACTGCTGCGGTATGCAGCCTGACAGGGGAGAACTCCAGCCTGACGGGATCGAGCAGGACAGACACGGGGGTGCATGCAATGGGATTTGTATGCAACTTTTTTACCGATTCTGCAATACCGGCTGATAAATTTTCATTTGCCCTAAATACGCACTTGCCCGAAGATATTGTTGTAAAGAAGTCGGAGGAGGCTGCTCCGGATTTTCATTCACGATTCAGCGCCAAGGGAAAGAAATATACTTATCTCATCTACAATTCGACATTTCCTTCTGCGCTTCTTCGCCATAGAGCATATCACGTATACTACCCGTTGGATGTTGGCGCTATGAATGAAGCTGCCGCACATTTTACCGGCACTCGCGATTTTTGTGCCTTCAGTGCTTCCGGCGGCAGTGCGAAAACAACAGTGAGGACGATAACCGAAGCGACAGTTACCGCTGTCTCTTACTGTGGTGGTATATCAAAGCAAAGTGATATTGCACCAAATGGGATGCATGGCAGTAAACCGGATCGGAGTGATCCGGTTTTAAATGGAATATCGGCATCCGGAGGCAGTTTGATCGAGTTTTCCATAAAAGGAGACGGCTTTTTATATAACATGGTCCGAATCATCACCGGAACGCTTGTAGAAGTCGGCTTCGGCAAACTGAAGCCGGAGGAGATACCGGAAATCATACGCAGCCTTGACAGAAGAAGAGCAGGCAGGACAGCTCCGGCCCACGGCCTGTATCTGTCAGAGGTGTATTACTAAAGAGGCCTATAAAAGGGGACATTCCTCGTCCAGTTGCAAGTAGGTTACTAATTGATAATCAGGAATACCCCTTTCAGAGGAGTGTTCTCTTTCCTTTCATAAAAATGAAATGGCGGACGATTATGGCGGAGATTTGGGTATAATAAGGCAATAAATTAGAGATAATGAGAGATAAATCAAAATTATCGTAATATGCACTTGACATTCAAGGTGGAACTGTATTATTATATTAAAGTGCCAAAAAGACCGGCCCGTTTAGAGCTGCGTTAATGGCCGGCTTAAAGTATATATGCGAAGTGATCGAGGAGGAAAGGTAATACAATGAAGACTTTCATGGCAAAAGCCGAAGAAGTTAAAAGGAAATGGTATGTAGTCGATGCCGAAGGCAAGCCGCTGGGAAGGCTTGCAAGCGAGGTAGCAAGTATATTGAGAGGCAAGAACAAGCCCACTTATACACCTCATGTCGACACAGGTGATCATGTGATAGTGATCAACGCCGAAAAGATAGTCCTGACCGGAAACAAGCTGAATAACAAGATATACAGACGTCATTCAGGCTGGCCGGGCGGAATGAAAGAGATGAAGTACAGTCAGCTGATGGCTAAATCACCTGAAAAGGCGATCGAGCTTGCCGTAAAGGGTATGCTCCCCCACAACAGCCTTGGGCGCTCAATGTTTAAAAAGCTCAAGGTTTACAAGGGTCCTGAACATGAGCATCAGGCACAGAAGCCGGAATTTCTGGAAATCAATGTTTAATGAGGAGGGAGGAGTATAACAATGGCTGCAAAAATTCAGTATTACGGAACAGGTAGAAGAAAGAAATCAGTTGCCAGGGTCAGGCTTGTACCCGGTGACGGTAAAATAATAATAAATGAGAGACCAATAGATGATTATTTTGGACTCGAAACCCTTAAGGTCATAGTAAAACAGCCTCTGACACTTACAGATACACTGTCGAAATTTGACGTACTGTGCAAGGTCGTAGGCGGCGGATTTACCGGTCAGGCAGGAGCTATCAGGCACGGTATTGCCAGAGCATTGCTCAAGGCAGACGAAGAGTTCAGGACTTCACTGAAGAAAGCCGGCTTCCTTACAAGAGATCCGAGAATGAAGGAAAGAAAGAAACCCGGTCTCAAAAAGGCAAGAAGAGCGCCTCAGTTCTCAAAGCGATAATCACATGTCGACATACACGCAAGTATGTTCAAAATTACAAAGTTTGCTTTTTGCAAGCACACAACCGTCAGGGGGAATCAACCCTTGGCGGTTTTTTTATGCAGCGGTTTACGCATAGATATAAATAAAAAT
>JAAYPO010000070.1 GCA_012519745.1 Clostridiaceae bacterium | reverse complement strand
TGAAAAATAACACACCAAAGATCAGTCCCGAAACAATAAAGACTATTCCCAGTATTGTAGCGAGCTTTTTAGTGCTGATGTTATTCGACATATTGACCACTCTCCTTTTTATTATTTCCGATAATATTTATATTTGCTTTAATGTACCCGGCAGTTGCTTTGAGGCACCACCTGGTCAACTGGGTTGTTCCTATTCCAAATAGCAGCCCAATTGCTGTAATACTGATGGAGCCAAAGATAAGTATCAATGGATTCATGTTTGGCATACTGACCCACGCAGGAAGCAGCGGCTTTAGTATCGTGGCAATCAGGATGATGATTCCTGATAGGGATAAAGAGAACGATATAGCATACAAACTGACTATTACCGAAAAAACCACAGCAAAAATCGGGAGCATAAAAATCAAATTAAAAAACCCAAGACTTATTGCAGCAAAAATCGCCCGAAATACATTTATCCCCGAGCTTTTTTTATGAGCCTGCTGTACTATGTACTCGGCAACGTACTGTTTTGCATTTGCCTTTGGGTCTCCCAGTGACTCTGCAATCTCTTCATCCGTTTTTCCTTGTTCAAGACCGACTTCGAAGTGTTCAGTGAAGTCATATACGATTTCATTTTTTGTACTATCAGGTATACCGCTCAAAGCATCTTTCAGCTTTGCAAGGTACTCGTACCTGTTCATGCGATCATCTCCTTCTCGATGATATTGTTGACGCCCTTCACAAGCATGCGCCATTCCTTTATGAGCTCATCTTTTGTTGAGATCCCGAGTTTTGTCAGCTTATAGTACTTTCGCGGCGGACCTTCCCGGGATTCTTCAAGGTAGGTTGTCAGATAGCCCTCGTCCCTGAGCCTTTTGAGCAGGGGGTATATTGTTCCTTCAGCGATCATTATGTTTTTTGATATCTCATTAACCAGCTCATAGCCATAACAATCCTTATTTGTAAGCATGCTGAGTACACATAGCTCGAGAACGCCCTTTTTGAGTTGGATGTTCATAATGTATTCTCCTTTCCTTGAGAGTGTAACTTTATCGAGGTACATAATATCACACACTATTATACAATGCAGGTACTTAATAAAATTTTTTACTGATTTAGCATAACAGGGGACCAACCTGGCAGCTTTTCGGCAACCTGGCAGATTATGATCGAGCGTTTGATGTACAGAACGTGAGTGGCAGTCATGAGCAGAAGTTCTAAAACGATTAGACAATTCTTTTCCCCATACGTACAATTCAGTATAAAAAGATTAATGAGGTAATGTATATGAAAAGAATAATCAGTGTTTTTGCGGTTCTGGCCATTATAACAACACTTTTCGCCGGCTGCCAATATAACTTTAATACCGATTTTAGTTTCGGAAACAGCAGCCAAACAGGTGGGACGACCATTGATGCATCACAACTTGAGGAACTTGAAGTGAATGTTGGGGTGGGAAATGTCACAATTTTGAAAAGTTCAGATCAAAGTGCAGAAATCAAGTATAATAAGAGAATTAGGGGAGACAGTGAATATGTTAAGGAGGTCGCTGACAACATTCAGATCGTGACTGAAGCAGTCGGTGATAAACTTGTTGTAGAAGTAAGGACAAATGATGGAGATTCTGAAAATCTTTGGCAATGGCTGTCGAAAAAATATGGTAATATCAATGTTTCGGTAGATATTGATATAAAAATACCTGATAGTATAGAAGTTATTGATGTAAATGTCGGAGTAGGCGATATCAGCATTAATGGCTTGCAGTCCAAATACGATGTTGCCAGCGGCGTCGGAAGTGTGAAAATGAAAAATGCATCTATGAAGGATAAATGCGTGATCACTACCGGAACTGGTGATATAGATATAGACTGTGAAATCGAAGACGCTGACAGAATAAGCGTACAGTCTGGAGTAGGTAGTATTATTGTTCGCCTTCCGAAGGATGCGCAGTTTGATCTGGATGCCACGGCAGGGGTCGGCAAAATCAAAGGCAATCTTATCACGCCCAACAAGGATGCCTTTGTAGGGGATACACTGAAGCAGAGTGTCAACGGAGGCGGAATCAACCTGGAAGCGACTACCGGGACAGGCGGCATAACTATAAACTGAGGGTAAACAGAGGGGGACGCTTCTCACCTTTTCATCGTTTTCTGGTCACTGATAAGCAAAAGGTGAGAACTGTCCCCAATTGATTATTAAATTCTAAAGGTGTAAAATATAGCAAATGATATAATGTTATGGAAAATAGTTTTTAGCAAAGGGGATCTGGAGATGGGTTTTTTTAAGAACAGATATAATGAACTTTGGGCAGGTTGGAAAATCGCCATTGTGTTGGTGGCGTTTTTTGTTACAACGTTTATTTTTACTATCGTTATTTCGTTTGCATATGGGATACTCGCAGTACTTACATCAGGTCAGACAGACCCTGCCGCACTGACTCAGACACTGATGAATGATGACCTGTTTATTGCATTATCAGGAATAATGCAAAATGTAGCGATGATAGTCGTAGTTATTGTTTTTTGGAAGGTTTTTGACAAAAAGCCCTTTGCTGATATGGGACTTTCATCCTTTAGACAAGGATCGAGAGATCTTGTATATGGTTTAGTATTAGGGGCAGTTACTATTTCTGTTGTATTTGTGGTTTTTCTGCTGTCAGGCCAGATCATTGTTGTAAATGATTTCCTCAACCCTAATTTTTCATGGGCACTTCTCATTGATTTGGTTTTAATGATATTTGTCGGATTTGGGGAGGAAATGTTTTCAAGGGGATATTGTATGTCGGTCCTTAGAAGATCAAATGTTTTCCTGATTTTTATTGTTCCAAACCTCATATTCGCATTGCTTCACATATCAAACCAACATTTTAGCTTTCTTCCGCTGATCAACATCTTTCTTGTCGGAGCACTTTTTTCTCTCATGTTTTTCAGACGAGGGAACATATGGATGCCTATCGGCTACCACATCACCTGGAACTATTTTCAGGGAAGCGTTTTTGGCTTGCCTGTCAGCGGAAATGATTTAAATGGGCTATACACTTCGAAGCTGCTGAGTGAAAACATATTCAACGGCGGCGGCTTTGGCCCCGAAGGCGGCCTGTTAGTCACATTTGTGATGGTCATCAGTATAGCATTGTTCTATCTGTTATCACGAAAAAAAGCAACAGAAACAACCACTGAACTGCCAATGTAGTGGGGACGCTTCTCACTTATTTAGCATTTGCCCTTTATGTCAGCACATGCAAACGCAAAGCATTCCAAGCATACCAGGGCTAAATTAAAAGGATAATTAGAAGCAACGATAGCACTAACTATGCGAATGACAGTATATAATATATTAGAGCAGATTCTCCAAAAGAGATGAAAAGCATGATAAATATGCAGCCCGATTGTGCGCGATCAGTAGTTGCGGAGCCTAATATGCTGCGGCTCGGTATAATGCAGCCGAATATAGCCCATCCCGCCTCATCAGTGTGTCCGGTACAAGTAATGACAGCTGTTTCATGCAACAGTTGCATAATGAAGGTTGGTGGGAAGGGAGTCGTTAAGGCTGAAGCTGACAGAGCCAGAGTGGTGCTGGGTGTATTTACAGAAAATTTACAGCTGGAAAATGCACAAAATGAGAATGCTCAGCACATGACAACAGTAATTGACGCACTCATCAGAAATGGTGTTCTAAAAGAAGACATAAAAACACAAACCTATCAAATTCAGCCACAATATGACTATTTAAATGGAGAGCAGGTGTTCAGAGGATATCGTGTTGTTCATGAAGTCAGTGCAGAAATTGAAAACACCAGTATGGTGGGTGCAATTATTGATGAGGCTGTCGGAGCAGGTGCCAATACTGTAAGTGATATCAGTTTCCATGTAGCAAATCCACAGATGTATTATCATATGGCAATAAACCAAGCATTAAGTGATGCGGTTTCGAAAGCGGTGTCTGTCGGGACCAAGATGAATGTTTATGTTAATCCGATTCCATTAAGAATAACGGAAGCGACTGCTCCCATAACTGCCCCAATGCCATATATATCAATGCAGTCAACTGAAGCTGTAACGCCGGTTCAGACAGGGATGAACGAGATCACGGCAATATTAGAGGTCGAATTTATGTATTCGTGCAATGGGCGTTACTGATTTTTTTACACCATTGAAGGACGTTCTTGCTTTGCTGCCAAGAATAAACGCAGTTAATACAGTGGAAAGGTGAGAAGCGTCCCCAACTATTCTCTTGTGAGCAGCTTGGCAGTGCGCTCGTTTTGTAAGATTTCTTCTATTGAGTTCACGCCCAGTTGCTTAAGTATTTTCATTACGTTCAGATTGTCAAATGGTGTCATAATAAGAGAGTCTTCTGCATACTCGTTCACGATTCTTGTAGCCGGCTCCATTTCAATATTGGTCCTGGGGCCTCCGACGCATCCTCCGTTGCAGCCCATACCCTCAATAAAGTTGTCGTCAATTTCCTTGCCGGCAGAAAGATGTTCAAGCAATTCCTTGCAATTTTTGACTCCGTCGATTTTTTTTGACTTTAATTTTATTACTCTTCTTGGTTCCAGCCTGTTTACGACTGTTTTTACTGAAAAGCTAACACCGCCTGTCCTGGCATACAAACGCCCCCCCATTGAGGCCTGATCTTTTTCTTCACCCTGGAGCTGTTCTGGATGGATGTCAAGTGCGCTGAAAATTTCCGCCAATTCCCTGAAATTAATGACAAAATCGATAGCACCTTTGACATCGGGGTCATTAATCTCTGATTTTTTTGCTATACAGGGAGCGAAGAACACTACTTTTGCGTCCTTGTACAATTCCTTCAGAAACCTTCCAGATGCGATCATTGGTGAAACAGAAGGCGACATATGTTTGAACATGTCGGGAAATCCTTTTTTGGTAAGATTATACCAGACAGGGCAACAGCAGCTTGTCAGGAAAAAATCCTTTTCGGATTTTACCAGGTGGCTGAATTCGAAAGCTTCCCGTATCGTTAATATGTCAGCGAACATGGCAACTTCGATCATATCGGCAAAGCCCATGAGCTTAAAGGCTGTACGCAGCTGACCTAATGTAACATTATCGCCGAACTGTCCTGCTATGGCAGGTGCTACGGCCGCAAATACTGTTGTATTTTCATCTTTTAGCATATTTACCAGAGGAATAAATTCTATTTTGTCGGCTAATGCACCAAAATCACAACTAGTTACACATTCTCCGCAACTCAGGCATTTGTCATTGACAATTACCGGCCCTTCACTGCGTCTGTATATATGGGCTTCGTGTTTGCAGATTTTGTCACAATTCTCGTGCTCACAGTATTCACATATACCGTTGATTTTTGTAACTATTGGCTCTCCAACTGCCGTCGATTTACGAACCAAATCCAACTCGTCTGTGAAATCCTGGTTTCCTTTAGGATCCAGTCCCATGGCTATCCTTATATGATCCTTTATAAACGGCTTGTCCTCATCAATAAAGCCAAACTTGTCCATGATATGGTCGGTCAGCTTGTTCAGGTCACTGTTACTATTTAGCTGACCATTCCAATACATTTTTACAACTTCACCGAAAATTTTCATTCTTTTTTCCTGAAATCCAGCAGACCTGCCTATCATGATGCACCTCCGAGCAATCTAGTAATAAATGTCATTTACTGTAGTATACATTATTATTGGTAACACGACACTATCCGTTATCCCACGTACCAAAATATAGGCATAGGGTATTATAGCAGCAATTGGTACATTATATCTTACCCATCAATTCATTGCAATATTTAAGCAGCTCAACACGGGAGCTGACATTCATTTTTGTATATATCCTTCTGTTATGTGTCTTTAGAGTATTAATGCTGATATACAGCATGCTGCAAATCTCCTTAGCACTATATCCCTCGATATATAGATTAAAGATTCTCCTCTCCGCATTTGACAACGTTTGCAGCTGATCCTCAAATTTCTTGTATTGCTCAGGTGTAAGGTGCGCTGAGGGGGATAGCTCAGTGGACGAAGCAAGCTCCGCTGATGGGGACAGTTCTGCATTGTTTGCATGCGTATCAGGCTTAACTGAAAGAGACGGCTGCAAATTGGATTGAATACTTGAGTTTACAGGTTCTGCCCGCATGTTTAAAAATTCAATAAGGTCATCTATCTCAGCAATATTCGTTTTTCTTTGTGTTTCATTGGTCTTAATCATCTTTATAGCGTCGAGTAATGGGCTGATGCAATATTTACTGGTGAAAAAAGTAAATACAATACTTGCAGCAAGTAATAATACCATTATGAATAGTATATGGTATAGGCGAGCGGATTTTGCAGCGACGTCGCTTTTTGGCAACAAGATTGCAAGAGTCCATTTCGTATCATGAAACATTGACTTTTTCGGATAAATTCTGACATTTATGTCGTACCCCAGGATGAGGTCTGCTGATGGCTTTGTAAAATAGTAATCATTCAATTTGTCGTCCTTTGGATGAGGCGAAACATAGAGGAATTTAGAATCATCATTGATTAACCAAGAGGAGTTCACTCCATAGACCAAAGCATTGTCCATACTGATACCGGTACCTACCTGCGTTGATAATAAAAGCACCTCTCTCTCAAATTTACTTGAGGATTTTTGGTGTAAAATATGCTCGAAAGCTGTTTTTGATATTTCAAGGCCGCAAACGCCATATGGATTTCCTGCGCTGTCTATGAGAGGTACAGAATATGAGATGACCTTATCCGTGTTGTCAGCAGGTTTGAAAAGAGGATTCCAATATCCCAGATAATAGGGGTTTGTTTCGGAGCTGGATAAAGCAGCGTCATAGGGCATACGAAACAAATCACGGCGGCGCTTAATTGTATCGGGCGAGATGTCGAACTCCAACTCCCACTGTGTGTGAAGGTGCATGCTATTCTCCCTTGCCAGGTTAACCGGTCCGTACAGCATAAAAAGCTGTTGTCTTTCGTATGGGACGGGGTCGTGATTCATATTTACTATATAAAAACCTGCTTTGCTGTCATTTGCGCGATCAAGAGCCGGGTTTACCGTAGCATCGAGGAACAAAAAGGCACCTGTAACGCCGGCTTTTTCCATGGCAAAACATGACTTTTCGACTTCATTTGATAATAAACTCTCAATAAGTTCGGGGTGATGTTTTATTTCGGAATGGCTGATACCGCTTTGCTGCAGCTGCTTGCTGATGCTTTTGTTTATTCTTTCAGATAGTTCTATAGTAGTGTTTGAGATGGTCAGGCATTTATTCGAAATCTCAGACTCAATATGCTGCAGGTCATGAATGACATGATAATAAGGATTTTCAGCTAAGTCTGATATGACACCTGAAAAACCTGCTATCAAAAATATGCTTGCAAGGATCACCAGTACGACTACCAGTTGAAAGAGCCAAAATCGATCGATCAGTGATAGGTTTGCTTTCTCATGGGTTTTACTTTGCTTTGAGGACTTCATGTCTCACCTCAGTCAGGAACTGGTCATAACGCTGATCTGTAATATATTTGTCGACACATGCAGAAAAGTCATTTGACTCAGCTAAGCTTTCGAGGAATTCATTTCTGGATATAGTTGTAAAGGATAACAGCTTATCCTCAAATGAATATCTTATCTCGTCGCTGGCTTCAAAAGGCTTATATGTATAAAACTCATGAGTTTGCATCATTTTTAGTGTTGTTTCGATAACTTTTACAATATTTTCATTAAGTCCGCTAAGCTCATCCTCTGAAAGCATATTTTCCAACATTTCTTGAGCTTTAATCGAAACGGGAAAGTAACCGGTTTTTAAAACAAAATCAATATTGCGTTCTGGCTCAGTCAGCCATTTAAGAAACAAAACAGATGCATATTCCTTCTCGGGTGTCGATTTTGCTAATATAACGCCGGCACCTTGTTGTACAGTAACTTTTTTCCCATTGCTGAATGAGGGGTAAGGGAGGGATTTTAGTTCGACATCATGCTTTGTATTATCAGAATAAGTTACAGTATTCGGGAAAAAACTAGCACCTGCAGTTGAGCCTGTGTACATCAATAAATCACCTGTCTGTACATCCTCGGATCGATAAAAACTATAAGCACCATAATAACCTTTTACCATAGGTGCATAGTATGAATCCCAGCACGTCCTCATTGCCGGACTGTGTAAATCAATATCGCCTGTGTTGTCACTATTGACAATGAAAAAATCATCCCCCAACTGCTTATATGTAATAATCGCAAAGTTGCTTGCGGCATCGCAGCCGTAAAGTGCTTTGCCATCGTTTGGAATCTCTGGGGTTTTTGAGTCAGTCCAATCATAATATGCAGCAGCTATTTGCTGGATCCCTTCAAATGTGTATAGCATATCTTCAGTCAGCTTTGTTGGAGGGTTGCTGCTGTTATATTCGTCCAGGAACTGTTTGAAAAATGTGTAATTGATATACATGATCTCGGTCGATTTAGCTATTGGGAATATCATAGTACCGCTGTCTGAAGTGAGCTTTCCTTCATCAATAAAACTGGGGATGTACTCATCAAGCTCTTTTTCTGACATATATTTCTCTAATGGGACAAGTTTATCCAATTTATATAAGGTGTAAGCTGTGCTAGGATATGCTGTCGCCATTTGTGGAAACTCTGTACTTCCTGGTTCGTGATTTGCGGCAGATAAGAGCTTGGTGTGGATATCTCCGGTGTTATCCATACTATATGCTTTTACTGTAATACCTGATCCGGCTCCTACTGTGTTGTTAAACTCTTCTACAAGGTTATCGAAGCTAACCTTCTGTTCACCGAGATAATGGTGCCAGATAACTATGTTCACCGGTTTGTTTTTACTGAGCTTTGGTACTCCGGTTTCACAACTGGTAAGTGTAAAAAGCATTACTATGGATAGAAATGCAGCCAGAAGCAAACACTTCAGATTACTCCAACGAACTGGAGTATTTATATTAAAGTTTTTGTATGATTGTGTAGTATGAGATAGAGTTAGGTCATTACCATTATTAGACTCATTGATAAAATGCCACATACATTTCTTGTATGACGTATTCAACATCAATACATTCCTTTCTTAAAATTTTTTATTTATGCTTTTTTAGCACTGTGGACTACTGTATTATTTCTATAACTTAGACTATTTTAAGGAGTGTATTGCCACAGTTTATCTAAATCTTTTATAGTTGGATAAGCCAT